>JAJFTR010000076.1 GCA_021372825.1 Actinomycetes bacterium
GGCCGCGTATCTTGCCTGGTACCGCGTCGTGCAGAAGGCTCGGATCGCCTACCAGGGACTCCTCGATGCACTCGAGCACGATCCCTCAACGGAGAAGGCCTTCCTAGGCGGACTCCGCCGTGAGATCGACGAACTCAAGAGCAGGGAGACACGGCAGGTCGCACAGGCTCAAGCGGTTGTGGCCAACGAGGAAGACGCCGCAAGACGGTTCGATGCACTCTTGTCGATCCCAGGCATCGGCCCAATCACAGCGCTCACTCTGCTCGCGCTGTTCCGGAAGTACCCCAACGTCAACCGGCAGCAGCTCGTGGCTCTCGGTGGCCTGGATCCCATTCAGGTCCAGTCGGGGACTTCAGTGCACGGCAAGTCGCGCATCAGCAAGCGTGGCAACCGGGAAGTACGGAAGCGCCTGTACGAAGCCACGCTGTCAGCGGCTCGCTACAACCCGAACATCCAGGCGATCTACCGCCGCTTGAAGGATCAGGGCAAACCGGACAAGGTCGCTCGCACCGCTGCAGCGAGGAAGCTCCTACTCCTCGCGCATGCAGTCTACGAGAGCTGCGAAGCGTTCAGGCTTCCCACCGAGGAGGTGACTTGACATTCGATACAGCATCTGACCCCGTGACCCCGACGCCTGGGGACCCTACTGTCCCTCTAACGCGGACATGGTATCAGGAGCGAGTATGTCATACGATAGAAGACAACGGCGTCGTGCCGCCGGGTATTCAGTGGGACCAGAGGTGGTCTAGATGCGCAACACGGAACTGACAAGGCGCGCTCCCTTCGGGGTGTTCTGCGGATTGGCTCTCGCGGCATTTGCCTGCCTGACGGTTGCGAGTGCCCCGCTGACACTCGTATTCCCCGAGCTGCCGGCAGAGGCGCCAGCGGCAGTACCCCCTACCGCTCAGGCGCTGAGGGTTGTTGTGACGTGGGGAGATCCCAGCTCTGGGATCCCAGTTCCTGCGGAGTACGAGTTCACTCTTCTGTGCTCACCGCAGACGGGGGAGAGCTACTTCGCAGGAGCGATGATTCTCTTGGACGCTCAGGCGCAGGTTGTCTACAAGACGGCACTGACATCATCGTCGGGGACCATGCAGTTCACGCTCGATTGCGTTGCCTATCTGCGCGAAGTCGCCATGATGAAGTCCAAACCAGCGAACGAGCTCAGAACTCTCTGGTTCGTAGGACTGATCTACAAGGTCGGCGAGAATGGGTTTGAGGTTGTCGATATGACGAGACTCTTCCCGCTCACGTTCTGAGTACAGAGGACGTGTAGTAGGGTCCGTGTGCTCGGCGGCGTCACTGCATCTCCCGAAGTGACTCGAACTTCGCGAGGATCGAGCCGCCGGGATCGGCGATGCCGACGCGATGCTTGCGACAGCCAACGTCAACGCCAACACGAAGCTGGAACTCCATCTGTGCCTCCTTGCAGTGCGAGTTCGCTCATCCAGGCGGTCTCGTCTACTGCTCAGACCACAGCGAAGAAGGAGTTGCGCGGCAACTCCCGAGCTGTCCAGCGCAGCTGGACAGCCCACCATCACCCTTCGGACTTCCCTGGATGGCATAGATGACGGGGCGGCATTTCAGAGTCGAGCGGTGTCTCCGAAGAGGCCGCGGACCCCAGGAGCCAGAATCTCGTCAGCATTGAAGGAGTTGCACAGCAACTCCGAAGCTGCTCGGAACGAGCAGCCGTCTACGTCGCGCCGGGAGTGTCCCCGTCTCCGTACGAAATACGATGGTAGACCCCGTCGCCGCGACAGGCCGTCATCAAGGTTCTCGTAGCGCGACACCTCGAGAAAGCATCCACCTGAGACGGGGGCCCGGTAGATCTGAGCGCGGGTGCAGCAACTCCCCTAGCGGCTCGGCTCGCCCGGCCAGCCTGAAGTTGCGGCAGCAACTCCCTAGCTGCCTGGCAAAGCCAGGCAGCCACCGTCCTTCGCACGGAACGCCGGTGGCCCCCAGCACGCCGATCTGATTGACCAAAGGTTCACTCGGGCTTACGCTGTCAAGGTGGAGGGTGCCATGAGGAACGAGTTCACTGCGGTCATCGAACAAGACGGTGATTGGTACATCGCGTACTCTCCGGAGATCCCGGGCGCCAACGGCCAGGGTCGGTCGTGTGAGGAGTGCCTGCAGAGCCTCGCGTCCGCCATCGAACTGATCCTCCAGGACCGCCGGGAAGACGGACTTCGCGGAGTCCCCGAAGGCGCGGTCCGAGCAGTTGTCAAGGTTGGATGAAGCGCCAAGCGTTGCTGCAGCATCTGCGGCGCCACGGGTGCATCCTCAAACGCGAGGGCGCGTCGCACTCCCTCTGGCAGAATCCACTCATCGGGCGCGTCGAGGCGGTCCCACGTCACACAGAAATCCCAGATCTGCTCGCGAAGAAGATCTGCAAGAGCCTTTCGATCCCTGCGCCGTAGCGTATGTGAGGGTCATGCCCTGCAATCACGCCTTCTTTCTTCGCCGTTTCCCGTCTTCGTGTTCACGGACCCGCCGGCTGATGGTCGAGTAGTGAACGTCGAGGTGGTCGGCGATCTCCTGCTGGGTGTATCCACACTCGAGGTATGCGCGTGCGACGCCGGCGACGTCCTGCGAGTCGTAGACGATGGACGCGAGTGGAGGGCGGCCTGCCGTGCGCTGGGCGCGGGGGATCTCAAGGGTGTCTGAGTTCACGGGCGCGTGCTGCTCGATGAACTGATCGCTGCCGAGGTAGATCTGTCCGCGGAGGTCCTCCCACACCGACACGCCTCGCCCTTCGGAGACGAACTTTCGGTACGCCTTCTCTGCCTTCGACCTTGACGGACCGAGCTGCTCTAGGATCCAGTCTGTCGACAGGAACTTCGGTGACTCCTCCAACCCGGCCGTTGCACGGTAGCTCGACCATGGCCAATCCTGCGCCCTCCGCACCATCTTGGCGCGCACCGGATTGAGGACAACGTAGCGGGCGAGTTCGAGAAGGTAGCTGTCTCGCTCGACGAGGATCGCCTTGAAGCGACCTTGGAAGACGTGGCCTGTGCGACGATGTCGCCGGTTGAACTCCTGCGTGTAGACGCCGTTCAGTTGACGCATCCCGCGAGAGAGCGTTGGGTCGATCGTCTCGATGAGTAGGTGGTAATGGTTCGTCATCTGGCAGTAGGCGTGGCAGAGCCAATTGAACCTCTCGACGACCTGGGCCAGAACCTGAAGGAAGAGCTCGCGGTCGGGGTCGACGAGGAACATCTTGCCGCGTGCGTTGCCGCGACAGGTCACGTGGTACAGGGCGCCTGGGTATTCGATGCGGAGCGGGCGAGCCATGCAACAACGCTAGCACGGATGATGCGTGATTGCAAAACCTGACCCTATCGCCTGCATCCGCTCTCCCTGCAGGAAGTACGTGCGAACCGGGTCGCCCGCCTCGTCGGCGCGGGGCAGCCTCGTGATGATGTCGGGGAAGAACCGCTCTTGCGTCATCGTGCAACCTCCTGTGGTGTGCTCGTGCGTCTGCCTCGGAGCCTGACGTTGCCTGGCGGCCCCCACGGCTAGCAGTGTGCGTGGTTCTTCGTTGCTCTGAGCTGCCAGCGCCGTCGAGCGAGACAGTCCTCAGCATGAGCGGCGAGAGTCTCACCAACGTCACGGAGAGGGTTGGGCGCTCAGCTCGCGATGAAGCGACGATAGTGAGGCCGGAGCGGCTGCTGCCGAACACCGGGAATCGAGCTCCGTCGGTAGAGCCTGGTAGAACGTCAAGAAACACGATCTGAGCCTGCCGCCGTGAGGTACGGAAGTGCCTGTTTGAGGCGACGCTCTCTTCTGCACGCTTCAACCCAGGCATCCGCGCCATCTACCGCGGACTGAAGGACGAGGGCAAGCCGGACAAGGTGGCTCGCATTGCGGCTGCGAGGAAGCTCCTGCTCCTCGCGCATGCCATCTACGAAAGCGGCGAGCCGTTCCGCACTCCCGCCGAGGGGGTGACTTGACAGGTGATACAGCACCTGGCCCTATCGCCCCGGAAGCTTTTGCTCCTTGCGCATGCCATCTACGAAAGCGGTGAATCGTTCCGCGCTCCCACCGAGGAGGTGACTTGACATCCGATACAGCATCTGACCCTGCCGCTTCTTGCATTACGGAGTGGGACTCGACTCTGTTGCCCACAGGGTTGCCTGGAGGGGTTCCCGCTTCGCTCTCTCTCTCGGTCCCTGCTCGCTGACACAGCACATCGCTGCAAGAGGGCACTCGGTACATCGGCCAGCGACGCAGCACCTTGATCCGATGAGCCAAAGGGCACGGTCAACGTTCAGCCAAGAGACACGAAGGTCTCTACACGTGTCACGGAGTATTTTCTGAACAAGCGCGACGTGACGATGGTAGTCCAATTCCTCAAAGCAAGTAACAGTGCGGCTCCGTATCACTCCCGTCTGCCAGGAGATTCTGCAATCATGCACATCGACGGGGACTAGTACGTCCTCCAAATTCGAGCACACTGCATATCCCAATCCGATGGCCGCGCGTAGAAACATCCCACCCGTTTTCGGACCGAACCCGCGGAAGCTCTGGATCTCCTTCAGAAGGGCACGGGCATCCGAACTGCAACTGAGAAGGCGCCTCGGGTCTCCCGAGTGCCTGGCGATTAGTGTCACGGAGTTGGTGTACCATGCTCGGGCGGTTTCTGCCGGGTACCTTGAGCCCAACGCTCGGCCGGTTGCTTCCACCAGGTGCGGATCTGCGATGCCAGAGAAGCGTTGCACCACATCGGTGGGATCGAAGAGCAGGGGTCTCTCCGCGTATAGCTCCTTCGCCCTTGTGTAGAGCCGCGAGGACTTCGTGCCACGGTCACTCGGGACGACATAGAAGAGAAAGAGAGCCTGCTCTAGCGAACCTGGGGTGGCTCCAGGGGGCACCTGCGACTCAACTAGATCGTCTCTCTCCGCGAGAACGCCAGCTTGACGCGTGAAGGCCTCATCGAGGCAACGTACAAGCTGTACTGCTCGTTCCCTATCGGTAATCATGTGCGCGACGAGAGAAGACACGGGAAGAGGTCGGGGAAAGCAGAACGAACTACGGCTGCCACGGCGTCAGCCACCTGCGAGCATGTTCCGCTGCCGTCGATCCTGCAATAGCATTCGGCCTTTGCGAGGGAGTCATACTGCCTCCGCACCTCTTCTAGGAAGGGCACGTCATACGCTTCCTGCAGCTGCCCATTCCTACCCCGCTCCGACGAGACATCAACCATGATGTCAATGTACACCACCAAGTCGGGTCTGACAAAAGGAGCGTTTAGAGCACGGACGATCGCGGGGTTCAGATCTGAGCGTCCTAGCGCACGCTCCGCACCTCGGTATGCGTAGGCGGAGTCAACGTATCGGTCCCAAAACACCAGGTGCCCTGCGGCCAGAGCCACCTGCGCCTTCTTTTCGTATGTCCAGGCACGATCGGCTGCAAACAGGTACGCTTTCAGAAAGGGCGAAAGCCGTGGTAGCTTTGACGGCTCCAGCAAGGGACCCAGCGGCGAGTCGCGTTCACTGCAGCTCGTTACCGCCACAAGGCAGTCATCCAGGGCAGCACTGACGTTGCGCACTGCAGTGCTCTTTCCTGCACGGTCAATGCCCTCGAACGCAACAAGGCGGCCTTTCATGGTGTCAGGTCTTCGTAAACGTGGCCACGAGGAACTCCCGGCGATCTCGTAGCGGGAATGTCCAGCTGCCGAGCAAGGCTTGGACTCTTCTCTCGGTGGTGTCCACGGCCTCTGGGTTCAAAGCCAAGGGCATGTCGTCGCCGCAGTAGACGCCGAAGAACCCCAAGTATCTCTGGACATCGCTTGCAGTTGGAAACTGCACCGCCGGGGCGAAGACCTCGCATCGCACGAGCTGCAACCCAGCTGCAGCTGCCTGTTCCGACAGCTTGCCCAGGGTGAGCCGTCGCTCCGGAGTGACGGCGGGTCTCCCCAACCCCCGCCGCAGAGCCTCTGCCAATAGGGGCAGGTCACCTGCGCCTAGGTCAGCAACGAGCAGCAGCCCACCTTCCCTGAGAGCCCCTGCAATAGCCCTGAGTTCTCCGTCGAGGTCGGGAATGTCGTGCAGGACAAAGAAGGAGAGCACCAGGTCGAAGGGGTGCGCGTGTGCCCAGTCTGCGACATCTGACCGCTGTGATGTGAGGTAGTGAGCGCGACCCGCAAGGCGCCTCCGGGCAATCTGAAGCATCTCTGGGGAGGCGTCATAGCCGAAGTACTCCACCGCGGAGCTATGTCCCATGACACACTCGCCGATTCTGCCAGTTCCACAGCCGTAGTCCAGCACCAGACGGCTGGCGGATTGGCTGATTTGCCTACGGGCGAGTTCCCCCCAGTCCGGGGGCCGCTCATGCCAAGACTCGAGTTGTTCGACGAAATCGTCATAGCCACCAGCTACTGCCGAGAAATGCTTGATAACGTCCGACCTGCGCTGCAGAAGATTATCCCCGGCATTGCCCAGTCGCCTTGACAACCCAGATACCAGCTCGGCGAAACTGGCGAAGATCCGCCCGTCCTCCTCGATGATTCCAACTACATAGGGGTTACGGTACAGCTGGAAGCGTCCCTGCCGCCGCTGGCGGATATCCGTGCAGAGTCCGAATACAGGTAGACCATATGCATAGGCAAGACCGACCTCGCACGCGACCCCACCGTCTATGGACTCCTGGTCGATACATGCAATGACACAGCGCGAGTGCAATAGTGCGACCGTGTCGGTGCGGAATATCTCCGATGCTTCCGGCGCACGCTGGGCATTTGTATCCGTCTCCTGCGGTGAGAATACGACGTACCCCGCCGCGCGCAGTTGTTCGACGCACGCGTTGTTGAAGCTCCTATCAGCTGTGCTGAAGAATGTGTTTGCCCAATATACGTCGAAACGCTCGTGATGATTATTCATGCTAGACTCCGCACGAGTATACAAGCACGTCCAAGCGGAGGCGAACACGCCATCTGGATGTACGGATGAACCCTCGATGCCTCATCTTCTGCCAGGTTGTGCTGGGTATCGCGCCGGACGCCAGCATCAGGCGATGAGCCAGAACGCCGCGTAGCGATCCTGTCGCCCGCGGGTAGACGGCGACTAGGTCCGGCTCGCCTGCTCCATCGTGGATCCCTGGACGGGACTCTCTCAGTGCAGGCAGTTGCGTGGATATGGTAGCGGGAGTATCGTGCCGTTTCGCTCTCGACCCTAGGCTAGTATCATGAAGGCTGACTAAGAAGGAGGCAAGCAGCGTCAGACATGGTGGACACTCCGAGTCTGGGCGATGCGCTAGTCCAGTTCAAACCCGGCGATCGCGGTGGCAGCATTGCCTCGGGTCGTCTCGACTACCAAAAGGACTGGACCTTCTGCAAGCTACTCCAGTTGCACGCTGGAGGCGCTCCCTACCTAGTCATCTGCGACTATCATGAAGACGTTCTTGTCCTCAATTCGCCCTGCAACCCGGATGCGCTCGAGCTGTACCAGGTCAAATCGCGAAAAGGCTCGAAACTACATACGGTGGCAGACCTCGTTCGGCGCCCGGACACTCCATATACGGCACCTTCCATGCTGGGTAGGGTTGCGGCCAACTGCCACAAGTTCGCGGAATACCAAATCAAGGGCATCATAGCTTCAAGCACCGGCTTCTCGTTGGACATGCAGAGTGGAGGGAAATCGGCTGATCTGGACGAGATCGCCTTCAATGACCTGGATGAGAAGACCAGGAAGCGAGTTGTCGAAGCAATAGAGCGGGACTTGCACGTAGTTGGTGCTGCAGCTCTTGCTGCGAAACTGTCATTCCAGAAAGCGGCACTCAAGTTGGAGGGCCACGATGTCTACGCCAAGGGGGCGCTTGTGGAGTTCCTGGACTTGGCCTACCCCGGAAGCAGATACCAGGCTGGGGCTCTCTATCGCGCGATCCGCGGCGAAATCGAGAAGAGGACCAACTACGAACAGGGTTGTACCAGCTTCGCCGATCTATCGCGAAACAAGGGAATCGCGAGGAAGGATTTCGAGGCAATGCTAGCGTGCGCCAGAGTAGGTAGCGACTCAGCGCCAGAGTGGAGACGCGTCCAGATGCGCCTGGATGCGGAGAGTATGCCGTGGGACAAGATCGAGCAACTCAAGGCCGGGTGGCGGCAGTATGAGGCAGAGCGTATGGACACAGCGAACCTCGCAGTTCGCGAACTGGGTGACTACGCATCGAAGTGCGTGGCCGACTACCGTGCTCAGGGTCTTGTCATGACCCTGACCGGGCTGATCGACTGGGCCGCAGAAGGGGCGCGGAAGGCTGCGTTCTCCTGGTCTCCCGCTGGTGCGTACGTTCAGGCAGCAGTCCTTTGGGAGGTATCTCATGAAGCTTCGCAACTATCGGATGCTGGTGAGGAACCTGCGGAGGAAGCGCGATGAGGATCTGCACGTTCGACGCGTTGTGGATGGTGTCACACGAGGAGAAGAGGGGAAGGGCGCTCGAATTCGACGAGAGGACGACGGTTATACGCGGGGCGAACGAGACCGGTAAGTCTGCGCTGATGAAGAGCCTCTACTACTGCCTGGGCGCAGAGCCTCCTCGCCTGAGCTCGAGATGGAAGACCGCTCGCGCAAGAATCTTGCTTCGGTTCAGGGTCGACGGCACAGTCTGGTATATGCTGAGGGCAGGCGGGCGGTTTGGGCTCTTCGATGGGGGTGGTGACCTGCGTGGCACGTACGCCAGCGTAACGACAGAGCTGGCACCTGCTCTCGCACAGCTGTTCGATTTTAGCGTCACGCTCGTGAACAAGGAGAATGAGCGTCAGACGCCGACCCCGGCCTATATGTTCCTGCCCTTCTACGTGGACCAGGACGGGGGGTGGTCATCGAACTTCTCGTCCTTCACGCACCTACAGCAGTTTCGTGCATGGCGGCGCGAGCTTGTTGACTACATGGTTGGCGTCTATCCGGGCGAGTACTACAGCCTTGACTGGAAGATCAGGCAGCTGGAAGACGACCAAGTCGAGCCCAGATCCAAGCTAGATGCGCTTGACGCGCTTCGAGCCGACCTCGGGCACAAGTTCCGCGAACCAGATTTCGACGTGGAGATCGGAGCGTTTGCGACGGCAGTGGACGAACTGCTTGCCAGGTGCGCAGAGCTAAAGGATTGGGAGGAGAAGTACCGCGACAGACTCCAGCAACTTGAAGGCGAGAGGCTCCTGCTGAAGGCGCAGTTGGAGATTGTTAGGCGAGTGAAGTCCGAACTCACAGCGGACTTCGAGTACAGCACGTTTGAGCTCCCGGATGGAGGCATCGCGTGCCCCATCTGCGGACAGGAGTACAGCAACTCCTTTGAGGAGCGCTTCTCGATTGCCCGCGACGAGCATCGATGCCTCGACCTGATGCTAGAGGTCTCGGAGGAACTGACCAGCAAGGAGCGGGAGATGCTTCAGCTGCGCACGAGCCTCGGTCGCGCCGTGTCCGAATACGAAGGGATTCACGAGCTCTTGGTGCAGAAGCAGGGCGATGTCACCCTCAGCCAGCTGATTCGGAAGGCAGGCCGCAAGGAGGTATTCGCCGATCTGAAAGAGCAGCGCGATGCACTTCAGATGACCCTCGGGCAGATAGCGGCCGATACCGCGAAGGCGAGGGAGCGGAAGCGCAGTCTTACTAGGGCCGGCACGGAGAAGCGAGAGCTGGTAGAAGCGGACTACCGCGAGCGCATGAAGCAATACCTTCAAGCCCTCAATGTCGACAACCTTCCCGAAGAGCGCTGGACAAGCATCGAGGCACAGATAGAGGAGAGCGGGAGCAGCTTGCCTCGCGCCGCCCTCGCCTACACTGTTGCCATGGCGCATCTAGTGCACATGTATGGTGACGCCACATACTTCCCGCTTGTGATCGACTCGCCTCGACAGCAGGACCAAGATGAACCAAACTACCGGCGGGTCCTGGAGTTCCTCAGGGACAGACTCCCGGATGGTACGCAGCTTGTGCTCGGCCTTGTGAACGACCTGGGCGTCGACTTCGGAGGGCGAGTAATTGAGATGACTGAGAAGAACTACGCGTTGAGCCAACAGCAGTACAAGCCAGTCGCGGGGTACACTGCTGCTTTCGAGCACCAGCTGTCGTTGTGAGCGCACTTGGGCGCTGGGGTCAGAGAGTCTTCAGCAACCGACGCTCCGGGCAGGCGAGAGTGTAGGGGGCAAACCCTCCTGTGATTCCCAAGGCGCAGCCGGTGTCGCGGCGAGACCAGGCCACAGCTGGGAAGGACGATGCCGGGCGGTGGGGGTTGCGTCTTGTCTCTTGGCGTGTGGACGCTGCCTAGCCTTCGTGGGATGCCCCGCCCTCCACTGGCTCTGGCGGGTAGACCGAACCTCGTCCTGTGTTAGCAGCCCGCGGTGCGAGATCTGTCAGACACCTGACAGATGCGTTATACTGCCTCCGCCATGCCGTTTGCCAAGCTACAGGAGATCAATCGCCCGAGACATGTAGTTGGCCGCTTCGTGCGCGAAGCAGCTCGGAAGAAGCTCATTGAGCTTCTTCTAGAAGGTGGTGCCTAGTGGCGTTTCAGAAACTGGCTGAGGTGAACCGCCCTAGGCACGTCGTTGAGGGGATTCTCTCCTCCATTCGCGACGGGTCCCTGAAAGCTGGTGAGTGTCTCCCTTCGGAGGCTAAGCTGGCGGAGCTGACGGGGGTTGGGCGCACGTCGGTGCGTGAGGCATTGGCGGCGCTGCGGCTGATGGGTGTTGTGGAGACGCGCGTCGGCAATGGAACGTACGTGCGTGCGGAAGGCGCGATCTCGGCGGAACTCACGAACGGAATTGCTGACGCAATCTCGAAATCCGAGGAGGCACTCCAGCTTCAGGAAGCGCGTGCGGCGTTTGAGTGCGGGATCGTGCGCCTCGTCGCGGAGCGGTGGTCGTCTGCCACGGCGCGCGAGTTCGACAAGCTGCTCGCGAAGATGGACAAGGCGGCGAAGTCCGAAGGTTATGAGGATTACATTCGCCTGCACCGCGACTTTCACTTGCTTCTCGCTCAGGCGACGGAGAACGCGATCATCGAGCGGACGGAGCGGAGCTTCCTCGAGTTCATGGACCACGAGGGGTGGCGCGACATGGAGCGGCAGTTCCTGCTCCCAAACCGGGCGGAGAACATGAAGGCGTCGGCCGACGAGCATCGGGAGATCATCGAGGCCTTGAAGGCCGGAGAGGGGGCGCACGCCGTGGATCTGGCACACGAGCACTACCGCAGAGCGCTTGAGGGGG
>JAJFTR010000089.1 GCA_021372825.1 Actinomycetes bacterium
AGCCCCAAGAGCTCTTCCCTCCACCGTGTGTCGCCGGACCTGCCGGGGATGCGGTCGTCGTTCTCGGTGAACGGCGCCACATACACGTGGCCGCTGCCGACCGCCTCGACGTTCCTGAAGAGCGGGTGGGCCACAGACTCCGTCATGTCGTGTGACGCCTGCCATACCTACACGGGTTCGACCGGGCCGCACGGGTCGGCGATGACGGTGAACATCGATCCGGCGTACCCGACGTGGTGGAAGACGGCCTACTTGAGCGGAAGTGCCAACGGCATGAACTCGACGACGGTCATCTGCGCCAAGTGTCATGATCTGAACGGTGCGAGCAGTTCAAGCGCCTGGAGCAACCAGGTCCACGGTGAGAGCGACCATCACGGATCATCAGACGGCAAGTGCGTCCTGTGCCACTCGCAGCTCCCGCACGGCTGGAAGCGTCCGCGCATGCTTGCCTACACGAGCGACGGCGCGCCATACGCCAGCACCGGCTTGCGTGCGATCCGGCTTGCCAACCACACTGCGAGCGGGTGGAGCGAGCACGACTGCCAGACCTCGTGCGGCGAGCACGACAGCTCGGTGTCTCCGGTGTGGCCGCTCGTGCTCGACCCGGATGCGCCCACGACTGGAGGAGTCGCGGGCAAAGTCACCGACTCCGCGACGGGCGCGGCGGTGAGCGGCGCTACTGTGAGTGTCGCTGGGAAGACCGCGACCACTGCGAGTGACGGCGCGTACGCCATCAGCGGGATCGCGGGCGGTACCTACACGATGACGGTCTCCAAGACGGGCTACACCACCTGGTCGCAACCGGTGACGATCACCAACGGGGTGACGCTCACCCAGAATGTCGCCCTTGTCGCGGGAACCGGCGGCACGAACCTCGCACTCGGCAAGTCCTTCACTGCCTCGCACTATGAGAGCTCGGCCTACGCGCCGGGCAAGGCCGGTGACGGAAGCGACTCCACGTTCTGGTGGTCGAACAACACAGGCGGCGCGAGCACGACCGAGTGGCTGCGCGTCGACCTTGGGACGACGTACAAGATCAAAGAGACCGATATCGCCTGGTACGGCGACTACTGGGCCAAGGAGTTCCGCGTGTACACGTCGCTCAACGGGTCCACGTGGAACCAGGTGTACTCCACGACGACTGCGCCCAAGGGCACGTCTGTGGTGACCTTCACCGCCCGCGATGCACGCTATGTCAAGGTGGAGTGCCGCAGGACAGGGACGGGGCGCTCCACCGGTTATGGCATCGCGGAACTCAAAGTCTTCCAGTAGCCACACATGAGTCGTGCGGTGAGAGGTGGGCGCCCTCGCGGCGCCCACCGGCGCGCTCGAGTGCGTGTCGCAGTCCTGGTGTCGGCGTTTCCTCGTCATCTGACGCCCTGTTACGATTGTCTCCGGAAGACCCTGACGAGGTGTGTGCTCTGTGGGGAGTCTAGGATGCGAAGAAATCCGAGAGTGCCGAACATGGCACGTCAGGTCGCGAGTGTGGCGGCTGTGGTGGCCCTGTCGGTTGCGTTCGCCGTCCTGACCGGCTGCACACATGAGAACCGGCCTTCTGCCGGATCCGGGAGCGGAGAATCCACCGCGGCCATCGGTGCCGCGGATGCAGGACAGGTGCCCGCAGCCCGTCCGTCACCGACACCGGAGAAAGCGGTCGAGGCGTTCCTGACGATCGCCGCACGCAGCTACTACAGTCTGGATTCGACGATGGTGGCGCCGTACGTCACGCCGGACCAATGGGTGCGCGAGGATGCGTACATCCAGCTGAACCTGATGCAGAACCAGGCCATCGAGATGAAGCTCGAAGATTTCTCGGCCACGCAGGGAGCACCATCTTCCGCCGAGGCTACCACCGCCACCGTCAGGACACGCGAGGTCTGGCGGTGGCGTTACTGGGACCTTGTGACGCGCAAACCCAAGACGGAATGGGCGAAGACGGGGTACTCGATGCTCTACACACTTGAGCGGGTAGGCAGCGGATGGCTGGTCGCCTCGACCAAGGTGCTCGAGCAGTCGGGCGATACGTCGCCCACCGTGCTCGAATGAGGGCGCACCCATGAAGGCAGCCGCGCGCGTGTACACGCTTCTGAGGTCACGGCGTCTCGCTGTGTGGCTGATCATCGCCTTCATCGTATACGCCGCCTTGGCTACGACACTTTCCGGAGATGACTACAGCCGACCCTATGGCAGTTCGGTGTTCATCGCGCTCGCCGCGTTACTCGGGGCGAGCACGGCGGCATGCGCGTGGGAGCGCACAAGGGCAGCGGTCCGGATGCGCGGAAGGCAGGGCGTCACACAAGGCGCGGTCCGGCGCCTTCGCGAGCATCCGCGCGCGGTGATCGATGTGCAAGTGGGCGTGGAGGACGTTCCCGTGCGCGTGAGCAAGGCACTGCGGAGCCTGCATCTTCGCGTGCAACGGTACGGAGAAGTGATAGACGCCCGGTCAGGAATCGGAGCGACTATCGGAAGCCCGCTCTTCCACTGCTCGCTCGCCTTGCTCTTCGTGGTGATCGCACTCGGACAACTCACGAGGACCGAAGGGCTGATGGGCGTCGTCGCAGGTGGCGCCAAGCCCGACATCAGGGAGTCCTACGGCGTGCTTGAAGCTGGGCCGCTCGCGGGGGAACTCAGCGGCCGCATCATCGCGGTGCCGAGGATAGAGCGGTCGTTCGTGGCGAACGGGGTCCAGCAGGGCGTCACCCCATACGTGGAGATCCGCTCACCTGACGGGGCCGTTCTAGCCAGCGGGTACGCCTATGCGAACCACCCCGTGCGCTACCGGTCGATGCTCGTGCACGCGAACGACCATGGCTTGGCCGCGGTCGTCTCGGTCGTCTCGCCGGGCGGCTCACTCGAGCAAGAAGTGCTTCTGGACTACACGGCGAGCGGGTCGCAGGTGACGCCGAACGGCTTCGCAGTGACGGGGCCTAGTGGCGAGACGCTTGCGACGGTGCTGTTGGACTTGCCGGAGTCAGGCGATGCCAGCGGCAGTGTGCCATCGGTTCGTGTGCGCGCGAACTCAGGTGCGTCCTCTCCTTCGCAACATGCGTCCATCGAAGCGGTCGTGCAGCAGGGCGATAGCGTCGATCTTGGCCAGGGGCTGGTTCTTACGGTCGGCCAGCTCACCACCTATGCGCGGCTCTCGGTTGTGGATGACGGCTCGGTGTACTACATCTATGCGCTGTTCGCCATTGCGGTGGCCGGCCTTTCGATCGCACTCCTCTCACCACCGCGAGAGGCGCGTGTGCTTCTTGTCGGCGAGGGGACCCCGCGGTTGCACGTCGATGTGCGACACAGCCGAGGAGACCCGCATTTCCCTGCTAGAGTAGTGGAGGCGCTTGAGCGCGCGGCAGGGGCGAAGGAGGACGCATGACGCAGACCACCGAGATCGTCTTCATGTGGGTGACGGTGAGTCTCTACGCACTCGCCTCGGCCCTGTTCATCATCGGGTTCGTGTTCCGCAAGGAGCGCGTATCTTCCGTGGCCCTGGCAGTGACTGTGGTAGGACTGGTGCCTCACCTGGCCGCTATCGCTGGACGGTGGGTGCGTGTCGGTCATGGGCCGTTCATCGGCTTTTACGAGGTCGTGTCGAGCTACGCGTTCGTCGGTGTGGTCGCCTTTTGTCTGCTGTTGTGGCGTTACCGCTCCCTTCGGGCGACAGGGATCGTGTTGATGCCGCTCGCGTTCCTCGCTGTCGGGGGAGCGATGCTTGCGCCGAAAAGCGAGCTCCAGGTGACGGCGACGCTCGCCAGTTACTGGCTCGCTGTGCACGTCGCGTTCGCGAAACTCTCGTATGGCTCGTTCATCACCGCGTTCGGTCTCGCGGTGATACACATCATCCGCGATCGCAGGCCGGACGGCCCGATGGCGGCGCGCTTGGCGAAGCTTCCTCCCCAGGACGTCATCGACGATCTCACATTCAAGTTCGTGGCGGCCGGCTTCATCTTCCTGGGTGTCATGATCGCCGCTGGCGCGATCTGGGCGAACGAGGCATGGGGTCGCTACTGGGGTTGGGACCCCATCGAGACGTGGTCGCTCATCTCATGGCTGTGCTACGCGGTGGTGCTGCACCTTCGACTGACGATGGGGTGGAAGGGCAGCCGCTTCTCGTGGGCAGCGATCGCTGCGCTGCCGGTGATGCTTTTCGCCGCAGTGGGTGTCGCTGTCGTCTACAACACCATCCACGGTGCGTATCTTACGGGCTACTGAGGAGCGACGCGTGTGGCAGAGAACGAGTCGGCTCCGGCAGCGCCGGAGAAGCGCCGAGGAGTGAGGCCTCGGGAGCTTGCGACCCTGATGGCGCTGGTGATCGTCGTCGCACTTGCGGGTGTCTGGTGGTTCGTATCGCGCGAAGACGGCGCCGCCGATCTGCTGCCGCCACCAGTGAACAGCGAATCACCGGTGAGCTATGCCGGGCAGTTCCCCTCGCCGGACCGGCCGCGGCTCCTCAATCCCTTAGGTCTTGCGCTGGGCGAAGACCGCCTATACGTAGCTGAATCCGACGCCAGCCGCATCGCGGTCTTCCGCCTGGACGGGAAGGAGCTGGGAACCATCGCGGTTCCTGTGGCTTCCGGTGCTGCGACCGCGTACCCGGTCGACGTGAGCATAGTGGACACGAGCACGATCGCCGTGGTGGATACCGCGGGCCAGCGAGTGCTGCTGCTTCCTGCCGATCCGGGCGCATCGGCACATGCCGTGGTGGTCGGTGACTCGACTGCACGAACTGCGCCCATACAACCCACGGCGGTGACTGCGCACGGCGATGAGGTCTTCGTGGCCGACGGCGTGTCACACGACATCAAGGTCTATGACTCTACTGGCGCGTACCTCCGCACGATAGGCCGCGCGCTTCGGCCCGCGCTCACTTTCGTCGGAGGCATGTGTGTTCTCGGCGATGCACTCTATGTGACCGATTCGAATTCGGGACGCGTGCTGGTGCTCGACCGTGTTTCCGGCGTCAGACGCTCCTCTTTCCCCGATGAGCGGGCTCTTCCGAGAGGCATCGCGCCAGGGCCGTACGACGGACTGCTGGTCGTGGACACGTTCGGACGGACGATCGACATAGTCGCGCGCAGTGGCGCCGGGATCGTCTCCATCACCGATGAGTCGGCTGCGCAGGGAGGTGGCCTGAAGAGTCCGAGGGATGTCGCGTGGGACCCAGCTGTCGGCCGCGCGTACGTGACCGACGCGAGCCGCGGTCTTGTCGTCGTGTTCAACATCGTGGAGTCCGCGCCCTGAGGTGCGTGCGAGACGTGCTTACGGGCACACAGCCGTGCTAACGTGTGCAATAATAGCGAGCAGAACAGGCAGTTGCGCTCTGGGCGTGATGCGAGCGCTCTTAGACGAGCCGTTCGGGTCAGCGGATCGCGGGGGGATGTGAAACGGCGCTGGAAGCGATGACACGTCGGCTAGCCAGCACCAGAGTCCGGTTGGTCGCCGTGGTTTTCTCCGTAACCGTCGGGTTGTCCGGAGGCAAGATCGGTGTTGCTTGTGCCACCACCGTTCCCCACGGCGGGTTCGATGCGTCCGCCGCTATCTGCTACGACTGTCACAAGCCTCATGTCGCGGCGAGTGACCGTTACCTGTTCAGGGTCTTGCCAGCGGACGGCGACTCGGGCGAGATCGCGCTTTGCTACTCATGCCACGACGGCTCAGGCGCGAGCACCAATGTGAAGACGGGGGGCGCGAACTCCTTTGTTCTCACGAGTGGACACAGGGTCGAGAACTTGCCCGAGGCGGCGATCGATCTCGATCTGACGAACCGGTGTTCGTCGTGTCACTCGCCGCACTCCTCGTACGCGACAAACCGCCGACTTCCGAAGAGGTCGATAGTCACCAGTAGTGGTAGCTACGCAGTGACCGGCGCCGACACGTCATGGTGTCTGGCATGTCACAACGATTCGAACGACTGGTACGTCTCGACGACCTCGACCCCCTATCCCTCGACCTCGAACCCCACGAAAGACTCCACGGGATACCCTGTATGGGGGACCTTCCCCGGCCGGACAGTGTACCTTGATCCGGCCAAGAACGGACACATGCGCATCCCTGCGGGCTTGCCGCCGGACCCGATGGCGCCGAGCCAGACGGCGACTCGTGTCGCGGGCGACTGCCTGTGGTGTCACAGCGCACACCGCGGCGCCAACGCCTACGACGGTCTGCCCGCCACGTTCACGGTACCTGTCGCGTCCAGTGTCGTAACCGACCGCACGCGTGGTGACTACGCGGCTGCGTGCTTCGCGTGCCACGGCGGCGGCTCATGGGAGGAGTCGGGAGCTGTCGACATCCAGCGTTATGCGGTGAAGTCCCCTGACGACACGTCAGCGACCAACGGCCATCGCATCAAGACCACAGGAGCCGCATTGCCTGTGAATGCGCCTCTTCCCTGTTTCGAGTGTCACAACCCGCATGGCTCGGCTCGCGGGAACAAGATGCTTCTTGCCGACACTCTGGGCAAAGACCTCGAGGCGACCACGAGCGCCGGTGTGGCGATCACGGCGGCTGCGGATGTGCGGAAGTTCTGCTTCACCTGCCACTCCACCTCGGACGCGACGCCCAAGGTATGGGATTCTGTGGCAGGCGTCTACGCAGACTGCACGGCCGGCATGATGTTCGAAGGCCTCCGCCGAGACGGCACGCTTCTCACGGGTCAGACGAAGCCTTCGGGATACGGCCTTGACCAGAACTACCTAAGGCTCAAGGCGCTCGGCGGTGCGGAAGACAAGCACGCGCAGGCATCTACGAAGAGCTGTTATGACTGTCACGGCAAGAGCTATGCAGGGGCGGGATCGCCGAACGTGCATGCGCCGACTCTGGGGGTGTCCAATGGCGCAACGGCATGCTATGGGTGTCATTCCGAGTACCTCGCCATGGAGGACAACCTCCTTTCGGCCACGGGTGGCGCGAGCAGACTCAACAGCTATCACCATGTGCTCGGCAGCACGGCGTTGGATGGAGACCATGCTCCCGCGACGCAATCGTCATACCCCACGTCGACGAGCGATGTGTTCTGTGTCTCGTGCCACGGCGACCACGACACGTTCAATTCCGACAAGGGCGCGAACTTGAGGATGACGATCTCCGCAAGCAGCGTTTCTGCAACGAACACCGACTTCATCAACCCCGGGACCACTGGCGCGCCCGGCATCTGCGTGTCGTGCCATTCCAGTTCACTCACCAAGCAGAATGGTGATCAGCGAAGTAGTGGCACCACGTACACCGTGAGTGTCGACGCCACTGGTTTTGCCGCATCTGCGCACCAGTACAAGGTCACGGCGACCTTCACGGCATCACCTTTCCGCGGTGACTGCGTGAAGTGCCATAACGATGAGATGACCAAGTCGTACCAGTCGAGTTCGAGCCTGATGGCGACGATGACGACCTTCGGCGTGCACTCGAGCCCTGAGTCAAGGATCCTCGCGAGGCTTGGTGGTACACTGAACGACCCCTACGAGGAGGCGTTCTGCTTCAAGTGTCACAGCAAGGCGAGCGACAGCCAGGGTTCGACGTGGACGGTCAGCTACGCGCGCGACCGCTATGGTGTAGCCTCGATGAGTGCGACATCGGTCGCGATCTACGGGCAGGTGGTTCTGGGAAGCGGCGCCTTTTTCGCCCATGACCCTCGTGACTACTCGAACAAGCACAAAGCGTCGCACTCGGACGAGACGACCGGCTATATCGGACAGGTGGCGGCCGCCAACAAGCACGTCGAGTGCGCTGATTGTCATGATCCCCACGACGCGGGCGCAGGGGCTCGGACGATTGGCGGCGCCAACGGCAACAAGGTGGGACCTGCGCAGTACGGGGTGCAGGCCTTGAGCGTCACGCTACCCTCGACCGCGTGGAGTACTCCCACCGCCAGCGCCTACTCATGGGTCGAGACAGCAACGTACGAGTATCAGACATGTCTCAAGTGCCACACTCGTGGAGCAAACGCCGCGCTCGAAAGCTGGGGTGGCGCCGGGGCGGATGCGTGGACGGACGTCGCGCTCGAGTTCAATCCCAAGAACACCTCGTATCACCCCGTGATGGGAGTGACGAGCAACGACTCGAGCGTGTACACGGCTTGGATGAAGGATCCATGGAAGTCCGTCGCAACTCAGACGATGGCATGCTCCGACTGTCACGGAGATGTGAGCGCAGCTGCACTCGGGCCCCATGGGTCCAGCATCAAGCACATCCTCAAAGGCTACTGGCCCCTCGACTCGAGCGGGACCCCCTATACCCTTTCGGCAGTTTCGGAAGACACGAGGGGCTTGCTGTGCGCGCAGTGCCATGTGGTCGACACTTCGACGGGACCGAGAGCTCACCTGAACACCAACCATCGCAGTGAGTACTGTTACCGGTGCCACATCATCGTGCCTCACGGCGGAATGCTCCAAGGGCTGATCGGCGACGCAGACAGCACGATGCCATCCCGCTATGCCTACAACAACGTCAAGGGCAACTTGTGGGTGGCGGCGTATAAGGGTGATGGTGACAGCAGCCGAACGGACTGTTTCGTCACCGGCAGCAGTGGTTGCGGCTCGCATTCGACGACCTCTACGACCGGTAACTGGTAGTGGCGCACAGGCGGCCTTCTTCTCGCATGACCAGGCATCTCGCGCGATTCGCACGGCTACTCCGGAACCGCCGGGTGACGCTCGTCACCACGCTTGCGGCCGTCGCTTCTTTGTCGTGCGTCGCTCTCGTTCCTCAGCGGCCCTCCGTCGGGTCCGTGGCGCTTCCCGGCGTCGTCGTCGCGCTCGGCCTGGACCGTGTGGTCACCACCTGGTGGTTCAGGGTCCTGGTGACTCTTGCGACGGCGCAGCTCGCCTCGGTGGTGGCATATGTGGCGCCGCGCGATGCTCGTCGCGTTGTCAGGTCACGTGGGCCGGCGTCCCACGATCCGTTCGTCGTGGATGATGAGCAGGCTCTTGTGCGCGTCCTCCGGCACCAGGGTTACAGGCCTGTCGGCCGCGGCGAGCCGAAGAGACGCTATCTCAAGAACGGACTGGGGTATCTTGGCCCCACCCTGCTTCACACAGGCATGCTGCTCGCCATGTTGGGTGTGCTTGTCGTGACCCTCACGCGCAGCGTCGGTCTGGTGACCATGGTGGAGGGGCAGACGCTCCCGCAGGGCGCGGTGCTCGAGGACGCTGTGCGCGGTCCTCTCGGGGCGCCAGCCGTGTTGCCTTATACGCTCACGCTCGCGGGCATGTATGCGGAGTTCTGGGACAACGGGGAGCCCAAGACCTATGTCGGCACGTATGTCGTAGATGACGGTTTGCACGCGGAAAGGGTCGACGTCCAGACGAATCACCCAGCGGTCCTGCAGCGGATGCGCCTCCATCAGGAGCAGCGCATAGGGTACGCTTTCTTCGTGACGCTCGAAGGGTCACCGACGCCGCAACGGCTGCGTCTGGACCTTCCGCAGCCCCTTTCCCCCGAGCAAGCGACGTACAAGGACCGCGTGCTCGAAAGTGGGGAGACGATCCGGGCGAAGTGCACCGTCGACGAGCGCAGGCGGGAGCCGCCGGTTCTCACCTTGAGGCTGGCGCGAGGCGGCCAGACGGTGGGAGAGGCGCGTTTTGAAAGGAGCGCTCGCGAGGAGTTGGGAACCTACACCGCCACCGTAGACGGCATCAGACGATGGTCTATCGTGACTGTCGAGCAAAGCAGAGGTTACGGGCTTCTGTTCTCGAGCTTCTTCGTGGTGTTCGTCGGGGCGGTGGCGCTCTATGCCCTTGTGCCGCGCGAGATCACGCTCAGCCGTTCGAGTGACGGACGCATGGTGGCGTCGTGGTATGCGCCTCGGTTTGCGTCTTTGTACAGCCATGAGCGGGAGTCCTTGCGCGCCGCAGCACAGGGCGAAAGGAGCTGAGAGCGATGAGCGGGCTGCTGGAAGTGCTCGATCCAGGCGCGCACCTCGTAGCTGCGGTGCTTTACGCCCTCGCATTCGTTCTGGCGCTGTTCAGCCGGCAGACCGGCGACGTGCCGGATCGCGGTTCGAAGATCGCAGGAGCCGCTGGCCTTCTCGTTCACCTGACCGCTATCGCCGGTCGCTGGTTCGCTGTGGGACACGGCCCTTTCGTCACCATGTACGAGGACCTTTCGGCCTACTCGGCGGTAGTCGGCGCGATCGCCCTGTACTTAGCGATGCGTGGTGACCAAGTCGCGCGCGCGCGTGTGCCCATGTACCCCGTCGCCTTCCTCATGCTCGGCGTCGCTTTGTACTCGGGGCCGCAAACCTCCAATCTCCCTCCGACCTTCTCGGGTATGTGGCTTGTCTTGCACGTGTGTTTCTACTTCCTCGCTTTTGGAACGGCGGTCACCGCGGGCGCTTCCTCGGTGTTGGTCTTGCGCGCCGCGAGCGGGCCGGCCGATGCTGACGCGGCGTCCTGGGAGAGGTTCGACGCGCTCGCGTACCGGTACGCGGGGCTTGCTTTCGCGTTCTGGGGCGTAGGGATGTTGAGCGGCGCTGTGTGGGCTTTCAATGCCTGGGGACGATACTGGGGCTGGGATCCAGTGGAGACGTGGTCGCTCATCACTTGGCTCATGTTCGGCGTGTACCTGCACTTGCGGCGGTTCTTCGGATGGCAGGGGAGGCGCGCCGCAGTGCTCTTGGCGGTGTGCCTCGGACTGGCGGTGATGTCGCTGTTCGGAACGACGGCGCTCTCCGATTCGTTGCATTCGGTGTACTTCCAATGAGACGCCCACACATCATCATGGCGCTCTTGGTGGTCGCGCTGTGCGCCGCCTGCTCGCAGGCGCCGGATGTTTCGACCGATCCAAGCGCGGTGACAGCGGCGGTCACGCGCTACAACCGCGCGCTTGTCCGGGCGTTTGCCGAGCAAGACATGAACGAGCTCGATCAGGTTGCGACAAGAGACCAAACGTACACGGAGTACCAACTGATGGCGGCACTCGGCGAATCGCGTGCACGAATGCTCGCATCCCTTCGCCACATCACCTTCGGGGACGTCGCATTCTCGTCGGACTCCTCGGCCACGGTCGCTACCACCGAGACGTGGGACTACATCCACCAGAGCATGGACACGAGCGAGACGCTGCGGGAGGAGAAGGGTATCGTCTACCATCTGCGATACGATCTGGTCCAGGTCGGCGATCGCTGGCTCGTGGACCGCGTCACCTCGCTCGACGACACGTCGAGCGCTCCGGCAACAGGGCAGTAGCATGGTGCATGGGACGACACCCGCCACGCGCACGGCCGGCCGAGCGGATCCCCGAGGCCGCTCACGGCATCAGGCCGATGTTCTCGGGGCGATGGTACTCGTGGTCGTGATCGCAGGCATTGCGCTAGGCGTTTCGAGTTGCGGCCCCAAGGACTCTGGCCCCGCTTTTGAGCACCCGGGTGCAACGACCGTGGAAGAGCTGCTGACGTTACGCGCCAAAGCGGTGCGCGAAAGATCGGCCTACGCGAAGTTCTTCGAGGACCCGAAGCTCGCGGATGCTCTCGCGCAAGGCACGTCGGTAGCCGGTGGTGCTGCGGCGATACCGGACTGGAAGCCGCCGTACGTGAGTGCGATCGAGGGGGACAAGGCCGAGGTGGTCGTACGCTGGGTCGCCTCCGAGCGGTTTCCTGGGTGGCCCGAGGCCACGGTCTTCGTCGTTCGCCACGTTGATGGCCGGTGGGTGGTCGTCGACGCTCTGGATGACACGGCGCCCTTTCCTAAGCCGGCTTCATCCGCAGAACTCGAAGGTCGCTGATGCACCATCGTTCATGAATCACGGTTCCTCTCTCCGTACCCAGTGACTTCGCGCAGGTATGAGAGGCGAATCGTTACTTCACACTCGAACTTGTGATAGCCTGCTTAATAGGTATTCAGAGCAGCTACTCACGTGGAGGTCTGTGATGTCCGAAGGACGCGGTGCGCCAGAGGCCACCTTGTACCGCTTGTCCTTGTACCACTGCTACCTTGGAGAGTTGCTGCGTGTGGGTGCGCCTGACCGGATCACCTCTCGGCAGCTTGCCGAGGAGCTCGGCATCAAAGAGGAGACGGTCCGCCGTGACATCTCGTTTGTCGGCGACATCGGGCGTCCTGGAGCGGGGTATGAGCCCGAGGTGCTCTACCGGGAGTTCACGGACTTCCTCGGACTGACTGACGAGTACCCGATCGCGATGATCGGAAGCGCTCGTATGCTTGAGGCTCTGCAGGTCGTCTTTCCCTCGGAGCGCTATGGCGTGCAACCTGTCGCGTTGTTCTCGGAAATCCCCGAAGATGCCGGCACGACGGTGGGCGGTGTCAGCGTCCAACATCTCACCGACATCGCGCGGATCGATCCTGACCTGGGCGTCAAGGTAGCGCTCGTGGCGTGCTCGCCGGGGTGGGTGCAGATCACCCTGGATCTGCTTATCGGCGCCGGGGTCACTGGTGTGCTGTTGCTGACTCCGGTCATCCGTATCCGCAAGCCAGAGGGCATGGTCGTGACCCAAATACGCATGCCGTGTGACATTAAGTCGCTCGCATGCCGGTGCCAGGCCCCTGCAGGCATGTTCGGCACCGCGCAGTAGCCCGAACGAACGCGCCGGCCACGGCTAGCGGTCCATCGAGCGTGATATACTACGGTGTCCAGCTTGTATGCCGGCAAGCCGTGTCCCCGACGGCTCCTCTGCGCAAGGAGGCGCACCGTCGTTGCCGCACCCTGATCTTGTGTTACTGCACGCTCCCTCAGTCTATGACTTCAGGGAGCGCTCTATCATGTTCGGACCTGTTTCGGACCTGGTGCCGTCGAGTCCCATATTCGAGATGTACCCGCTCGGCTTCACCACGATGGCCGAGTACATGGAGCGTCACGGCCTGACGGTGCGCATCGTGAATTTGGCGATGCATATGCTCGCCAAGCCGACATTCGATGTCGAGAAGGCCATCCGGGAGATGGATCCGCTTGCGTTCGGTATCGACCTTCACTGGCTGCCCCACGCCCACGGATCCATCGAGATCGCACGCATCTGCAAGAAGTACCACCCCGACACACCGGTCATCTTCGGGGGACTGTCGGCCACGTACTTCCACGAAGAACTCGTGCAGTACCACTGCGTCGACTATGTCGTTCGTGGGGACTCCACAGAAGAACCGTTCACACAATTGATGTACACGCTTCGGCGAGGCGGTTCGGTGTGCGACATCCCGAACGTCACGTACAAGACGTCCGATGGCAGCATCGTCGTGAACGACCTGTCGTGGGTACCCGACACGTTCGACCACGTGAAGCTCGACTACAGCTTCAGCATGCGCTCCGTGATTCGCGACCGTGACATGACGTCGGCGTTGCCCTTCAAGGGTTGGCTTGGGTATCCGGTGACGGCGTCTCTCACGTGTAGAGGTTGCACGAACCAGTGCCCTACGTGCGGCGGTTCCGCGTACGCGTTCGCACGGCACTTCGGCCGCAAGCGTCCTGCGTTCCGCGATCCCGAGCGACTGGTCGCCGACATCGCACACGTCGCTAAGCACATCCCCGGCCCCGTCTTCGTTCTCAACGACTTCCAGCAGGCGGGGCGCGCATATGTCGAAGAGTTCATCCGGGGGCTCCGACGCATCAACTTCAAGAACCCCATCGGGTTCGAGTTCTTCACGCCTCCCAGTGAGGAGTTCTGCGCGTTCCTCGGCGAGAACCTCAACGACTGGTCTATGGAGGTCTCGTGTGAAAGTCATGACGACTCCGTGCGGGCGGCGTTCGGCAAGCACTATACGTTCGGGGACGTGGCGACGTCCATCGAATACGCGTTCAAGCACAACTGCACCCGCTTCGACCTGTACTTCATGACGGGCATCCCTCGGCAGACGGCGCAGTCAGTGCTGGACACGGTGCCTGCGGTGCGTGAGTTGTACACACACGTCGGTAACGACGGTCGGCTGCTCGCTTTCATCTCACCGATGGCCCCGTTCCTCGATCCCGGGTCGATGGTGTTCGACAACCCCGAGGCCTACGGCTACACATTGCGAGCGCGCACTCTCGAAGAGCACCGTCAGCTGCTTCTGCAGCCCTCCTGGGAGCATATCCTCAACTACGAACCCGACGCGATGACGCGTCTTGAGATGGTGCAGGCGACGTACGAGGCAGCCATCGGTTTCAACCGCATAAAGGCGGAGGTGGGCATCGCTGACAGCGCTACGGCTGCCAAGACCGAGTCTCGCATCAGCGCGGCGCGTGACGTCATGGCGCGCATCGACGAGATCATCGAGGCTTCCGATGGCGCTTCCCGCAACGCGCGGCTCGAGGATCTCCGTCATGAGATAGATGAGCTCAACGAGAACACCGTCTGTCAGAAGTCCGAGCTCAACTGGCCTGCCTCTGTGCGGCCGATACACATTTTCTCCAACATCGCGCTATGGTTCCGCGTGACGCTCGAGACTCTGTTTCCGAGACTTCGGAAGTACGATCCTCGCCCTGGCCACTCGGAGGCTTCGTGACGCCGATGCATGACCCCGCAGCCGGTCGCCCGACGACCGAGGGTGTGAGGCGTACCTTCTCCACCATCGCGTCGCGCTACGATCTTTTCAACTCTGTCTCGAGTCTTGGCCTGGACCGCTATTGGCGGAGTGTTGCTGTACGGCATGCGGAGCTCACGCCACGAAGCGTGGTGCTCGACGTCGCCGCGGGCACGGGCGATCTTACGATGGCCATCGCACGCCAAGGCAGGCCGAAATCCGTGATGTCGACCGACTTCGTTGCCGAGATGCTTGACGTCGCCCGCAAGAAGGCCCAAGACTACCAGGGTCCGACCGCTATCGAGTTCGAGGTCGCCGATGCGCAGGCGCTTCCTTTCGATGACGCCTCGTTCGACGTGGTCACGGTCGCTTTCGGCGTCCGGAACATGCCGGATCGAGCCGCGAACTTCCGCGAGGCCAAGCGGGTCCTCAAGCCGGGCGGCCGCTATGTGGTCCTCGAGTTCAGCCGCCCGCCGTTCGTGCCCTTCCGGTCTATGTACTACGCGTATCTGAAGACGGTGATCCCCGTGCTAGGAACACTTCTTACGGGCGATCGCCCTTCGTTCTTGTATCTGGGCGAATCGATACGCGCCTTCCCATCGCAGATGAGCTTGGCGCGCGAACTGTACGCAGCCGGTTTCAAGAAGGTTTCGTGGCACAACCTCACCTTGGGTATCGTCGCGATCCACGTCGCACAGGTGTGAGCACGCACTACCTCTGCGTGTTGTACCATGTGTGGACGGTTCCCGTTCGGCGCGGAGGCTTGTCATGCTGTTGCTAGCGCGCTATGTCCTGCCCGTGAGCGCGCCACACATCGAAGATGGTGGCGTGCTGGTCGAAGATGGTGCGATCGCAGCAGTAGGAAGGCGCGATGACCTTGTGGCCGCATATCCCGCCGAAGAGGTGCGCGACTTCGGTCAAGCGGCGCTCATGCCCGGCTTCGTGGACTTGCATACACATCTGGAATACAGCGTCTTCCGTGGAGTGGTGAACGATCTGCCCTATGCGCGGTGGAAGATGCAGGTGATGAGTAAGGAGGCCGCGCTCGCCGACGAGGACTGGCGCGTCTCGGCACTGATCGGCGCCATGGAGACCGTCCGGTCGGGCATCACGAGCATCGCGGACATCACGAACTCTGGCGCGTGCTTGGAGCACGTGGCAGCTGCAGGACTGCGTGGCGTGGTCTATCGCGAAGTGTCGACGATGAGCAAGCGTGAAGTTCCCGCTGTGATGGAGTCCGCTCTGGCCGACGTGGACAGCTGGCAGTCACATGTCGACCCCGGTCTTGTCACCATCGGCATCGCGCCGCACTCACCCTACTCTTGTCATCCGGCGTTGTTCCGGGCGGTTGCGGACAGCGTGTCCGACTCTCGTCTACCTGTTGCTCTGCACCTGGCAGGATCGCGTGAGGAGTTCGAGTTCGTGAAGTACGGATCTTCACCGCTTGGGCAAGAGTACCGCGACCGGTCGGGATGGGCGGATGTCGCGTGGTTGCCCACGGGCGTGAGCCCAGTAAGGTACGTGTACCAGTGGGGCATCCTCGATGCGCCTCGGGTGCTGGCCGTGCACTGCGTGCACCTGGATGACGGCGATGTCGAGATCCTTTCCAAGTCGGGTGTGGCGGTGGCCTATTGTGCGCGATGCAATCTCAAGCTCGGCATGGGGATCGCGCCGCTCGAAGACATGCTCGATCGTGGGATCGTCGTAGGCATCGGCACCGATTCGCCCGCCTCCAACAGCACTATCGACTTCTTTGACGAGATGCGCATCGGCCTACTGGTCCGGCGCGGAGTCGTCGGAGGAGCGTCGTTCTACCCGTCTGAGCGCTTCATCCGGATGGCGACCCTTGACGGCGCCCGAGCGCTGGGGATCGACCATCTGGTCGGCAGCTTGGACGTGGGAAAGCGCGCCGATGTCATCGCGATCGACCTTTCTCGCAGTCATCAGCTCCCGACGCAGGACCCGTATAGCGCTATCGTCCACACCACGAACCAAGAAGACGTGGTGATGACGATGATCGACGGGGTCGTCCGTTTCGATCGCGGCACCTATCCGACACTTGACACAGAGGGTCTTTCGGACCGTATCGAGTCGATCGAGTACAAACTGAGGACGGACTCTTAGAGATGATCGAGGTCGGCACGGTCGTCGCGGTACGCGGCGACAAGGTGGATGTGTCCGTGGGCGCCTCGCCGAGCTGTGCGGGGTGCAACGCGTGCTCGATGGGCTCCTCTGCCGAGGAGATGTTGCTACGCGATGTCGTCGACCCGCTGGGCGTCGCCCTGGGCGATCGCGTCGAGGTGGTGATCTCGGAGCAGCTGCGGATGCAGGCTGCGCTGGCCATCTATGTGGTCCCGCTCGGGGCGTTGTTCGTGGGATACGTCGTCGGCTCGGCGCTGGGTGAGCACCTCGACGTCGACGCAGACTTGATCGGAGCTCTCCTAGGTATCGCGGCTGCGACAGCGGCGTTCATGGGTGCGCAGGTGCGCGAGCGCATGCTCTCCCGCAAGGGCAGGTTCGCTCCACGCGTGCGTGCTATAATCGCGCCTGGTCCTGAACAGGGATGACTCCGCCAACGTCATGAGTCATCCAGTCTGTAGGAGGTAACAACCCGTGAGTGAGAAGGACAGCTTCTTCGACGAGGAAGAAGACGCCAAGCCGAAGACCGAAGCGAAGCGGCCGTCTAAACCCAAGACCTCCGGCGGGAGCAAGACTTCCGCGGGGTCAGCACCACGCGGGTCGTTCTTCGCGCAGAACGTGAGCATGACGGTCGCATCTCTGATCGCGGTCATCGCGTTGCTTCTCGGCGTCATCATCGGGATCGTCATCCCGACAGGGAGCTCATCCACCTCCGAGGTCCCTGCCCCGGCGACGAACGTCGTGGCGCCATCGCTCACTCAAGAGGAGCTTCAGTCCGGGCAGCTCCCTCCCGGTCACCCCGACATCGGCGGCGCGAGCGGCTCGACGAGCGCGAGCGGCTCGGCGAGCGCGAGCGATTCTGCGGAGACAACCGCGAAGTAAGTCCACCTGTCCGCGCTGGAGCGTGAGGTCACGCGCGCGATCATCTGCAAACAGGAAGGTACCGCATGGCAATCGACAAGTCGTCCACGCCGCCGTGGGTCAAGGCGGTCATCATCGCTGTTGTCGTCACGTTCCTAGCGTCTGTAGCCGGTATCGCGGTACTGGGCGCAGGCGGGGGTTCCTCGAAGCAGTCGAGCAGTGCGAGCACCCCGGACGCGACGTCGATCGCATCACAGCACCAGCCGGTCATCGACGCTCTTAGCGCTGCGTTGCAAGCCGACCCCGAGAATCCCGATCTGCTCCTGCAGCTCGGGCACGCATACTACGATTATGCTGCAGATCTCACCAACGGAGGCTTGGGCGAGGCGGCGGTCCCGCTGTGGTCTACCGCTATCTCATACTATGACCGCGTACTAGCCGTGCGTCCCAACGATGCGGCGGTTCTGGGAGATAAGGCCTTCGCAGCGTACTACTCGGGGAGCCCTGGAGCGCGGGAGGCCCTCTCGGCCTTCATCGCGACGAACGACCCCGCACTCGCCGATCAGATCGCCACAGCCCAGCAGCTCCTCGCCGACCTCGGGCCGGCATCCACGTCGACGACAGGCAGCACAGCCGCCACCGGAAGCGCTCCGGCCACTCAGTGAGTATCGGATAATGCATCGAGATCTTGTCGAGAAAGGCCGGCGCGAACTGGGCCGGCCTTCTCGCGTGCCGAGCACGGATAGTGTTCAGCCCACAGACGTATCTGCCAACATCTGTTGTGCTTCTTCAAGGGACGAAACCGTCGAGAAGATGCCCGACAGCCGAGTGAGGTCCAAGATGTTGTCGACAGCGTCGTTGGTGACCAGGACAAGCCGTCCCCCACTCGCCCCGTACTCTTTGGAAAGCGATAGCAAGAGTCCCAGTCCTGAGCTGTCAAGGTAATCCAGGCGCGACAAGTCCACGATCGTGCTCTTTGGCGAGCTCTTGAGTATCCTGTCGATCGTCATCCGGAAAGAAGCACACTCGCTGTAGTCGAGTTCTCCCGACAATACGAGTGTCCACTGGCCATCTTGCGGCTCGAGTTGGATATCCAGTGCCACTCTATCTCCTTCATCTCGGATGACGGTAGGTAATCTACCCGAAAGGATGCGTGTTCTCACCGCAGCTGACGAGTGCGGTACAATCGTGTGTGATGGGCACCGACCGAAAGCGAGACATACCCGCATGGACCTGGATATCTCCGTCGATCGCGACGGCGCCACATGCCGGATGCAGGTTTCCGGTGAGGTCGACGTGTACACGTCGCCGATGCTGAAAGCGCGCATCATCGATGCCATCGAGGATGGGTGCACGGATCTTGTCATCGACCTCGAAGGAGTCGGGTTCATCGACAGCTCGGGGCTGGGGGTCCTCGTGAGCGGTCTGCGACGGGTCAAAGAGCGCTCTGGGTCGATGCGCCTGGTCTGCACGAAGGACAACATCCTCAAGATCTTCCGCATCACGGGGCTCGATAAGGTGTTCCCCGTGTTCTCGACGCTCGAAGAGGCCACGGACCACTAGCTGCTTGCAGTAGCGCTCCGCTCACCCTAGACTCGTGCGAGTGACCGCATCGGCGGTACGCGTGCTTGTCGGCTGGCAAAGGAGACCACTGTTTTGTTCGGCATCGGTGGAACCGAGTTCATGGTCATCGCCATCGTGGCGGTGCTGCTCTTCGGGCCTGATAAGATACCCGAGATCGCACGCACGATAGGCAGGTTCACGCGTGAGTTCAAGAGGTATCAGGCGATGATGGAGTCGGTCGTCAAGGCCGAGATGTACGGCATCGACGCCGATCCTGCCAAGGATCGAGAGAAGGAAGCTCGCGAGTACCGCAAGAAAGCGGGCATCTCCGCGCCTGGAGAAGAGACTCCCGGCGGGCTGCCTGTGGACGAGGACGCTCCCGCGCAGGGCCCTGAAACGCCGGGTGTGGAAGACGACTCCAGTGCCGAAGGCGATGCCGTGGCATCGTTTGCGGCTGCTGAGTATGCCGAGTATGACCCAGAGCTTCTCGCCCCCGAATTCGCGGACGAAGAATGGAAGCCTGGCTTCTTGGATGAGCCTGACAGTGAGGGGCGAGAGGAGGCAGGCGAGGCCTCCTAGCGGCCCGCTCACGACCATGCCCGTGACTCCTAAGCGCATGCCCTTCATGGGCCATATCGCCGAGCTTCGCAGGCGGCTGACCGTGACGATCATCGTCGTGGCGGTCTTCGCCGTCGCGGGCTACTTCTTCGCGGATCAGATGTATGGCTTCCTCGTGAAGCCCCTGCGCACCGTCCTCGGCGATTCGCCTGCGGTGACGCTCAAACTGCTCGAAGCGATGGGGATCCGTTTCAAGCTGGGACTGTGGGGAGGGATCATCGCCGCAAGTCCCGTGATCATCTGGGAAGCGCTCGCGTTCTTCTTGCCGGCGCTCAAACCCAAGGAACGCGTCTGGTTCCTCTGGACGTTCGTTGCCGCGGTCGTCTTGTTCCTCGCAGGGGCGGCGTTCTGCTACTTCCTGGTCCTGGAGCCGAGTGCGGCATGGCTTGCAGGGCAGAACGGCGAGATGCTCCGGTACGTGCCGACAGGGGCGGACCTCATCACTGTGGCGATGTACTTCATCTTGGGTTTCGGCGCCGCATTTGAAGTGCCCGTCGTCGTCTTCTACCTCGTGTATTTCGAGGTGATCCCATATGACAAGCTGCACAAGAACTGGCGCGTCGTGTGGGTCGTGCTGGCGACTGTCGCTGCCATGATCACGCCTGACTGGTCGCCCGTGACCATGGGCGCGCTGGCCGCCGCGATGATCGCGCTTTTCGAGGGGAGCATGGTCCTCGTTCGGGTGATGCTGTCTCGGAAGATCAAGAACCAGCGCGAGGTTCTGGAGTTGGACGAGGAAGAAGCCTGAAAGGCGTGTTCGCGTGCATGAGATGGGGATCTGTGACGGCATCCTCTCAGCGGCGATCGACGCCGCTGAGCGTTCTGGTGCGAAGCGCATCAACTCGATCGAGGTGTCGATCGGCGAGCTCACCGAAGTCATCGAGGACCCGCTGCAGTTCGCCTTCGACGTGCTGCGCAGGGGAACGATAGCGAGCGACGCGACGCTCGATGTCACGTTCCTTCCTGCACGGTCGGTCTGCGTTGATTGCGGTAAGGAGTTCGACCACGGTCGCTTCGACGCCAAGTGTCCGTCGTGCGGATCGCTCGTCGCACGACTGATCCAAGGGCGAGAGCTGCGCATCGATGCGATCGATATCGACTGACGGGAGGTCGGGTCCCCATGCGGGTCGACATCGCCAAAGGTATCCTGGAGAAGAACGACACGCTGGCCGAGGAGAACAGGGCGCTCTTCGCCGCCAACGACGTCTTCGTCGTCGATCTCATGGCGAGCCCGGGCGCGGGCAAGACGTCGACCATCTTGGCGACCATCGCCGCTCTGCGCAACCGTTATTCGATCGGCGTCATCGAGGGTGATATCGCGTCTCGTGTCGACGCCGAGAAGATCGCCTCGCACGGGGTTCCGGCCGTGCAGATAAACACAGGCGGCGCGTGCCACCTGGAGTCCGATATGATCAGGCGAGCCGTCGACACCCTCGACTTGGCCGCGCTCGACCTGCTCATCATCGAGAACGTCGGGAACCTGGTCTGCCCGACCGACTTCGACCTCGGCGAACACGCCAAGGTCATGATCCTCTCCGTCCCGGAAGGCCATGACAAGCCTCGCAAGTACCCGGGCATCTTCCAGGTCGCGGAGGCGGTGATCCTCAACAAGTACGACACCATGGGGGTCTTCGATTTCGACGAAGACGAGTTTCGCGAAGATGTGCGGCGTCTCAACCTTCACGCGCCGGTGTTCCCGATATCGGCCAGGACGGGTGACGGTGTTGAGGCGTGGGCGGAGTGGCTGGTCTCGCGGATCGAGGATGAGAAGGGAAAGCGGGCATGATCACACGCCAAGAGGCTCTCGCGTGCGTGCGCGAACGGATCCCTAACCAGAACCTGGTGAATCACTGCCTTGCAGCGGAGTTCATCATGGGCGCTCTTGCCCGGCGGCTGGGGCTCGAAGCCGCCGATGTCGAGCGGTGGGAGCTCACGGGGCTCCTGCATGATCTTGATTATGCGGAGACCGCCTCGGACTTCGAGCGGCACGGCGTCGTCACGGTGGAGCTTCTCGGCGACAAGATCGATGAGGAGATGGCCCATGCCATCCTCGCGCACGCGGAGAAGGCGCCGAGGTCCTCGGTGATGGACAAGGCCCTTTATGCGGCCGACCCCACCACGGGGTTCATCGTGGCGGCAGCGCTCGTGCGGCCCGACAAGTCGCTTGCAGGCGTGCAGCTCTCAAGCCTCAAGAAGCGCTGGAAGGAGAAGGCGTTCGCGCGGGGCGCGAACCGCGACCAGATGGCGACATGTTCCGAGATCGGGCTCGCGCGCGACGAGTTCCTCGCGCTTGCGCTCGAGGCGATGCAGACGCACGCCTCTGAGCTGGGGCTGTGAAGTCCGCGCTGCAAAGCCGTTCGATTCACGGTTGACAGGCCATATATACTCGCATGGATCGCTTCGCCACCGAGCGGAAGGCCGGGCCGCGTCCATGCGACTCATCGTTTCTGAGAAGAACATCGCCGCACGACGGATCGCCGAGATCCTCGCTGTGGGCAAGCCCAAGACCGACAAGGTCTACGCGACGCCTGTCTACACTTTCCGGCGGGATGGTGAGGACTGGGTCAGCATCGGGTTGAAGGGCCATGTGCTCGCCGTCGACTTCCCACAAGCGCTTTCCTACGCCGATGGTGCGTGGGTCGCCCAGTGGGCGGACGGCCGAGTCACCCCCGCGCAGTTGCCGGCGACTCTCCCGGCGCCCCCTTGGCCGGTGCGCTCAAGACCGTACACGCCCGACGGCATCGACCTCAAGACATGGAAGCTGCAGTCTCTGCGTCACCTTGTGTGGGCGCCAGTGGGCAAGTACGTCGCCGAGAAGGACATCGTGCGTTCACTGATGAGCCTTGCGAAGAAGGCGGACGAAGTCATCATCGCCACCGACTTCGATCGAGAGGGGGAGCTCATCGGAGCCGACGCCCGCAGTCTCATCCACGATGCTGCTCCTGACGTCCCGGTGTCTCGAGTGCGGTTCTCGGCGATCACCAAAGACGAGATAGAAAGAGCCTTCGCCGAGGCGGGTACAGTCTCAGACGAACTCGCGCAGGCCGGCGAGACCCGTCAGGACATCGACCTCATCTGGGGCGCCGTGCTCACGCGCTACCTCACGAAGGTCAAGTTCTCTGGATTCGGACGCCCCAGAAGCGCGGGCAGGGTGCAGACACCGACGTTGAAGCTCATCGTCGATCGTGAGTTGGAGCGAGAAGCCTTCATCCCTGAGACGTACTGGGTGGTGAAGGCCGCCTTCGCGACCTCGACCGAAACCGGGCCGCAGGAATTCGAAGCCACTCACAGCACCGAGCGGTTCGGCTCAGCGGAGGCCGCGCAGGCGGTGCTCGACGCGGTCACCGGGGCGACGTCCGGGACAGTGGCGGAGGTGGTCACTACTCGGCGTACAGTGAAGCCACCCACGCCGTTCAACACCACCGCTCTACAGGCCGCCGCTGCTGCGGAGGGCCTGTCTCCTGCCCGAGCCATGCGCATCGCCGAGACCTTGTACATGAACGGCCTGATCTCGTATCCGAGAGTGGATAACACCGTCTACCCCGCGAGTCTCGATCTGCGCGGGACCCTCGATGTCCTGGCCGAAGTGCCTGCGTATCACGAGCATGCGAGTGCCCTTCTCCGCAGGCGATCCCTTCAGGCCACTCGTGGAGCCAAGGAGACCACGGACCACCCGCCTATCCATCCTACGGGGGCGGCAACGGCCGAGGCGCTCAAGCCCGAAGAGTGGAAGCTTTACAACCTTGTGGCCCGCCGGTTCATGGCGACACTCTCGGATCCTGCGGTGATCGAGGCCACCAAGGTGACCGTCGATGTGAACGGCGAGCGGTTCGTCGCGCGTGGAGATGTCGTCGTCGCCCCGGGATTCCGCGCTGTGTACCCGTATGGCCTCAAGAAGGACGAGCACCTGCCTGCGCTCGGCGAAGGCGACAGAGTCGTCTTCGGCGGCGCTTCGATGGACGAAAAGCAGACCCAGCCTCCCAAGCGGTACACGCAGGGCGGACTGATACAGGAGATGGAGAAGCGCGGACTGGGTACGAAGGCGACTCGCCACGACATCATCCAGACGCTTTACGATCGGGGCTTCGTCGTGAACGATCCGGCTGAGCCGACAAGTCTTGGGCGTGCGGTCATCGCCGCTCTCTCGGAATTCGCCGGACGCATCACCTCACCCGAGATGACGGCGGAACTCGAAGCCGAGATGGACGCCATCGCGAACGGACGCGCTCAGAAGGACGCTGTGGTGGCGCACTCACGAGCGCTTCTCGACGAGATAATGGTCGTATTGCTCGAGCATTCTGAAGACGTGGGAGAGATGCTCAAAGATGCGGCTGCTGCGGATGCCAAGGTCGGCGTGTGCCCGAAGTGTGGTCACGATCTACTGGTGAAGTCGTCGCCGAAGACGAAGGGCCAGTTCGTCGGGTGTTCAGCGTGGCCGGATTGCGACGTCACCTATCCGCTTCCGCAGGGCAAGATCGAGCCGGTGGCCGAGCAATGTCCTGTGTGTGGAACACCGCAGATCAAGGTCATCCAGTTCCGCCAGGCGCCCAAGACGCGCTGTCTCGATCCTGCGTGCCCCACGAATCTCGAGGCGTCTGTGGACGTCGGGGCCTGTCCGGTATGCGCCAGAGAAGGTCGAGCCGACGGCCGGCTCATGTCCCAACGATCGCCCCGTACGCTCAAGCGGTTCGCGAGATGCACGAACTACGCGATCTGCGGGACGAGCTACCCTCTTCCCCAAAGTGGCGAGCTGGAACCCACCGGTGAGGCATGCGAGTGCGGCGCACCCATCGTGGTCGCACATACGAAGAAGGGCCCGTGGCGCGTGTGCATCGATCCGCAGTGCCCTTCCAAGGCCGAGACGGATTCGAGGAACGAAGCCGGATCTCGTCGGTCCAAGCGTGGTTCGAGAACGCGGGAGTCACGCGGCGCGAGTATGTGATGTCGGCCAGGCCGAGGGGCATCTACTACTCGCAGACACGAGCGGGAGGATGCCAATGAGGATCGCGGTGCTGCAGGTAGCGCTCCGGCCAGATCGAGACGATCAAGTCAGGGCTCTGGCCGAGGCGAACGCGCGGGCGATCGCCCAGGGAGCCGAGGCGGTCTTCAGTGCCGCCATCCCGGATGCCGGGATCGTTGCGACCGCCGATGGCTCCTCCGCGATCGGGAGCCTCGTTCGGTTGGAGGGCGATGCCGCTCTCGATCACGCGGAGCATGCGAGGGCGCTTTCTGAGCGGCCCGATGTGCTCGTTCTGTCACCGGGCGCCGAGTCCGACCTGCAAGCGGAAGCGGTACTCGAGCTTGCGCTCGGCTTGTCGACCTCGGTCGCTGGCCTCGTTCTGGTGACTGAGCATGCGGGCGCTCCAGCAGGCGAGCCGGGTCATGGTGACAGCGCCATCGTCTTGCTCGGCGAGGTGGTTGCCGAAGCCGTGAACGAAGACGATGTGATCACCGCCGAGATCCCGGTACCAGTACCCGCCCCGAAGCCGCGGTCGCCACTGCCGGCTGTCGCTCCCATACTGGAGCAGAGGCTTGCGCATCATCGAGGACGTCGGCTGGATCCGGACTACCTCGCAGACCTCTCGTGAAGCGGTTCACATGCTCTGGATGCTAGAATGCTGTGCGGCCGCCTACGCGCCACACCGTCGTTGACAGGGTGTCTTCGCGTAGTCCATCTGCAAAGAAGAAGGGACCTTCATGCCGGATGTCAAGGTGACCGTTGTGGGCGCAGGCCAGGTCGGGGCCACCGCGGCCTTCGTTCTTGCGCTCCACAAGACGGCAGACGTCGTGCTTGTCGACATAGACGAGAGTGTCGCCCAGGGCAAGGCTCTCGACATGATGCACGCCCGCTCCGTCGAGCGCTTCGGAGTCACGCTCATCGGATCTGCCGACTACCACGCGACATCCGGCTCGGACGTGGTCGTGATCACGGCCGGGCTGCCCCGAAAGCCGGGGATGACACGCGAGGACCTGCTACGGGTGAACGGCGAGATAATGCGGTCGGTGATCACGCAGGCCGCGGCAGCCTCCCCCGAGGCGGTGTTCATGTGCGTGACGAATCCGCTCGACGTGATGACGTACCTCGCGTGGAAGGTCTCGGGTCTGGATGCATCGCACGTCCTCGGGATGGGCGGAGTCCTCGACTCGGCCCGTTTCGCCTATTTCATCTCACAGGCCACAGGAACACCTGTCGAGGAGGTCGATGCGCTGGTGATCGGAGCGCACGGCGACACGATGGTGCCGCTGCCCCGCCTTGCCAAGGCGGGCGGCCGCCCACTGGCCGAGCTGCTCTCGCCCGAGAGGATCGAAGAGGTCGTGCAACGCACCGTTTTCGGCGGTGCCGAAGTGGTCCGGCTCCTGAAGACGGGGAGCGCGTTTTATGCGCCCGCTGTTGCTGTGGCTTCGATGGTGCGTGCCGTGGTCGATGATGCGCGCGCCGCGATGCCTTCATGTGTCTTGCTCACCGGGCAGTACGGACTCTCTGATCTTTACCTCACTGTGCCAGCGGTGCTTGGCCGGCAGGGCGTCGTCGATGTTCCCGAGATCGATCTTACCGATCAGGAGCTCCACGCATTGCATGCTTCCGCGGCGGGGGTGCGTGAGGGTATCCACGCGCTTGAACGCGGAGACCGGGGATGATCCCGGCGGCTCGGATCGCCGATGAAGTCGAGCGGACGGTGCCGCTCATCGCGACTTCGCTTCGCGATGACGTGCTCGAAGCTCTCCAAGCCGCCTACGCTGACGAACCATCTGAGCGAGGTCGCGAAGTGATCCGGCAGCTCCTCGACAACGCCGCGGCGGCCTGTGAACGTAGAGTGCCCCTGTGCCAGGACACAGGGACCGTGTGGGTCTGGGTGGAGCTGGGCCAGTTCGAGTGCATCGAGGGGGACCTTCAAGGCGCAGTGGACGACGCGGTCGCCCGCGCGTACGAGCACGCGGGTCTGCGCATGAGCGTGGTCGCCGATGCGCTTTTCGACCGCAGGAACACCACCACCAACACCCCGGCCTTCGTGGATGTCACTTCTCGGCCGGGCAAGGGCGCCACGGTGCACATGATGCTGAAGGGCGGCGGCTCGGACAACGCATCGGCGCTGTTCATGCTGGAACCGTCCTTGGGTGAGCAAGGTGTCTTCGACGCGGTCGTTTCGCATGTGTGTGCGAAGGCCACGACGGCGTGTCCGCCGCTTCTTGTGGGCGTAGGGGTCGGTGGCACGTTCGACACGGTCCCCAAGCTTTCGAAGAAGGCCCTCTTGCGTCCGATCGGCACGCGGGCGGCGAACCAACGCGTCACAGCGTTCGAGCAGCGGGTCTTGCACGCGGTCAATCGTTCTGGGATCGGCCCTGCGGGACTTGGCGGCCGTACCACTGCGCTCGCGGTGCATGTGCTCACAGCGCCCTGCCACATCGCGGCATTGCCTGTGGCAGTCAACGTTGGCTGCATCGCCATGCGCTCTGCAATGATCGAGGTCGAACCGTCATGACAGGACGCAAGACCACCGACGAGGGCAAGGTGACCTACCGGGCGCTTCTTGGCAACGGCTCCTTCAGGAAGCTGTGGATCGGGCAGTTCGTGAGCGGCGTGGGCGACTGGCTCGTCGTCGGCCTGTTGATACCGCTCGTGACCACCTTGAGCGGAGGGTCGGCGTTCGCTGTCGCAGGTATCATGATCGTCAAGATCCTGCCCGCGTTGCTCCTCACGTCGGTCATCGGTGTCTTCGTGGACCGCTTCGACAGACGCCGCCTCATGATCGCATGCGACCTAGTGCGGGCTGTGCTGACGCTGGGTCTGCTCTTCACGAACTCGCTCGCACTCATCTACCTCATCGTGTTCCTCATGGAGGCGGCGTCGTTGTTCTTCGCGCCGGCGAAGAACTCGCTCATCCCACATCTGGTCGATGAGAACGAGCTCGCCGCCGCCAATGGACTGTCCTACACGACGCAGCAGGCGAGCATGCTCATCGGCCTGACGATGTCGGGCGCCATCCTCGCGGGATTCGAGGCGATCGTCCGGTGGCTTCTCACATCAGGGTTCGTCGTGGTGGACAAGCTCGTGGGCCCGCTTGCTCCTGCGCTGCTCGGGCCTCGTGGCGGCGTCTTCGTGAACGCTTTCAGTTTCATCGTCTCGGCGATCACGCTGGCCAGCATCCACGTCTCTGCGAAGGTGAGCTCCGGCGGCCGCTTCACTCTGTCGCTGCTCGGCAAGGACACGGTCGAGTCCTTCCGGTTCCTCGCGGAGCACAAGGAACTCCGAGGGTTGCTCGTCACCGTGGGGACTGCCATCCTCGGCGGGGGTGCGATCATCACGGTCGGGCTTGTGCATGTGCAACGCAACCTGTCTGGCGGAGTACCCTTCCTCGACCGGGTGGAGGTCCTGCGAAAGCTCATCGCCGCACCCCAGACGTTCATGCTCGTCTTCATCGCACTCGGCATGGCTGCGGGCGCGTTGATCGTCCCACGGCTCTCTGAGCGTGTGCCTTTGCAGGCGCTGTTCTTGGGGGCGGTCGCCACGTTCGGGATAGGCATGCTGGTCTTCGCGTTCAGCAGCCAGTACTGGGTGGGCGCGGTGTTCGCACTGATCGCGGGTTTCACGGTGGCGTGCCTCACCGTGTCGGGCAACACGTATGTCGTGCGTACGGTGGCTGATGAGATCAGAGGCCGTGTCTTCACTGCCATGGAGTCGGTGATCAGGGTCTCTTTGTTACTTTCGATGGTGGTGGTGTCTCCGGCAGCAGACCTTATCGGCAAGGGAGCGCTCGCCATTGCGAAGGCCAGAGGCATCGCGCCTCAAGACGTGTGGTTCTCGGGTACACGGGTGACCCTCGTGCTCGCCTCGCTCATCGTCCTTGGGGCCGCCTGGTATGCGTACCGGACGCTCAACTGGCGAGGCGGCGACACGGATGGCGCTCCTTCGCCAGCGGGAGGCGCACCAGATGCGTGAACCGATCAGAGTGGCTCTACCCGCCGAGAAGACGGTCTTGGAGGCTCTGCGCGCGGGAGACGAGGTGCGCCTTTGGGGTGTCGTCTACACGGCTCGTGACGCGACGCATGAGCGGATAGTGGCCGAGCTGCGCCGAAGCGGCGTCCTGCCCTACGGATTACAGGGCCAGGTGCTCTTCTATGCCGGGCCCACTCCCGCACGTCCCGGGTTGCCGGCGGGAGCCATCGGTCCCACGACGGCGCGGCGCATGGACGCATGGACCCCCGCGCTTCTCGATGCGGGCGTCACCGCCACTATCGGTAAGGGTGCGCGGAGCGAGGAGGTACGGCGCGCGTGCGTGAGAAACGGCGCGGTGTACTTCGCTGCGGTGGGAGGCGCCGCTGCTCTGCTGGGTTCTTGTGTAGTCGCCGCGGAAGTCGTCGCGTGGCCTGAACTGGGTACCGAGGCTCTCATGCGTCTGACACTGGAGGGGTTGCCCGCGTTCGTCGCGCTCGATAGCGTCGGAGGAGACCTGTACGCGTCGGCGCCGCGTGAGTGGCAGATGGAGGTCGACGAGTGAGGGGCGTGTTCATCACTTTCGAAGGTGGCGACGGCTCCGGCAAGTCGACGCAAGTCCGCCGCCTGGCGGCTGCGCTCGAGGCGGCCGGCGCCGACGTGCTGGTGCTCCGCGAGCCTGGCGGGACACCTGTAGGCGAGAGCGTACGCGAGATCCTCCTCGGTCCGTCTCACGAGACGATGACGCCCGAAGCGGAGTTCCTTCTCTTTGCGGCAAGTCGTGCCGAGCTCACCTTGTCGGTCATCGCGCCCGCGCTCGAGGCGGGCCGTGTGGTGATCGATGACCGGCACGCCGATTCATCCCTGGCGTATCAAGGATACGGCCGTGGACTTCCGTTGGAGACAGTGCGTGCGATCAACGCGTTCGCCACCGGCGGGCTCGTTCCCGACTGCACCATCGTTCTCGACATCGAGCCAGCCGTTGGGATCGCGGCGGCTACCGGCACGGCGGCGGACCGCCTCGAACGTGAGGACATCGCCTTTCATGAGCGCGTGAGAGCAGGTTTCCTTGCCATCGCTGAAGCAGAACCCGAGAGGGTGAAGGTCGTTCCTCGCGGCGATGTGGACACCGTGTGGCGAGACGTGGTCACGGCGCTCGCACCTGTGCTCAGTAGAGCAGGTATAGAGTTGGAGTCTCGATGACGACGCCCCGCATCTGGGATGCCGTCGCCACACAGCGCAGGATAGCGTCGTTCCTATCCAAAGCGGTGACATCAGGCGCGGTGGCGCACGCCTATCTGTTCGTGGGCCCCACGGGAACCGGCAAGATGACGGCGGCGCGTGCCCTGGCGTGCGCACTGCTATGCGACGACGGGGGCTGCGGAGAGTGCCCCGTGTGTTATCGGATACTCAACGGCTCTCATCCGGACGTGCATGTGTTCACCCCCGAAGGGGCAGCGACCTACGTCATCGATCAGGTACGTCAGATCATACGGGACGTGCACCTCAAGCCAGTGCAGGCACGCCGCAAGGTGTACGTCATCGATGAAGCGGACCGGCTGAACCAAGAGTCCGCCAATGCCTTCCTGAAGACTCTTGAGGAGCCTCCGGGTGATGTGGTGATGATCCTCCTCGCTCAGTCCTACGACGCGGTCCTGCCGACGATCGCCTCTCGGTGTCAGGTCGTGCGTTTCCGCCCGGTGGCGCCCTCTGTCGCCGAGGCGCTGCTCGTGCAACGCACTGGCGCTGATCGCGCTGAAGCTCGAGCAGCACTCGCCGCAGCTGGCGGGGTGGTTTCACGAGCCGAGGAGATCGTCCGGTCTCCGGCTCGGATGGCGGCCCGGACGGTCGTACTCGACGTCCTCAAGCGTCTTCCGATCATGGACGCGCATGACGTTATCGTCTCGGCGCGTGAACTTCTCAGCGCAGTCAAGGCGCCACTGGATGAACTCAAGGGCGTTCAGGTGGCCGAGCGAGAAGAACGGCGTGAATTGCTCGGAACGAAGGCGTCCATGAAGTCGCTGGAGGAGCGCCACAAGCGGGAGCTCACCGCCAAAGAGCGCGACGGGATACGAGAGGTCCTGAACGTGGCGGCGAGCTGGCTCAGAGATTGCATGTTGCTTTCTCAAGATCCCGATGCGCCGCTCTTCAACACCGATACGGAAGACGCGATCGAAGAGGTCGCCCGGGTGATGACACCGTCTGCTGCCCTGACGGCACTTGGCGCCGTTGAGGCGGCCCGGCGGCGTATCTCGTATAATGTAAGCCCCCAGCTGGCGATAGAAGCCATGCTGTTCGACATACAGGAGGTTCTCAAGTGCCCACGGTAGTGGGAGTACGTCTGCGCTATGCAGGCAAGACTCTGTACTTCGACCCTGCCGGAACAGAGCCGGGTCACGGTGATCACGTCATCGTCGAGACCGAGCGTGGCAAGGAGTTCGGCGAGGTCGTTCTACCTCCACACGAGATCGCCGAGCAAGACGTGCCGCCGGGACTCAAACCGGTTGTGCGCATTGCCGACGAGAGCGATATCGAAAAAGCGCGTGAGCTTGCAGCAAGCGAAGCCGAGGCGATGGAAACGTTCCGCCGCCTTGTGAACAAGCACGGGCTGGACATGAAACCCATAGGAGTGGAGACCCTCTTCGATGAATCGAAGATGATCTTCTACTTCGTTGCGGAAGAGCGCGTCGACTTCCGCGAGCTGGTGCGTGATCTCGCGTCGACTTTCAAATCGCGGGTCGACATGCGTCAGATCGGCGTGCGCGATGAGGCGCGGCTCGTGGGCGGTCTCGGTCACTGTGGCGAGCAACTGTGCTGCGTGCGTTTCGGGGGCGACTTCCAACCTGTGTCCATCAGGATGGCCAAGGAGCAGGACCTGCCGCTGAATCCGTTGAAAATCAGTGGGCTGTGTGGCAGACTCATGTGCTGTCTGCGCTACGAGTACGAGGCCTACAAGGACTTCAAACAGCGGGCGCCGCGATGTGGTGCGCCGGTGGAGATGCCTTCCGGCAAGGGAAAGGTCATCTCGCTCAACACGCCTCGCGAGCTCGTCACGATCAAGGTCGAAGACGGTAGCCAGATGACGGTGCCTTTGACAGCTCTGGATTGTAGCGGTGGCTCCGGCTGCCCCTGCATGCTCCGTCAACAAGCGACGGAGGTGGAAGAGGGGCGTCACGTGGGCGGGTATGCCGCGGAGGTCAGCGATGGCAGTCCCGCGGCCGCCTCAGGTGAGGCAGGTCCGGGGGGCGCCGAGGCAAAGCGTCCGGCTCGCCGCAGACGGAAGCGCAAGCCCGCCGGCGTGGGCGAGAACGCGGCTGTAGCTCCCGCTCCACAGGTCGCGCCGCGCACGCAGCAGGCCAGCGCGCCTCCGGCTGCACAGCGCAAGAGGCGTCGCCGTCGGCCGGCAGGTGGTACGCAGAGCAGCAGCGATGCCGGGTGACCGGTGATAAGCACGCCGACGTAGCTCAGTTGGTAGAGCAGCGCACTCGTAATGCGCAGGTCTGGGGTTCGAGTCCCCACGTCGGCTCCACGATCCACGAGCGAGGACTTCGGTCCTCGCTTTTTTTCATCGCGCGCATGTTCGGGTAGGTTAACGAAC
>JAJFTR010000094.1 GCA_021372825.1 Actinomycetes bacterium
CCGCAATCCGGGGAGATCGTCGTGGACGGCTTTCCCGTGGTCGCGAACAAGCGCTTCCCGCCGGACCTGGGGGCGCTGATCGAGAAGCCTGGATTCCTTGGTTCGCTTTCGGCCTACGAGAACCTGAGGGTGCTCGCGTCAATCCAGAACAAGATCGGCCGAGACGAGATTCTCGAGGCGCTTCGCGTGGTCGGTCTTGAGGACGTCGCTCGAAAGAAGGTCCGCAGATTCTCCGTCGGCATGAAACAGCGTCTCGGGATAGCGCAAGCGTTCATGGAGCGTCCGCGGCTGCTGCTTCTCGACGAGCCGACGAGCGGGCTTGATTCCGGTGGTGTCGAGATGCTGCACGCGGTCGTGGGCGGGCTCAAGGCGCAAGGGGTGACCATCCTGCTGGCAAGCCACATCAGAGAGGACATCGAGCGGCTGAGCGACCGCATTGTCGGGATGGAGCAAGGAGTTCTCACCGAACTACAACAGGTTCCCTGCTGAGCCTCTGACCCTGGGTGTCCTGTCTGACCGCGGCGTCCACAGGCATTTGCCCCGCATTCCTTCTTGATCATTGCCATCGAAAGCGCGTCTACGACGATGCCGGCCCTGGGATCGTCGGGCATCGACCAGCCACGACCCGCTTGCGAGACACCAGTGGGCCCGCTTCTGGGAAGTCCTTGAAGATGTGGGGAGCGCCGTGGGCGCCGCGGCTCGCCTCGAAGTAGGCGACGATGGGCTGTGTGAGTTTCATAGTCCCTGACGGCCCAGACCGCTTCGTTCAGAGCGACAGCGAATCCCAAAGCGTCGAGACTGCTCGGGGACACGACACGCGAGTCCTCGCGGTCAGCGGCGAGGTCCATTCGTCAATGAGACGGTGCCGTTCGTCGGAACGGGTTGACCACATGGGTCTCGATTCGTCTATGTTCTACGCGTACGTGGGGTGTCAGTGCGGACTCACGATGCGCTAGGCGCGAGTCGTGGGTCGTCGTGACGAGCGCGAGGGGGATGCCGCGCAACACGGCCAACGCCGGACGATTGTCGGCGCGCGGCAGCCGGGTGGTTCGCACACCTGTGTCACCACGAGCGGGGGGTCTTGGGACCGGACTAAAGGGGGTGGGGCGATGCGGCCAGGGAGATAGGTTCCATGCCCGACGCGACATGTCCAGGGACACTCATCGTGGCGCACGGCAGGTGCGAGCATGAAGTGCGTCCCGACCCTAGTCCAGGAGGTTTGAATCCATGAAAAGGAAGAGGATCGCCGTCCTGATCATCTCAATGCTGCTCGCGTCACTCGTCCTGTCACCCAGTGCATACGCAGTGACCACGAGTATCGGTGGGGATGTGCACACAGACGCCACGTGGACCTACTACAGCACCGTCCGCTATACGGGAGCCAGCGGGCAGATCCGATTGGACCTCACGAACTGCACCGCGAACACCCTTCAGCTGTATCTGCGCAACGCGGCAGGTACACGGATTTCCCAGACTCAGTACTGGCCCGACAGTAGCGGAGGTTACGTCGCCTATGTCCGGGCGACCGGTGGTACGACCTTCCCAGCTGGTCAGTCGTTCAAGTTCACTGGAAGACTGACGAAGCCGATCTGGGATTGGGAGGACAACACCTGGGCTGGGTATCTCGCGTATAACTGAGTCCCCACGTGAAGCTGGACCGAGGCAGATCGCGGCAGGGTTTCATGGCTTCGAGATGAGCAGACAGGGCGGAAGGGGTGTGATCGGAGTGCAGAGACTCCGCTGCGCGAGCGCGAAGGTTCTCATGGCGGTCGTAGTTCTTCTTTCGGCGGGTCTGATGGCCGGCTGCGACGCGGACTCGAAGGAGAACGGCAAGGGCGCACACGTGCGCGAGTCCGTGGGGAACGGGAGCGGTTTGGGAAGCTATGAAGACGCTCAGCGCGAGTATGAGCAAGAGAGAAGCCGACTTGAGCTCCCCACGGGGATGATCTTCCCTGAGTGGCGAGAGCTTTACACCGACGAGGCAGGCTCGTACGAGCGCGGCACGGGTGTGATGGAAGCGCAGATGTACTGGATGAATGCCTGGATCGTCGAGTGGCTGGAACAACGCGGGCGGGATCCCAAGAGAGAGCAGCGCGCACTGGCAGTGCTACGTGACGAGGTACCGAGATCGCAGCTCATGACGAAGTATGGTGATCAAGGCATGCGAGACTACTTCGCCGGTTGTCTTCAGCGGGCTGAGTTAGGCGATCCGAGTGGCTATCAACAGGCGATCACGGTGAACGAGATCACCATCAAGCGCGAGGGGGACCAGTGAGCGCCTCGCAGCATTGGAGCGGAGGACAGGTCGAGGGCGAGTGAACGCGGCAGACCAGAACCGGCGGCGTTCGTGTGAGCGCGCGATTCGCGGCATCGCCCTCGTGGGGATGGCGTTCACGCTCGCCTCATCCTCCGCCTGCACGCGCAACGGGGCGGGCGGTGATGGCGAAGCCGTCGAGGCCGTGACCACGAGCACGGTCGTCGCGCAGGAGCGTCGGGTCACCAGCGTGCTTGTCCTCGACGCAGTCGTCGTCGTGAACCCTCTTATCCGTGTGGCCGCGCCTCAAGACGGGGTGCTCGTCGCGCTGCCGAAGGGGCGCGTCGGCCTGGTATCCGCGCCGGGGAGTGCGCCGACGCCCATCGACCTGCCCGAGAGCTGCGCCATCGTCAGCCTGCTTGTGGAGCCAGGCACTCGGGTCGAACAGGGCCTTCCGATCATCAACGCGCGCTACACCGGTTTCGCTATGCAGGCGACCGTCCCAGCAGAGCAGGTCTACCGGTTGTACGAAGGCGTCAAGAGCGTGAGAGCGCAGGTCCAAGTCGGCCCCGGTCCTTTCGACACGACCTTGCTGGGTGTTCCTTACCCGCCTGGAGCCATCACGCTTTCGTCGGACGATGAGGCGAGCGCATCCGTGCTAGAGGCAGGGGAGCAACGCCAGCCCCGGCTCGTGCTCTGCGACGTCCCTACCGGGGATCTTCCAGCAAGCGCGCAGTCGAGCAAGGAGACCTCGAGCTTCCCGGTAATCACCGCGCCGCTTGGCGATCCGAAGGGCGGCGTGGTCGTGATCGTGAGAGTGCCATCCGGCTTGGAGCTCATCGAAGGGATGCCTGGACGCGTCGCCCTCACGACCGCGGACGTGACCGGTGTTGCCCTGCCGATCGAGGCGGTGGCAGGCATCGCGGAGAGGGGCCAGGTGTATGTCGTGAAGGACGGAAGAGTGGAGCTTCGCGATGTGACTCTTGGCGTGACGGACGGCTCGTACGTACAGATAACCGCCGGGCTGTCAGCCGGGGACGTCGTTCAAATCCCATCGCCCACGCTCGTCGACGTGGACTGACCTGTGCTGCTCGAACTCACGAACGCCGAAAAGCACGTGACCCTGCCTGGTGGAGGGGACCTTCATGTGATCAGGGGCGCGTCGTTGTCGGTTTCCGCTGGTGAGGCGGTGGCGATTCTCGGGCGTTCGGGGTCGGGGAAGAGCACCTTGCTCGGCCTGCTTGGGCTGATAGACGAGTTGAGCGGGGGTTCGTACCGGGTCGATGGGCGAGAGACCACCCGCCTTGGGGACAGAAGCCTGGCGCGCCTGCGCGCCGCCACGTTCGGCTTCGTCTACCAGCGCTTCTGTCTGATGCACACGCTCTCGGCGCTGAAGAACGTGGAGGCTCCGCTGCTCTACAGCGGCTGTCCGCCGCGCGACCGGCGCAGGAGGGCTCTACAGGCGCTCGAACGCGTGGGTCTCGCCGAACGTGCGCACCACCGTCCGGAGCGGCTCTCCGGAGGCGAGCAGCAGCGAGTGGCGATCGCACGTGCGCTGGTGCACCGGCCGCGAGTGGTTCTCGCGGATGAGCCTACCGGCTCTCTCGATGTGCAGACGGGCGCCGAAGTGATGTCGCTGCTCACGGACCTGGTTCGTGACGACGGTCTCACGCTTGTGGTGGTCACTCACGACGCGGAGATCGCCTCCATGCTCGACCGCGTGCTTGAGATGCGCAACGGGCGCCCGGAGGAACGGCCATGATCCGCCGGGTGGTGGGTGTGGCGCTGCAGGGCGTGAGGGCACGCCCGGGCCGAAGCGCCCTGACGATGGTCAGCTTGTTCGTGGGTGTGCTCGCTGTCGTGATCATCCAGGCGGGGTTCGGTGCGGTGAAGGACGCGTACAGCTCGCAGGCGATACTGAGCACGGGCAGACCGACGACACTGATGGCTATAATCGGCGGGGGAATGCAGTCCTACGAGCGTTCCGACGCGGCTTGTTCGGCACTCCAGCGCATCTTGGCGCCGGTCGGCGGGGGCTCGGCAGTGGTGGTCGAGACCGAGCTTGTGTTCGGCGCAAGAGGACTGGAGACACTGCTCGTCGATGGCGACCTTCGTGCCGTGTTCCCATACCCGCTGCGCGCCGGCCACTGGCTCTCGGACCACTCGACTGCCCCGCCCGAGGTCGTGCTGAACGAGGCCGCTGCCCAGGCGCTTGATGTCGTTCCGGGATCGAGTGTCGTCGCGTCCGTACGGGAAGGAGGCCGGAGCCGCTCGCTCGTTGCCCACGTGGCCGGCATCGTCTACGACAGTCAGCCTGTCGGGCGCGCGTTCATGCGGCTCGATCCGATGGCCGACTGGGGGCTGGCGCTTCTTGGGCAGGACGGGGCCACATTGTACGCCTACGCACCCGAGCTGGATGAGTCCGCGCTCCGCAGCGTACTTGCGGTCGAGTATGAGCGCGCGTTCGAAGTGCCGGCGACGGGAATCCAGCGTTCGGACAAGCCAGACGACGCTGGGCAGTTCTTCAGCACTGTCTCGCTGGTCTTCTCGGCCGTGGCGGCGCTGAGTCTGCTCGTGGGCGCGCTAGGGATTCTTAACATCGGTCTTGCGACGCTCAAGGAGCGCTCTGATGAGCTGTCCCTCAGGAGGTCGTTCGGAGCGACGCGCTGGGAGGTCATGGTGACGATCGTGGCCGAGGGCCAGATGCTGGCCGTCGTCGCCGCCGCGGCCGCGTTGGCGTCCAGCTACCTCGTATTCCCTGTGGTGCTTGATTGGATGTCCCGCGGTCTGCTCGTCTCCCGGGCCGGCTCGCCGATCTCGGCAGTGCTCGTCGGGGTGGGGGCGAGCTGCGCCGCAGCTTTCGTCGGCAGTCTCGCTCCCGCATTGCGTGCGGGCCGGGTGCCCATCGCTTCGATCATGCGCGTCTGACGCCTTGGTGGCGGAGTGCACAAGCCGGACCGTCCGATCTGAGGAAGAGCACGACTCGGGCGGCAGCTGCGTCGCAGCAATATGCCA
>JAJFTR010000025.1 GCA_021372825.1 Actinomycetes bacterium
CGACTTCCGTCGGCCCACCACGCAGCACTTCTTCCCGGTGAGCAACATGATCGGCCTTTCGGACGTGCTCACCGGCGGCAACTCGCTTAAGAGCGCGCTCCAGCGTCCGGGTGAGATGGTCAACCTGCTCATCCTGACGGCAGGCAAGCTGCCTCCCAACCCAAGCGAGCTCTTGGGTTCGGAGAAGATGCATGCGCTCATCACCGAGCTGGAGGAGTGGGCCGACTGGGTCCTCATCGACACCCCGCCGCTCCTTGCGGTGGCGGACGGAACTGCTGTTGCGCGCTGGTGCGACGGCGTACTGATGGTGACCAAGGCGGGAGTCTCCACCCGTGACGAGGCCAAGAAGGCCACCGAGATGCTCACTCAGGTGGGCGCGCGCATCATCGGCAGCGTGGTGTGGGGCCTTGAGGAGTCCGGCGGCGGCGGGTACGGCTACTACGGCGGTAAGGGCTACAAGGGTTACTACTACTACAGCGACTACTACACCCAGTACCAGGGGGAAGGGTCAGCATCAGGACACGCGAAGACTCGCAGATCCGCGCCTGCTGCGGCCACGGCGCAAAACATCTACATCCCTGCGGTGAGTCCCGGACGGCGGCTCGCGGTGACAGTGGGGCGTGTACTCACAGGGGTATTCGCCTTCGTGGTGGTGGTAGTAGTGGTCGTGCTGGTGGTGTACTTCCTCGACCAGGCGTTCGGGTGGGGACTTCTCGAAGTGCTGGGGGGCTAAGTCGGCCGAATGGATCCGGGTCCGGGTAGGTCGCGATGAACACCGAGAGCGAAAGCTCGGCAGGCGTGGAGCGCTCCCTGTCGCAGCGGATCAAACTCCTGTTCTACGAGTCGCGCGCGGTGCAGATCGCGGCGATGATGCTGGCAGATGCGTTCATCATCGTGGTGTCCTTCTCGCTCGCGTACTTCGCACGCTTTGAGGGTGCGCTGCCCGACAACTTCCGGCCCTACGTCGTTCCGGCGCTCCTGGTCGCGCTCGTGGTGCTCATTCTCGCGCTATGGGTAGCCGGACTCTATCGCATCGTGTTGCGGTATGTAGGCGTGCAGGTCATGGGGCGGCTGGTCGCCGCCGTTGTCTGTGCGATGGTGGTGCTTTTTGCACTGGACCTGGTGGTTGAACAGTCGCTAGACGCTCGCCCCGTCCCGCTCGGCGTCATCTTCATCAGCGGTGCGTTCGCCTTCGTTGGTCTCGCGGCGCTGCGCAGCGTCGGTAGGCTGTGGGTGGTGATGAGTGGTGCGAGCCACAAGGGCGACCATCGTGTGCTGATCGTGGGAGCGGGGGATGCCGGGTCGCTCCTGCTCCGTGATATCGAGAACCAGCCGCAGTTGGGCTACAACGTCGTGGGGCTTCTTGATGACCGTCGTGCCAAGGTGGGTATGCGGATACGCGGTGCGCGTGTGATAGGGACACTCGACGAGTTGCCCCAGGTCGTGGCGCGCGAACGCGTGGACGAGATCTTGGTCGCGATTCCTTCGATGGACAGCTGGCGGCGCAGGGAGGTCTTGGAGCTGTGCACCGAGGCGGGAGTCCCCACGCGGATGATCAGCGGGATCGCCGCTGATGCGGTGACGGCCGGTGTGGCCGACCTTCGACCGGTAAAGATCGAGGACCTTCTCGGCAGGGAGCCGAACGACATCGACGTCGGGCTCATCTCGAGCACGCTCACGGACAAGGTGGTCGCAGTCACCGGCGCCGCGGGGTCGATCGGCTCTGAGTTGTGCCGTCAGATCATGCACATGCGGCCGTCTCGGCTGTTGCTCATCGAGATAGACGAATCGCGCCTGTACGAGCTCTACTTGGAGATGGAGGCGATGCGCCCGGGTGTTGCGGTGATGCGCATCTGCGACATCCGCGACCGTCCCAAGCTCGACCGCGTGTTCGCGGAGGAGCGTCCGCAGGTGGTGTTCCACGCCGCGGCGTACAAGCATGTGCCGATCATGGAGACCGAGCCGGACGAGGCCGTACGGTCGAACGTGGGGGGGACGCTCAACGTCGTACGAGCGAGTCAGGCAGTAGGCGCCGAACGGTTCGTGCTGATCTCTACCGACAAGGCGGTGGAGCCCCGGAACATCATGGGCGCGACCAAGGCGGTCGCCGAGCTCGTGATGCTGTCCGCGGCGCGTCACGGCATGGGCGCGGTGGCGGTGCGCTTCGGCAACGTGCTCGGCAGCCGAGGGAGCGTGGTGCCCATCTTCGAGGAGCAGCTGCGGCGCGGGGGTCCACTGCGGGTGACGCACCCGGAGGTCACACGGTACTTCATGACGATCCCCGAGGCTGCGAGACTGGTGTTGCAGGCGCAGGCGATGAGTCACGGCGGGGACATCTTCGTGCTCGATATGGGCGTGCCCGTGCGGATCGTGGATCTGGCGCAGAGGATGATCGTGCTCTCCGGCGTGCCGACACACGTGGAGTTCACAGGGTTGCGGCCTGGCGAGAAGCTGCATGAGGTGCTTGTGCAGCAAGACGGTGGCCTCCTGCCCACGGAGTGCCCGGCGGTGATGAGGCTCGACTCGCTTCCGTGTCTCGCCGACCGCTTCTCGGATTCGCTGCAGCGACTGCTTCAGGTCGCTGTCACGGGCGATCTGGCGGCGGTAAGGCGCGAGCTGTGCCAGTTGGTTCCCGCGTGCTTCGACGGGGATCTCGACGGGGACGCCGAGCGTACCTGGTAGTTCCCCCTGTTTTCTCCGGACGCCCGCATACATGTGGGTATATCTAGCGATGGCACCGAGATTGCTTTCTCGGGTGCCGTTCCGTGCGAAGACGTCCACTGGGGGACTCGATGCCTGTGTCCGTTTCTTCCGAGCACGCGCCGCGTGGTGATCTCTCGGCGCTCTTGAAGGTGAGCCTTGAGCTGAGCGAGTCGCTGGACCTGGA
>JAJFTR010000036.1 GCA_021372825.1 Actinomycetes bacterium
GTCGCTCAACCCTACGCGGACGGGTTTCTTGCGCGTGCTCGAGCGTATGGGTGCCCACATCGAGGTGACGCCTGGTGAAGATACCTGCGGTGAGCCGACAGGAGACGTCAGGGTGCTCTTCACTGATGGGCTGCGCGCAACGGACGTGGAGCCCGAAGAGGTGCCTGCGCTGATCGACGAGGTCCCTCTTCTTGCGGTGGTGGCGACGCAGGCGACAGGGGTGTCGCGCTTCAGGAGAGTGGGGGAGCTGCGCGTCAAGGAGTCCAATCGTCTTCGCGCGATCGTCGAGGGTCTTGGAGCGCTCGGCGCGCACGTGTGGGTCGAAGGCGATGACGTGCTCGTGTCTGGTCCGGGCGCGTTACACGCAGCATCGCTGGACTCTCTCGGCGACCACCGTCTCGCGATGGCGTATGCGGTGGCGGCGCTGGTGGCCGAAGGGGGCGTGAGGATCGAGCGTATGGAAGCGATAGACGTGTCCTACCCGGGATTCGTGGGTGATCTCATGCGCCTCATGGCGGATCACGAGGTCCACGGGGATGCGTGAGCGCGGGAGCATGCTAGAATCGAGTGCCCGTCCCGCGTACCAGGAGTGCATGCATGATCGTGGCCATCGATGGACCCGCAGCGTCAGGTAAGTCCACCGTGGCGCGCCGCGTCGCTCAGCGTTTGGGTTTCCGCTACCTGGACACGGGCGCGATGTATCGCGCCATCGGCGTGGAGACTCTTCACCGTGGCGTGGCGCTCGACGACGTGGAGGGGATCATCGCCGTCGCAAGAAGTTGCCGCGTGACCTTCGATCACCTCCCCGGTGAGGCTGTGTATACCGCTGTACGCATAAACGGCCGGGACGTGACCGCTGACATCCGCACTCCGGAGGCCGACCTGGCGGTGAGCCCCGTTTCGCAGATCGCCGAGGTGCGGGAGCTCATGGTGGCCGAGCAACGACGCCTTGCAAGTGAGGCGGACACTGTGGTCGAAGGCCGGGACATCGGCACGGTCGTCTTCCCGGATGCGCCGGTCAAGGTGTACCTCACCGCGACGGCGAGTGAGCGTGCGCGACGGCGGCTGGGGGACCGGGTGGCCGCGGGGCACGGATCGGAGATCGCCGCGGTGGCCGCCGACATCGAGCGCCGGGACCGGGCGGACGCTGAGCGCGAGGTGAGCCCTCTTCGTCCGGCGGAGGACGCTCTGGTCATTGACACCACTGAGATGTCTCCCGACGAGGTCGTGGACACTATCATCTCTCTGGTCCGGGCGGTCGAGCGCTGATGTGGCTTGCCACGACACTTCGGGCTATCGCGACACCTCTGGTGCGCGTGCTCTTCCGCGTACGGGAGTACGGTCGAAAGAACGTGCCTGCGCGCGGGGGTGCGGTGCTTGCCGGTAACCATCGGTCGTACATGGACCCGGTGCTTCTTTGGTGCGTGTCCCCTCGCTTCGTGCACTTCATGGCGAAGCGCGAGCTCTTCGAGCGCGGTCTGGTGGCATGGGCGCTCCCGCGACTGTGGGCGTTCCCGGTCGAACGCGAGGGCGCCGACAGGGCCGCGCTTGCGCAAGCGGACGCATTCCTCAAGAAGGGTGAGCTGGTCGGCATCTTCCCTGAGGGAAGCCGACAGGACCGTGACGCGCTAGGGGAGGCGCACGGTGGGGCGGCTTTCGTGGCGCTGCGCGCCGGAGTGCCTATCGTTCCTGTCGCCTTCGTCGGTACCGAGAAGGTATGGCCTCGAGGGCAGGCGCTGCCGAAGTTCAGGCGTGTCACGATCGTGTATGGCGAGCCGATATGCCCGGAAGATTTCCCCGAGGGATCCCGCAAGGAGCGCGTCGCTCTACTCACCGAGAGGATCATGGAACGCATCTCTGAAGAGGTCGAACGTGCGAAGAAGGTGCACTGAGCCATGAAGGTCGTGGTGGCCGAGCACGCAGGTGTCTGTTATGGCGTGGAGCGAGCGTTGAAGCTCGCCCATGAAGCCGCGCGCTGTGGAGGCGAGGTGCACACCCTAGGTCCGCTCATCCACAATCCTCAAGCCGTGGCTGCGCTGGAGCGGAGCGGGGTCTCGGTCGCGGAGAGTGTCGATGACGTGAGCACAGGCACTCTCGTGATCAGGACGCACGGTGTGGATCCGTCTGCGATCGAACACGCCGAAGAGCGGGGGCTTGAGGTGGTGGATGCCACATGTCCCTTTGTTTCCACCGCCCAGAGGCACGCCGCAAGGCTTTCCCGCGAAGGCTACACGGTCGTGATCGTCGGAGAGGCCGACCACCCTGAAGTGGAGGGAATAGTGGCACACGCCGGCGGACACGCGGTGATCGTCGAGAGCGCACAAGACCTGCCCGGCACCCTCCCGTCACGAAGGGTGGGAGTCGTGGTGCAAACGACGCAATCTCCGTCCAGGCTCCAAGAGGTCACCGCGGCGCTGCTTCCGCGAGTGAACGAGCTTCGGGTGTTCAACACGATCTGTAGCGCCACCGCCCAGCGACAGAGAGCTGCCGATGAGCTTGCTCGGCGTGTGGACGTCATGGTGGTCGTCGGAGGACACAACTCGGGCAACACCACCCGGCTTGCCGAGATATGCCGTGCGGCGAACGAGCATGTGTACCACGTCGAGACAGCGCAGGAGGTCCGGCCCGAGTGGTTCCGCGGCGTCGAGATCGTGGGCGTCACCGCGGGCGCCTCGACTCCTGATGCGCAGATAGCAGGGGTCATCTCGGCGATCGAGGCGATGGGCGCCGATGAGTGAACGCCGTTATGGCGACGCCGTCAGTGGCGGGGGCGTGGTGGCCGCCGTCGACGTCGGCAGCCCGGCTTACCGGGCAGGTATCCGGCCTGCCGACCGTGTGACGCATGTGGATGGCGAAGCTCTCCGCGATGTGCTCGACTGGCAGTGGTTCACTCAAAGCGACGAGTTCACCGTCACCTTCCTACGCGATGGGCGTGCTCATGAGGTGGGAGTGCGGCGGGTACCAGGCAGCACCCTGGGCCTTCGGTTCGAAGGCGCTGTCTTCGATGAGGTCCGGCAGTGTGTGAACTCGTGCGCGTTTTGCTTCGTGGCGCAGCTGCCTCCGGGACTGAGACCGTCACTGTACGTGCGCGATGACGACTACCGCCTGTCGTTCCTTTACGGTAACTTCATCACTCTCTCGAACCTCGAAGAGGCCGAGATCGACAGGATAGTCACCCAGCGATTGTCCCCTTTGTACGTCTCGCTCCACGCGGTCGATCCACAGGTGAGGCGGTCGTTGATCGCGTGCACTGTGGAGGACACGACGATGAGACGCATGTCGGTTCTGGCGGAGCATGGGATCGAGATGCATGTGCAGGTAGTCGCGGTCCCGGGTGTGAATGATGGGCCGATCCTGCGAGAAACGCTGGAATGGGCGCAGAGTCTTGCGACGGTAAGGTCGGTCGGGGTGGTCCCTGCGGGGCACACGGCCTACGACCGGAGGTCACTTCGTTCGTATTCGAGCGAAGAGTCAGCAGCGCTCTTGGAGGACTTACGGCCACTGCAGCAGCGCATGCGGGCGAACAGGGGGGTCACCTGGGTGTACGCAGCCGACGAGTTCTACCTGTCCGCCGGCCGAGAGGTACCGGCAGCGGAGTACTACGACGACTTCGTGCAGTATGAGAACGGCATCGGGATGGTACGAGCGTTCATGGACGACCTCGACGCGATGGAGCCGGTGGCGGACGTCTTCGCAACGGTGGTCACAGGGACGCTCTTCGCGCCTGTCCTCGAGAGTCGCCTCCGGAGAGCTGGCCTTGAGAGGATCCGTGTGCTCGGCGTGCAAAACGCGCTGCTGGGCGGCAATGTCAGTGTCGCGGGTCTTCTCGGAGGGAAAGACCTCATCGAGGCCATACGCGACGACACCGGTCCGGGACCGTATCTGGTCCCGGGGGTAGTGGTAAACTCCGACGGGCTCTTGCTAGACGATGTCCCTGCCAGCGAATTGGAGCGCGGCGCGGGCAAACCGGTGATGATAGCGGGAACGACTGCGAGCGATCTTGTGGACGTTCTCAGACGTGTGTGAGAGGAAGTGCGGCATGGCCATGCCGCTCGTGGCCGTCGTGGGACGACCTAATGTGGGCAAGTCGACGTTCGTCAACCGCGTCGCTCAGCGGCAGGATGCGATTGTGCACGAGCAAAGCGGCGTCACGCGTGACAGGAGCTATCACCGAGCCGATTGGAACGGCGTGGAGTTCATGCTCGTCGACACCGGCGGCATCGACGTGTCCACCGATGACGCCTTCGGTCCTTCGATCCGCGCGCAGGCTCAGATGGCCGCGCAGGAGGCGGATGTGACGGTGCTGATCACGGATAGCCGTACGGGAGTGACGCAGGGCGATGAGGACGTGGCAAGACTCCTGAAGCGCTCGAACAAGCCTGTCTTCCTTGTGGTGAACAAGATGGACGATCCCGCCTCGGAAGTCGCGATCCACGACTTCTGGCGTCTGGGTCTGGGACAGCCGTGGCCGGTCTCCTCGCTGCACGGGCATGGGACGGGCGACCTTCTTGACGCGCTGGTGGACGCTCTGCCGCCTTCGCAGCCTTCCGAGGAGCTTGATGCGGTCGATGTGGCGATCATCGGGCGGCCGAATGCAGGCAAGTCTTCGCTTTTCAACAAGATGCTCGGGGCCGAGCGCTCGATCGTCTCTGAGGTGGCCGGAACCACTCGCGACGCTTTGGACACGCTCATCGAGCGTGACGGCAGACGATATAGGCTGGTGGACACTGCCGGATTGCGCCGGAAGTCCCAGATCGATGATAGCGTCGAATACTACAGCTTCGTGCGTGGGATGCGGGCCATCGACCGCGCGGATGTCGCACTACTGGTAGTGGATTCTCCGCTGGGCATCACGGACCAGGACCAGCGAGTCGCGCGCTTCGCCGAAGAGCGAGGATGCGCGCTGGTGGTGGTGCTCAACAAGTGGGATATCGTGGGCGGACCGCAAGCGAAGGCCGAAGTGGCCTCCGCGGTGCCGGATAAGCTCGGCTTCGTGGGGTACGCGCCCGTGTTGCGAGTGAGCGCGCTCACCGGGTCGGGTGTGTCTCGCGTCTTCGAGACGATAGACCGTGTCGAGGCCGCACACTCACAACTCATCTCCACCGGCGCACTGAACCGGTTCCTCACAGGGCTACGTGCTGCGGGCCACACGATCTCGCGGGGCAACAAGCAACTGAGACTGAGCTACGTCACCCAGACGCGGACCGCGCCGCCACAGTTCACCTTCTTCGCCAACCATCCCGAGATGGTGGACGATTCCTTCGAGCGGTACCTTGAGAACCGATTGAGGGAATCGTTCGATCTGGCAGGAACACCTATCCAGCTGCGTTTCAGAAAGAAGAGCTAGTATGGCCGCGGCCCTTCGGGTCATAGGCGCGCTCATCGCCGCGTTTCTGTGTGGAAGCATTCCGTTCGCGGTGCTGGTGAGCCGCCTGTTCTTTCACACGGACATCCGCGAGCATGGTTCGGGCAACCCTGGCGCCACGAATACCGCGCGCATCTTAGGGCCTGCCGCGGGAGTGGCCGTGTTCGTGTTGGACGCCGCGAAGGGGGCTGCGGGAGTCGCCATCGCCCGGCTCGTCGTCTTGGGGTGGACCGGTGACGCGCGCGATTGGGTACTCGTCGGGGCGGCACTGGCTGCGATGGCGGGCCACGCGTTCTCTCCCTTCATCGGTTTCCGAGGGGGGAAGGGTGTCGCCACGGCTGCTGGTGCGGCAGTGGTGCTCATGCCCGTAGCATGCGGCGTCTCGCTGCTGACGTTCTTGGCGGTGCTCTGGGTAGGGCGTATGGTTTCGCTCGGCTCGGTGGTGATCGCGTGTGAATTGCCTGTGCTGATGGTGCTGCTGTATGGAGACAGAACGCCGATGGTGCTCTTCGGATTCGCCGCAGGCGCCTTCGTCTTGTGGCGGCATCATGACAACATCGGCCGCATCTTCGCAGGACAGGAAGCGACGATCAGCTTAGGATCCTGGAAGAGGGTGTCGTCGTGACAGCGGTAGGAGTGGTCGGTGCGGGTTCGTGGGGTACGGCGGTCGCCCGGCTCCTGGGGACCAAGGGCTTCGACGTGCGGCTGTGGGCGAGGCGTTCAGAAGTCGCCACAGCCCTCAACACCACGAGGCACAATCCTGCGTACCTACGCGATGTGGAACTGCCGCCCGACGTCGTGGCCACAACGGACGTCTCCGAGGCTGTTGCCAGCGCTGATGCGGTTGTGGTGGCTACACCGTCTCAGGCGGTGCGCGACGCCGCATGCGCGATGGCGTCGGATCTTCCGCGTGCCACGCCGGTGATCTCGCTTGCAAAGGGGATCGAGCGCTCCACGGGACTGCGCATGACTCAGGTGCTGGAGAAGGTCCTCGGCAACCGCGGGAGGATTGCCGCGCTCTCGGGGCCCAATCATGCCGAGGAAGTGAGCAAGGACGTGCCTTCGGCAACGGTGGTAGCCGCCTACGACGAGGCGGTCGGGATGATGTTCCAGGACCTGTTCGCGACTCCGTTCTTCCGTGTGTACACCAATCCTGATGTGGTGGGAGTGGAGCTTTGCGGTGCGTCGAAGAACGTCATCGCTGTCGCGGCTGGTATCACCGACGGTCTCGGCTATGGCGACAACACCAAAGCGACCATCATGACACGCGGGCTGGCTGAGATGGCACGTCTAGGTACTCACTTGGGGGCGAATCCGCTCACGTTCATGGGGCTTGCAGGCGTCGGCGATCTGATCGCGACGTGCACATCGAAGCACAGCCGCAACCGGGGGCTGGGCGAGCACGTCGCGCGAGGCGGGACCATCGAGTCGTACGCGGCGGAGACCCACATGGTGGCGGAGGGCGCCTACTCGTGCGTGTCGGTGGATGAGCTTGCGCACTCGGCGGGAGTAGAGGTGCCTATCACCCACCTGGTTCGCGCGATACTCTACGGAGGAGCGCATGTGTCGGATGCATGCGAACTACTCATGGGACGAGCAGTGAAGGATGAGCTGCATGGGATGGGTCTGGTCGACGACTAGGGGGTGGCGATGTCCGACCGGGTGTTGATGGCCCCGTCTGTACTCTCGGCAGATTTCACTCGCCTGCGCGAGGCGGTCGAGGTGGCCGAGAAGGCCGGCGCAGATCTCATTCATGTGGACGTGATGGACGGCCATTTCGTCCCCAACCTCACCGTGGGGCCCCCAGTGATCCAGGCGCTCAAGCGTGTCACCCACGTGCCCCTGGATGTGCACCTCATGATCGACGATGCGGATTCCACCGTACAGTGGTACCTCGATGCGGGGGCCGATATCGTGACCGTCCATGTCGAGGCGTGCTATCACGTCCACCGTGTCGTTCAGGCGATCCACGCGGCGGGCCGCGCGGCGGGTGTCGCCCTCAACCCCGGAACCCCCCTCTCGGCCGTCGAAGCGATACTCGGCGATGTGGATGTCGTGCTGGTGATGAGCGTGGACCCAGGCTTCGGCGGGCAGCGTTTCATCCCCGCATCGGCCGAGAGGATCCGTGCGGTCCGTGACATGTCCAATCGGCAGGGGCATCACGTGCGTATCGCGGTCGATGGAGGTATCGATGTAGCGACGGCGCCCCTCGTCGTCGCAGCGGGTGCTCGCGTGCTGGTGGCGGGCAGTGCGGTCTTCGGTGCGCAGGACCCGGGCGCGGCGCTTTCGGAGATTCGCGCAGCGGCCACGACCTCGGTCGTCTGAACGCACGCGGAGTGTGGTATTCTACGGAGTGCTTTCTTCAGGGCGGGGTGAGATTCCCCACCGGCGGTGAGAGCCCGCGAACCCCTCCTTGGGGCCGAACCGGTGAGATCCCGGTGCCGACGGTACAGTCCGGACGGGAGAAGGAAGGTCTCGCAGAGCGTGAGTCTGTTCTCTGACGCCTCGTCGGCGATAGCCGATGAACATCTACGGCGGGCGTATGTGCTCGCCGAACGCGGCCGTGGCGCGACGAGCCCCAACCCGATGGTTGGGTGCGTGATCGTCCGCGACGGAGTGGTTGTGGGTGAGGGATACCACGAGGCCGCGGGTGCCCCCCATGCGGAGATACGTGCCTTGGAGGCCGCAGGTGAACGCGCACGCGGAGCGACCGCGTACGTCACCCTTGAGCCCTGCAACCACTACGGTCGCACTCCACCCTGCGTGCCCGCGCTCCTCAAGGCGGGTATCACTGAGGTCGTCATAGGGATGCGAGATCCGAACCCCGAGGTGACGGGCGACGGTGCGGGCGTCTTGTCCTCTGCGGGAGTCAAGGTGCGGTTCGCCGAGGACGACTCTGTGTTCAGGGCCCAGAACGAAGCATGGCTGATGCGGCTCGCTTCGGGTCGGCCATGGGTGACGATGAAGCAGGCCCTTTCGCTGGATGCCAAACCGACGCTCACCGTGGGACGCCGCGCGCATATCACCAGTGATGGCGGCACGACCGTCACGATGATGCTGCGCTCCCGTGCGACCGCCATTGCAGTGGGCGCGGCCACGGCTGCAGTCGATGATCCCGCTCTTACTGTCCGCGACAGCGACGGCAACACCGTGGGCCGTCAACCCCTGAGAGTCGTGCTGGCAAGGACGTCGGTCCCGAGGCCCAGTCTCGGGATGCTCAACGACGGTCGTGGGCCTGTCGTCCTGGTCGTGTCCGACAGGGCCGATGAAAGGGCGCTGGACCTGGTGGCGGCGAGCGGCGCACAGGTGGTGCGGTATCCCTACACCGCAGGAATCCAGGGGGCGCTTGCTGCTCTCGGTTCGCGCGGTGTCAACGATGTGCTCGTCGAGGCGGGGCCTGCTCTCGGCACCGCGCTGTATCGAGCCGAGTGTATCGACGAACTGGTACTGGTGACTGCGGGTGGAATGGCGGGAAACGCCGCGCCGCCCGCGTACTTGGGGCCTCCCGACGCCCATGGCGCCGATCTGGAACCGCGCTTCAGCGCGCGGGAGGCTCACGTGAGCGGTGAGGATGCGGTCACAGTGTGGCGTCCCAGGAGTGCTCACACCGAACCGGGAAGAGAGTGAGGGAAGAGCATGTTCACCGGATTGATCGAGTGCGAGGGCATCATCACCCGTGCCGAGCGAGTGTCTGGAGGGATGCGGCTGGAGGTGTACGCGCCTGAGTTCGGCCGCGACATGGCCATCGGCGACTCGATCGCGGTGGACGGAGCCTGCCTGACGGTAGTGAAGTTCATTCGAGGCGCATTTCTGACCGACGTGAGCGGAGAGACTCTGGAGCGCACGACTCTCGGCGCGCTCACCCAGGGCTCGAAAGTCAACCTTGAACGTGCCCTGCGCCTTTCGGACCGTCTGGGAGGGCATCTGGTGAGTGGACATGTGGATGCGGTGGGACGGCTCGAACTGCGGCAGCCTGCGGGCAAGTTCACCGTGTACCAGTTCCAGGCTCCGCGGGAAGTTATGGAGTACGTGGTCGAGAAGGGGTCCATCGCTGTGGATGGGATCTCGCTCACCGTTGCACGAGTGGGCGAGACGGGGTTCACGGCGGCGGTCATCCCTCAGACCGAATCCGTCACCACCCTTAAAGGGAAGCCCATCGGGGCGCCAGTGAATCTTGAGGCGGACATACTCGCCAAGTACGTGAGACGTTTCGTCGGTCTGTACACAGGGGCGGACGACGGGGTAGCGCGTGAGGGCAGGCGAGGTTTAGGGGAACTTCTCCGCGAACTTGCGGACGGTGGGCGATGAACGCGTCGCGCGAACCCTTCGCGACCATCGAGGAAGCCCTGGATGAGATCCGTGCGGGGAGGATGCTCATCGTCGTGGATGACGAGGGCCGCGAGAACGAGGGCGACTTCGTCATGGCAGCCGAGAAGGTGACTCCCGAGGCCATCAACTTCATGGCGACCAACGGTCGTGGCCTCATCTGTCTGCCTATGACGGGAGAGCGCCTCGACGAGCTCAAGATCCCTCCCATGACAGCGGAGAACACGTCCGCACAGGGGACTGCCTTCCATGTGTCCATCGGCGCCAAGGGCAAGATCACCACAGGGATCTCTGCAGCGGACAGAGCGGCGACGGTTCTTGCAGCGATCGACTCGAAGACGGGCCCGGACGACATCTCGATGCCGGGTCACGTGTTCCCTCTTCGCGCGAAGGCCGGAGGCGTGCTCGAACGAGCGGGCCACACGGAGGCGGCGGTGGACCTGGCGCGGCTCGCAGGTCTTTATCCAGCCGGCGTCATCTGCGAGATCATGAATCCTGACGGCACCATGGCACGCAGACCACAACTTGAAGAGGTAGCGCGCACATTCGGTCTTAAGATGGTCACCGTCGAAGACCTCATTCGCTACAGGCGTCGTACGGAGCGGTTGGTCGAGCGCGTGGCAACAGTGCGGCTGCCCACCAGGTTCGGTGAGTTTGTCGCGCATGGGTACACGTCGCTCGTCGACGGCTCAACGCACGTCGCTTTGGTGGCTGGAGATGTCAAGGGGGCCTCGGACGTCCTTGTGAGAGTGCATTCGGAGTGCCTGACTGGGGACGTGTTCCACTCGCTTAGATGCGACTGCGGCGCCCAACTGGAAGAAGCGATGAGGCGTGTCCAAGCGGAGGGTCGCGGCGTGGTGTTATATATCGTCGGGCACGAAGGCAGGGGGATCGGTCTGGAGAACAAGCTCAAGGCATACGCGCTACAGGAACAAGGCCAAGACACGGTGGAGGCCAACGCGTCCCTGGGGTTCCCCGCTGACCTTCGGGACTACGGCATCGGGGCACAGATACTGGTCGATCTGGGGCTCACGTCGATGCGGTTGATGACGAACAACCCGACCAAGATCGTAGGACTCGAGGGGTACGGCCTTCGGGTGACAGAGCAGGTGCCTCTGCAAGTAGGGTGCAATCCCGAAAACGTCGAGTATCTGAAGACGAAGAAGGAGAAGATGTCCCATCGGCTGGACGTGCCGGGATAGGGACGGGGAGGAGACGGTGACAATGGCGGTCTTCGAGGGCGACCTCATAGGGAGCGGGCTCAAGATCGGTATCGTGGTGAGCCGATTCAACGAGCTTCTGTCCACGCGGCTCCTGTCGGGCGCGCAAGACGCGCTCGGGCGCCATGGCGTGGCGTCCGAGGACGTCGATGTCGCGTGGGTGCCTGGTGCGTTCGAGGTACCGCTCGTGGCCAAGCGCATCGCGGGCAGCGGGCGTTACGATGCGGTGATCGCCTTAGGAGTGGTGATCCGGGGCGGTACGCCGCACTTCGAATACGTCGCGGCCGAGGTCTCCAAGGGAGTCGCGAAAGTGACGCTCGACACCGAGGTGCCAGTGATCTTCGGTGTCATCACGGCTGATACGATCGAACAGGCCGTTGAGCGAGCCGGGACCAAGTCGGGTAACAAAGGGTGGGACGCGGCGCTAGCCGCGATCGAGATGGCGAACCTCCTGAAAGCGGTGTGAGTCTCGCGCACGCGAGTAGCTGTCAAGGAAAGCCGAAAGGCCCGGTCACGATGTGCGCGTCCGGGCCTTTCGTTGGGCAGTCCAGCGGGTTCTCGCCACCCTGTGGTTGTCAACCATGGACGTCCGATCGTGTGTGTCCGCTTTCGAGCGGGCTCACACCATAGCACCCCCGGCGCCATGGGAACAAGCGGCGGTGTGTTCGATTCGACGAGCGGTCCCGTCGGCGTGTCCGGAGGTGGCGTGTTCATGCTGTACGGGACGCTGGTCTGGGCTAGGTCCGTGGCTTCCAGTGGCCCGTGCCTTGCTGTAGGCTTGTCGCCAAGATCGAATAGGGCAGGCCAAGCGCGTGTGAGGAGCTGACGTACCCGTGGCGGCGAAGGGTGACACTGGTCGGGAGCGCCATGCGGTTCTCAACGTCTTCGGGCTCACCCTGCAGGTGAGCAACCCACGTCTGGCCGAGCTTCTCACCATGGATGCCCGGGAAGCTCTCGGTACCGACATGCGCGATCTGGTTGTGACGAGCGGCGCTCAGCGTCCACCGGCAGAGCAGGTCAGGGAGACGCTTACAGAGGTGGCCGAGGTCTTACCGGACGTTCGGGTCACGGTTCCCAGTCCTCATACTGAGCAGGCCGATACGACACGGCGCGACTTCAGAGCGCGCGCCGAAAGCTTGGGGGCAGCTCTGGGATTCCAGACGTGCGAAGACGGACTGTGGCGCTCTGCCTCGGGAATCGGTGTCATGACACGCACTGTCGAGCGGCCGATTTCCCTGGCGGCTGCGGCCCATTTCGTCAGCCGGATGGCTATGCTCCAGGCCGGGCGCGTCGACGCGGACACGACGTCGGTGCTCTTCATCGTGGAGGGTTCGGCCACCGTCGAGGTGTTCGAGGTGGCCATCCGCGAGCGACGTCTGCACCACGTGATGCGCACGGTAGCGATCGACGACCTGGACGAGATGCGCGCTCTTGCGCGGGCAGGGGCGCTGAGTCACGAAGGCACCGTCGCTTTGCTCGCACCAGTGACCGACATCGATGTCGGCCGGCTACTCTCGGTTCTGCGTGGCTGCCGTGCGGCGGACTCACAAGGGTCGGGGGTCTCGTAGGGTATGGCGAACCAGCGTGTGTGGGTCGCGATGAGCGGGGGCGTGGACAGCTCCGTGGCCGCCGCCTGGGCGTTGCGCGAGAGACGTGAGGTTCAGGGGGTGACCCTCGATCTGGGGCGTGGAGAACCGGACCGTTTGGCGATTGACTCCGCTGCGCGAGTGTGCGCGCGGCTCGGCATCCCTCATCGCGTGCTGGATGTGAGCCGGGAGTTCGACTCTTGTGTCGTTGACAAGACCGCCAAGAGATACGCCGAAGGTCACACGCCCAATCCTTGCGTGGAGTGCAACGCTCTGATCAAGTTCGGTCTGCTGGCGGACGCAGCTGCCGCCGAGGGCGCTGATATGGCTACGGGCCACTACGCCAGGATCATCGTCAGGGACGGGGGGCCATGGCTCGCGCGCTCCAAAGACCCCCACAAGGACCAGTCGTACTTCTTGTATCGCGTGCCGTGCGAGCGCCTGGCGCACGTGATGTTCCCTTTGGGCGAGGTCACGAAGACAGACGTCCGGACGGAGGCGGCCTCTCTTGGTCTTGCGGAAATGCACACAAAGGAGAGCCAAGATGCGTGTTTCGTAGGCCCAGGCGGCTATCCTGAGCTGGTGGCCGCGCGCTACCCGCAAGGCTGCCGTCCGGGGCCCCTGATCACCAGCACGGGTGAGACGGTGGGGACACATCGCGGCATCTGTCGCTACACGGTCGGTCAAAGACGCCGCATAGGGATCGCATCTTCCGACCCGTTGTACGTGATCGCACTCGACGGCGCGCATAATGCCGTGGTCGTGGGAGACAAGACGCAGCTGGAGGTGTCGCGGATCCGTGCGATCGACCCCGTATGGCACGCAGCGCCGGGAGTCCGCACGCTCTTCGTGAAGTGCAGGTATAACTCGCCACTCGTTCGCGCCCAGGTGACCTACGACGGAGAAGCGCTGGTCGCCGAAGTGGAGGAACCGCTCTTCGGCGTGGCGCCGGGACAATCGATTGTGTGCTATGACGCCGACACAGTCCTCGGCGGCGGCATCATCGAGGAGGCCCTGTGATAGACCTGCACATACACACCGCGCGATGCCGTCATGGGCTCGGCACAGTCGCCGAGTACGTGGATGCCGCTCGGGAGGTGGGAGCCACGACCATCGCGTTCACGGAGCACCTGCCCTTGCCTGACGCGCTACTGCGGGCGGATCCGGCCGCCATGGGGTACGCGATGCCCGCCTCGGAGCTCCCCGCGTACGTGGACGAGGTCCTTCGGGCTCGCGAGGCGGCTGGCAGCACTGGTGGCCCGGAAGTACTGCTCGGCATCGAGGTGGACCTTCATCCGGGAAATGAAGACCACGTGCGTACTCTTGTGGACTCGTACCCGTTCGATCTCGTGCTGGGCAGTGTGCACTACATCGACGGCTGGGCCTTCGACGACCCCAGCCGCACCGAGGGCTACACGGGCTGGGACATCGCGAAGCTGTGGGAGCGGTATTTCGACGACGTGGTGCGTGCAGCTTCTACAGGGCTCGCCGATGTGATCGCGCACGCCGACCTCATCAAGAAGTTCGGCTACGTCCCACACGGCGATCTTCGGCCGTTTTACGCGGAAGCCGCCGAGGCGTTCGCCGCTGCCGGGTGCGTGGTCGAGGTCAACACGGCGGGCCTGCGCAAACCTTGTGCGGAGCTGTATCCGTCTGATGCGTTCCTGCGGGAGCTGCGCAAGGCTGGCGTGCGGGTCACGGTGGGGTCGGATGCTCATGCGCCGTGTGATGTGTGTACGGGGTACTCGCAAGCGGTTGACGCCCTCAGGCGTGCGGGTTACGAGAGCATCGTGGTGCTGCGCGAACACGCGGCTGTGGAGGTGCCCCTGTGACTTCGACGGTGACCGATCTTGTCGTGATGCTCGACCACGACTTCCCGATGGCGTGGGCTGAGCCTTGGGACCGGGTGGGGCTTCGAGTGGGTGACGGGCGAGCATCGGTGCACGGAGTGTTCGTGACTCTCGACCCCACCGAGGAGGCGGTCGAGAAGACCGCCGCTGCAGGCGCGAACGTCCTGCTTACGCATCACCCTCCGTTTCTGGAGGCGCTTGATGAGGTGACTGGATCAAGCACCGCGGGGCGGGTCGTACTCAGCGCGGCGAGGCGGGGTGTGGCCATCGTGGCGATGCACACCAACCTCGATCGAGCACCGGCGGGCGGTGACGCTTTGGCCGAAGGTCTCGGCCTGAGCGTGCTGAGGCCGCTTGAAAGAAGTCTACAAGAAGTGGACATCGTGACGGTGTACGTGCCCGTCGAGGCCGAGGCTGCTGTTCGCCAGGAGATGATCGCCGCAGGCGCGGGTCGCATCGGACAGTATGAGGGGTGCGCCTTCGTGGGTCAGGGCAGTGGAGGTTTTTCGGCCCTGGAGGGCGCATCGCCGCGCGTCGGCGAAGCTGACGGCGCCGAGGTGGCCGAGAAGCGCGTGGAGATGATCGCGCCTACGGGACGGGGACTAGCTGTCGTGGATGCTGCGCGGGCCGTCCACCCGTACGAGGAGCCGGTCATCACCGTTGCGCGTGGAGGCCTGAGCCGTGGTGTGGCTCGTCTCGGCCGATTGTGCAGCACCACACCGACGAGCCTCGCCGGTCTTGCCAGCGCCGTCAGCGAGCGCTTGAGCACGCCAGTCCGGGTGTGGGGTGACGAGGGCACGCGCGTGAGAACGGTGGCGGTGGCCAACGGGTCGGGCACTTCGCTCATCGGCGCCGCGCGTGAAGCAGGGGCCGATGCGCTCGTCACGGGTGAGGTACGTTATCATGACGCTCTGGAAGCCCTGGGCTCGGGGCTTGCGATCGTCGAGGCAGGGCATGACGCGACCGAATGGCCTCTGGTGAGGGTGCTGGCTCGGGCAGCACGCAGGGCAGTGGGCGATGGCGCCGTCATAGAAGATGAAGTGCATCTGGCGTGGTGGAGCCGAGGAAAGGGCGAGTGAGTGCATGGACCAGGGCAGGGCACTTCTTGAGCTCTCCGAGAAGGATCTGGAGATCACGCGCTTGACCAAGCAGCTTGAGGATCTTCCGGAGAAGACTGCCATCCTCGAGCTGCGGCATAAGATGAAGGACATCGAAGGCGTCGCCCAGAAGGCTCGCGAGTTCGTGGCGGACGCTGAGCGCGAGGTGAAGCGAGCAGAAGACGAGGTGGCCAGTCTGCGCGCGAAGATGGATTCCGAACAGGTCAAGATCTCTTCAGGACAGGTCGTGAACGTCAAGGAGTTGCAGTCGATGTCGCGCGAGATCGATTCGCTGCGGCGCCAGGTGGACAAGAAGGAGAACGACGTCTTGAAGGCGATGGAGCGGCTGGAGGCGGGCAGGACCCAGGCGAACAAGATCGCTGAGACACTCGAGAAGGCCGCTGCAAGGGAGAAGAGACTCATCGAGGAGTATCGCGCACGCGGAGGCGAGCTCCAGTCCCACATCGATACTCTGCGGCGTGAGCGTGCGCTCTTGGCCGCGCAGCTCGACGAGGAGCTTCTGAGCCGCTACGAGAAGACCCGCGAGGCCAAGCACGGGATCGGCGTGGGTGTCTTGAGCGGCGGCATGTGCTCTGCGTGTCGCATCGACCTGCCTGCGGGCAAGGTGCAGGCGCTCGAGGAGGGTGGACCTATCGGCGAGTGCCCTAATTGTCACCGTCTACTAGTGGTCAGAGGACGTCAGAGGTGAAGGCCACCCTTCGGACTGACGGGGGTGCGCGAGGCAACCCTGGACCCGCGGGGATCGGCGTTCTTCTGGTGGATGAGAACGGGCGAGAGATTGCGGCGGGAGGGCGGTTCGTGGGGACCGCCACGAACAACGTCGCAGAGTACATGGCGCTCATCACAGGCTTGGAGGCAGCGCGGGCGGCAGGTGTGACGGATCTGACCGTCTGCTGTGACAGCGAGCTGGTGGTCAAGCAGATGAGAGGCGAGTACCGCGTGCGGAACGAAGCCTTGAAGCCCCTCTTCGCACGCGCATGTGACGTGAGCCGCGGGTTCGACAGTGTGCGGTTCGTGCACGTGAGACGTGCCGAGAACCAGGTTGCCGACCGGCTCGCTAATCAGGCGATGGACGCGCGACACGATGTGGGCTATGGACTCGGCGAATGTGATGAGCCACCGTCCACACTCTTCTAAGGAGACGAGTATGTACGAGTTGAGTGTCAAGGGCCATTTCGACGCGGCTCATGCGCTCGTAGGGTATCCGGGCGAATGTCGCAACCTGCATGGTCACACCTGGGACGTCGAGGTCACAGTAGCGGCGAACGAGCTCGACGACATCGACATCGTCTATGACTTCAAGAGCCTCAAGGCCGATCTCGCACGTGTTCTTGAGCCATACGATCACGTGTTCATCAACGAAGTCGCGCCGTTCGATGCGCTGAGTCCTACAGCCGAGAACCTCGCCAGGGTGCTGTACGAATCGCTTGAGAGGAATATCACTCAGGCGACGTCTGCACGCGTGCATCTCAAAGAGGTCACTGTGTGGGAGTCTCCGGTCGCTCGCCTCACGTATCGTCCAGAATGATGTGAGGCGTCACGGACTGCGCGAGTCTTCCCTGGAGACGAAGATGTCCCGAGAAACCTCGCCTGCGTGGCCTGTACTCCGCGGCTTCCCGTTTCTTACCTTTGCGGTCTCAAACGATGTGGCTGCTTTCGCGACCCTTCACGTTCAAGACCCCGCCGGCAGCTACTGGTACGCCGCCTTTCGAGACTCGCTCGGTCCGACCTCTCGGGACGTTGCTTACGTTAAAGCATGGTCTTGCGTACCGCAAGGGGGTTCGTGGCGAAATGGGCGAAGTTACGCCGAACGGTTGTATATGCGCGCTGAGCGGTTGAATATGAGCGCCGTCCGGCCCTGTTATGGGCCGAAAGGTGGACACAAACACCCGGAGGCGTGGTTAGTGCCTACTTCGTGGGACGTGTAGGCTGTGCTACGCTTCGCAGGAAGTCGCGGACCGCGACGGTTGCATGGGAGCAAGAAGGTGTGAGGCCATGCCGAGCGAGACCATCGAGGAGTACCTCGAGACGATCTACAAATTGAGCGAGCGTGGTGACGTGCGTCCTGCCCGGATCGCCGAGACCCTTGGCGTTTCAGGCCCCACAGTGACGGCGACGCTCGGCCGCCTCGCGAACGCGGGCTACGTCACACGGCCAGCGGGGGGAGTGGCACTCACCGAATCTGGGCTCCAGGCGGCCTTGAGTATCGTCCGGCGGCATCGGCTCGCAGAACGCCTGCTCGTAGATGTCCTGGGGATGCCCTGGGAGGACGTTCATGAGGAGGCATGCCGCCTGGAGCATGCGTTGTCTGACAACGTGCAGGTGGCGCTCGAGCGGTACTTGGACAATCCGGGGGTGTGCCCGCATGGGCATCCGATACCGGCGGCTGATGGTACCGTGGCGAGATCCGAGGGACTCCCGTTGTCCGGGTACGATCCTGGCGCCGAGGTCGTGATCGTAAGGATCGATGACGAAGACGAGGAATTGCTCGGATATCTGTCTTCGCTGGACTTGTTCCCTGGCACCCATGTCGTGGTCGCCGACGTCGCGCCGTTTGATGGTCCGCTCACCGTTGAGGTCGATGGTGTGCGTCATGCGCTCGGCCGGGGAGTGGCGGACAAGATAATCGTCGCAGAGCCGGCCCGGAGCCGGGAAAGCGAGTAACACACGCCGCGCCGCTTCGGCCCAGCGGTCGCTCGCACAATGGGCCCGTCGTCTTGTGCGAAGGTGTCAGAGTCGTCTTGTATATCGAACATATGTTCGATATAGTGGACCCACCGGGCGTGGGTCCCCCTGAAGGCTCCTGATCCACGCCCGGCCCTTCCCGGAAAGAAGTCTCCCATGGGCCGGAACCGCGCTATCAAAGAGTTCGATCCCGCACGTCAAAAGGGTCAGCCCCTCGACCTTTTCACCGGTAGGGAGTCCCGCCTCCCCGTTGTTCTCGAGCTTCTCAAGAGTCCCTGGATCGTGCGTGGTTCACAAGTAGCGAAAAGCTCCACGGCAAGTGCGGGGAAACGACGCGAAGAAGCAGTCGAGGTCGTCTGGGACGGTCGCAAGGCTTCGCCGGTGGAGTTCGTGTGGCACGATCGGCGATACCGTGTCGACGCACTTGTTCAAACCTGGACGGTCGAGCGGAGCTGGTGGGACCTGCGCCGCCACCAGAGTAGGCGGTGCTTCCGGGTACTCGCTAGAGGAGGCCTGTACGATCTTGCGTACGACCGCCTGGCGGATGTGTGGTTGCTCACCGGCATCGTGGACTGACACACATGAGCGGTTTCGTGCACCTTCATGTCCATTCTCGCTTCAGCTTCATGGATGGCGCAGCGGACCTCGACGCCCTCATCGGCCGGGCGGTCGAGCTTGGGATGCCGGCGCTCGCCCTCACCGACCATCAGGGGCTTTACGGTGCGATCCGCTTCTATCAAAAGGCGCGTGCCGCCGGTCTGAGACCCATCCTCGGCGCGGAAGTCGTGGTCGAGACCGCTGCTGTCCTTGGCGAAGAAGGAGACCTTCCACCACGGGAGCGGCTGCGTTTGCCCGCATCGGTAGGATTCGGACGGGCGGCGGGGCGGGGATATCACCTTACACTTCTCGTCAAGGACATCACTGGCTATCGCAACTTGTGTGGCCTGCTCTCCCGCGCGCACATCCGTAGCGCCGATGAGCCCTCGGTCGTGAGTCTTGCGGATCTGGCACGTCACTCCGAGGGGATCATCGGACTTTCCGGTTGTCCATGTGGCGAGGTCGGAGCGGCGGTTCTTTCGGGGCTTGCATGGCGTGCTTCCGAAGCGCTCCAGCGTCTAGCGCGCTGTTTTGCACCGGGCGACTTTTATGTGGAACTGATGAATCTCCTCACACCGGATTCTCCCCGATACGTGAGCGGCCTCGTCGCTCTGGCAGAGCGGCTCGCCTTGCCCGTCGTCGCCACCAACGACGTCCACTATGTCGAGCGGCGCGACTTCAGGTTGCACGACGTCTTGTCGGCGGCGGGCGCAGGTACTGGGCTGCCAGGCCCCTACTCCCGTGAGAACGCCGAGCTGTGGCTCAAGCCTGCGGGTGAGATGCGCAAGCTCTTCGCGGATCTTCCACAGGCATGCGACGCGACACTCGAGATCGCGTCGCGCTGCGACCTCGATCTCGGTCTTGGAGGGTTCCACTTCCCGAGCGTGACGGTCCCAAAGGGGGAGACTCCCTACTCGGTGCTCGCCAAGCGGGCGTGGCAGGGTTTGGAGCGACGCTACCGCCCTCTTACTCCGGCAGCCGTCGCCCGGCTCCAGCACGAGCTGGCGGTGATACAAGAGCTCGGGTTCGCCGAGTACTTCTTGGTGGTCGAAGACATCGTGGATTTTGCGAAGTCGCGCGGTATCCGTTGCTCAGGACGGGGGAGCGCCGGAGACAGTATCGTCACATATCTTCTCGGCATCACTGACGCCGATCCGATCGCATACGACCTGCTCTTCGAACGCTTCTTGAACCCTGAGCGACGTCAGATGCCCGACATCGACGTGGACTTCGATTCGCGCCGCCGCGATGAGGTCATCGAGTACATCTACCAGCACTTCGGCAACGACCATGTCGCGATGGTGGCGACGGTGCAGACGATGACGGCACGGGGCGCCGTACGAACGGTGGCCCGTGCCTTCGGGCTTTCTCCTCATGAGGTGAACACGCTCTCGCGTCATCTTCCCTGGGTCAGCGCACACCGGCTGCGTGAGGTGCTCGACACCTACCCCGAGTGCGTGAACCACCCGCTCAAGGACCGAGAACGTTACGGACTTCTGACCGAGCTCGCGCAGGAGCTCTCGGGATGTCCGATGCACCTGGGCACACACCTGGGCGGCTTCATCATCACACGCGAGCCGATCGACACGTGGATGCCTCTTCAGTGGGCGGCCAAAGGCGTGGTCGTCTCGCAGTACGACAAGGACGATATCGAGGCGCTCGGTCTGGTCAAGATGGACATCCTGGGTCTTCGGATGCATTCGGCCATCAGCGACGCGGTCGAGCTCGCACGCGCGCGTGTGGGCGCAGGGGCGGTACCCGAACCGTTCGATCTCACGCCCGACGATCCGCGTGTGTACGAACGCATCGCATCTGCCGATACGGTGGGGATGTTCCAGCTGGAGAGCAGCGGCCAGCGCAACCTGGCGATGCGCCTTTTGCAGCGCGACTTCTCCGACATCATCGCGGCGATCTCGCTCTTCCGCCCTGGCCCGCTCGAGGCCGAGATGATCACGCCGTTCATCCGCCGGCGGCACGGTATCGAGGCGGTGAGCGTGCCGCACCCCTCGATGGCCGCGGCGTTGCACGATAGCTACGGCGTCATCCTCTACCAGGAGCAAGTGCTCCGTGTCGCGCAAGCGGTGGCGGGCTTCACGCTTGCCGAGGCCGACTCGCTCCGTCGTGCGATGACGAAAGACAGGTCGCGTGAAGAGATGGAGGCCATCCATGGCCGTTTCGTGGATCGCGCAGTCGCTCTCGGGGTATCTCGTGACGCCGCCGAGGAGACCTTCCGACAGCTCCAGGGGTTCGCGGCCTATGGTTTCTGCAAAGCCCACGCAGCCTGTTTCGCGGTGGTGAGTTACGCGAGCGCGTGGCTCAAGTGCTACTACCCGGCCGAGTTCACCGCAGCCGTCCTCAACAACGAACCGATGGGGTTTTACACTCCTCGGCTTGTCGTGAACGACGCGCGCCGACATGGGATCGGCATCTTGCCGCCCCACGTGAACACATCCAAAGGTGCGTACACTGTCGAAGACGAGGGACGTTCGATCCGTGTCGGCCTTCGTGATGTCCATGAGATGACACAGCGTCTAATAGCGGCCATCGAGCGCGAGCAGGCCGTGCGTCCCTTCCGTGATTTAGCGGACTTCTTGCGTCGCACGCGTGCCGAAGCTCCCGCGGCAGAGAGTCTCATCAGAGTCGGAGCGCTTGATGGTCTGGGGTCCACAGACGCCGGGCGGCCACCGACACGTGATGAGATGCTGGCCCTGCTCCCCGAGATGAAGGCGGTCATCGCACGTGAGGGGGTCGTAGGCGATGACGTGCTCGTGCTCGCACCTGCGCGAGCAAAGGTCCCCGAAGACCCGGCGCATGTGTCGGGCTGGACGATTGCGCGGAGGCTCTCATCGGAGCTCGAGCTCATCGGTCTTTCACTCACCTGCCATCCGCTCGAGTTGGCGCGCACAGACCTCGAGCGCCGAGGTGTGACGTGGGCGAAAGACCTGGCGCACTGTGAGGACCGGACACGCGTGCGTGTGGCGGGTGTGCGGGAACGGGCACAGACTCCACGGACCCGCTCGGGAAAACGGACGTGCTTCCTCACACTTGAGGACCCGACGGGACTGCTCGATGTGGTGGTCTTCGAGGACGTGCTCGCGCGGGCAGGGGAGACCATCGTCACGCACCGTGCCTACCTCATCGAGGGAGTGCTTCAGAACAACCACGAGCGTGGCATCGCCATCATCGCGGACCGGGTGGAACCCTACATCGTGCGCACCGCGTCCGGTACTCCCGTGCGCCTGCGCCGTGGCGTGCCGAGCGGTCCGATGGGACCCGCGATCGGCGGCCTGGGAGCGCCTGAGGAGGAATCATGGACCGCTGCCTACTCAGAGTGAGGGCCGGGGTCCTCTCGGCGATCCATCATCTCGGCACCGCGTTTGACCGCCCCGGCTCCGAATCGCGCGCGAACCGCGTCCACTCCCCGTGCGAGTGCTGCCCGTCGTGAACGGACGTCGTCATCTGGCCCGCAAGCCGAGAACAGATCGAGTTGGACGCCGGAATCAGCGAATCCGCTCGCCCCAAAACCGAGCAGTCGCAAGCCAGTGCCCGGCGACCACGCGGAGCGCAGAAGCTCGAGGGCGACGGGGAACATCTCCTCATCAAGGTCGGTCGGCATCTCGACGGTCCGTCTGACAGTAGGCGTCGAGAAGTCCGCATAGCGCAACTTCACAGTGAACGTGCGCGCGACGAGGTCCTTCTTCCGAAGCCGCGCCGCTACCCTGGCCACGAGGGACCGCAGAGCGTCCTCGACCTCGCTCCTCTCGCGGACGTCGGTCGAGAAGGTGTGTTCGTGGGATATCGACTTCACACCCCTTTCCACAAGAACAGGCCGCGGATCGATCCCACGCGCTCTGTCGACGAGGTCCGGACCCCATGATCCGATCAGCCGAAAGGCCGTCGCATGGTCGAGCGTTGCCAGCTGTCCGATAGTGCGGATGTGTGACTGAGCGAGCCTCGCGGCTGTCGATGCGCCGATACCGGGTAGCGCACGGACGCCGAGCGGTGCGAGGAACTCACGCTCGCGCCCGGGTTCCACCACCGTGATCCCATGCGGTTTGTCGTGATCGGAAGCGATCTTCGCGACCGTCTTGGACGTCGCCACTCCGATCGAACACGAAAGGGAGAGTTCGTCCACCTCGCGTTGTATCGCCTCGGCCAGGGATACAGGGTGCGGTCCTGATGCGCCCGGTGTGACATCCAGATACGCCTCGTCTATAGAGGTCGGCTCCACATCGGGTGTATAGCGGGCGAGTATCTCTCTTACGGCGCCGGAGAGTTCCGCGTACCGGCCGAAGCGGGGACTCACCCACACTGCCTGAGGACAGAGCCGTGCGGCCTGCGAGGAGGGCATGGCCGACCTCACTCCGAAAGCCCGCGCCTCGTAAGAGCACGTGGAAACGACACCTCGGGAAGCGCGATCTCCTCCCACGATCACGGGCCTGCCGCGCCACTCGGGATGGTCGAGCTGTTCGACCGAGGCGAAGAAGGCATCCATATCCACATGCAGGATGCCGCGGCCGGCCCAGGGTGTGTCCCATCCTTGTTGCATGGGGTCAGTCTAACGCGAGCTGTCGGCACTCGGCAGTAGACTGTGCAAGAAGAGAGGAGTGCCGTGTTGATAGGAGCGCATGTCGGGGTGGCCGATGGGTACCCCGCCGCAGTGGACTACGCCGCCTCGGTGGGCTGCGAGGCGCTACAGATGTTCGTGAAGAACCCGCGTCAGTGGCGCGGCGCCGTGCCCGACGCCGCAGCCACAACGCTGTTCGCTAGCGCACGCCGCACACGCGGAATCGGGTATGTGGTCACGCACACGGCATACTTGATCAATCTGGGCTCGGAGGACCCGACCTTGTGGGAGCGCTCGTGGAGGGCGCTCGCCGACGAGTTGTGGCGTGCGAGTCTGTACGGCGCAGATGCCACGGTCACACACATCGGAACGAATCGTGGAGGGGACCTGCGCCGAGGGGCTGCGCGAGTCTCTGAAGCGATCGCGCGAGCGCTCGACGTGGCAGCGTCCCCCGTGCGCTTACTGCTGGAGAACACCGCCGGAGCAGGGACGACGTTCGGAAGCACGCCGGAGGAGATAGGCGCCGTACTGCGTGAAGCAGGGCCCCTTCACCGCGCGCGCCTCGGTGTATGCCTGGACACATGTCACGCGCACGCGGCGGGGTACGATCTGTCGATCCCCTCGGGATGGGATGACCTGCTGGACGGGTTCGAGCGGCACGCCGACCCCGCGCGAATCGAAGTCGTTCATGCGAACGACTCGGTCTTCCCGTGCGGGAGCAGGCATGATCGCCACGCGTGGGTAGGGGAAGGCACCATCGGCCGCCAGGGATTCGCGAGGCTGTTCGCCGAGGACCGCCTTGCAGACGCTACCGTCATCGTGGAAATGCCCGGCGAGGTGCCCGAGAAGGACCTCGTGAACATCAGCGCGCTGAGGCAGCTGCGTGAAGCTTGCGGGGCACCCGGCTTCTGACCCGCACGTGGGCGAGCACCTGGTGCACGAGGTCTTCGGGTGCGCCCGTGAAGGGCACCTCAAGGGGCATGTGCTGGCGCCGGAACGTATCGACGATGAACAGCTCCTTCAAGTCCTCGTGTGACATATCGGAGGGGTCCTCAGCCATGCGTTCATCGGAATACACCCTTGTGGCAGCGCGTCGTAGTGCCACTTCGAAATCCCCTGCGGTCACGCTCTGGCGGTTCGACCGCAATGTCGAAGCAACCTTGCCGTGACGGATGAGATGGACGACAACAGCGTCGTCGCGTGTCTCGATGATCGCCACCCCAGGCTCTGCTGTCGCATTCCGCACGACGCTCAAGCTCGACATCGTGCGGTCCAGTGCGCGCACCGCGTCGCGGTGTATGATCGCCTCTTCGTACTTGAGATCCATGGCCGCCTGCTCACGCAAGGTCTGCAGCGCTGCACGTAGACGGGCGCTGTCGTTGTCGAAAACCTCTAGAGCAGCCTGGACGCGGCGCCGATATTCCGCGGGAGTGATGGTTCCCAGACATGGGCTCGGACATGTGCCGTTCGTCCGATGTTCGCAGGGCGCAAGATTCGTTCCCGTGATGCGGCGTGCGCAGCGCCGCAACCCGAAACGCTCCTTCATCGCGGCTACAAGGGTTTCCGCGGCCCACACGTTGGTGAGCGGCCCTATGGCGATCCCTGTCTTGGGCCGCGTGGTCATGACAGTGAGAGACGGATAGGCTGACCTGTCATCGACACGCAGATACGCGATGGCGTGGCCCCGTTGGTGGTCCTTGTTGTACTTGGGATGGTATCGGGTGATCATTCGGCTCTCGGTGAGCATCGCATCGAGGTCCGATGCACACACGATGTGCTGGACACAGGCGGCCTCGGCGGCCGGATGTGGGTGCTCAAGCTCGCAAGGTCCGTAGAAGAACCCTCGGACCCGCATCCGGAGGTCCTTGGCTCGACCGATGTAGATGACGCGCCCAGATGCATCCCTGAAGATGTACACACCGGGTGCGTCGGGCAGGTGAGTCGCAAGGACCAGTTTGCTGGCGAGCACGCCTTGTCTGGCAAGGCCGCAGAAGCGCGACGCGTCCTCGGCAGTCATCAGACCTCGTGTGTTGAGCTCGGGCAGCATCCTCTGGAGTATCTGGGCAGTCGCCAGGGCATCGGCGGGTGCGCGATGATTGGGAACAGCATCCACACCGTAATAAGAGGCGAGCACGCGCAGATTGTGACGGTCCAGCTCGGGGTGGAGCCGACGGGCAAGAGCGAGAGTGTCGAGCACAGGACGAGGAAAAGGGACACCCCACGCGCGCTCTGCCTCGAAGTCGAGGAAACCCATGTCGAAGCGATGGTTGTGAGCGACAAGGACCGCCCTGCCGGTGAAATCACGGAAATCCTTGATGACGTGCTCGATCGGGGGCGCGTCAGCAACCATTTCATCATCGATACCGGTAAGGTCACGTATGGAATGCGGGATCGGCTCGGGGGGCCTTACCAGGGTCTGGAAGACGTCTTCGATGGCACCCGCACGGACCAGGACAGCGCCGATCTCGATGATGCCGCTGCTTCCGGGGCGGCACCCTGTCGTCTCTATGTCGACGGCGACGAACTCGCCATCTGTGAGCGAAGTGGGACCGAGCATCGTCCTTCGTCTCGCACGTGTGATAACACGCACAATACTAGCACTGTGCCGGCTGTTCGGGGGATGTGTGTTGTATGTCACGGAATGCGACCGTAGCATAGTCGATAACGGTACGAGTCACCGCATGAGCCGGTGGACGTCTTGGAGGACACACATGAGCTTCATCGTCGTAGGACGTTCGACAACCGATGATTCCTGGGGGTTGCTCGGGGCACAAGCGTACGACACCCAACAGGCGGCCGCACGCGGTATACAGTCGCTTGCTGGCACGGGCGCCATCGATGTGGAAGGCTTCGATGTGTTCATCATGGACACATCGACTGCGGTGCCCGTGGTCGTCGTAGGCCTTCCTGCAGGGAGATCCGAGCAGGCTTCACCGGCACGAAGCAGCGTTTCGCAAGGCGCGACCCTCGCGGAAGAGCCGACGTTTCTCGAATCGGTGGGCGAGGCGGAGCCTGTCGGCCAAGAGTGGACGCCGACGGCTGCGCGGGACATCCTTGGCGAACAAAGCGAGCTCGCGGATGCTGCTGAGGCCCTTGACCAAGAGGCGACTCCGGACCTGGCGTCCATCCTGAAGCGGGCGGCCGAGGCCTTGGAGGAGCAGGGCATCGCCGCGCCCGAGTCCGTGACAGCATCGGCCACTCCCGAAGTGAACGGTGACGATATAGGTGTCGTCATCGAGGCCCTCAACACGAGCGGCGTGCAAGAACCGACAGACGACGTGGCAGCCGCTGACGGGGACGCCTCTACGCGAGACGACGGCCTCGCGTGGCCGTGGGTGAACGTGGAGGCAGTCAGCACGGAGGCCGAGGAGCGCGACGAGACGGTTGCGATGGATGAACCAATCCAGACCGATGACGGGTATGTGAGCATCCTCGCCGAGGATTCGCTGATCCTCACATCGCCCGCTGTGGGTGATGAGCCGTTCGAGCCTCGCCCTGTGATCATGGGTGACTACGAAGAGCTGGCGGCCAGCGCAACAGCGTCTTCCGAGAACCCACCGGTCGCCGAAGAACCTGCTGAAGACGCCTTCTCGGGCACGGTGTCGGCGGTGGACCTGCCCTCGGCCGATGCGCTCACGGGCGTGTACGAACCCTCCGGCGAACTGGAACTCAGCCGGTACACATGCAACGATTGCGTGTACGCGAACACCTGTCCCAAGGTCGGGCAGAGCTCCCCGGAGGAGTGCGGCGCCTTTCAATGGAAAGCCACCTGACCACAAAATCTTGGTGGCATCGCAAACCCGCCTACAGTATATTGTAGACGGGTTTGTTGCACTCTTGAGAGGGAAGAGGCATGCCGGTGGAACGTCGCGACTTCCCGTTCACTGCTATCGTAGGGCAGGACACACTGAAGCAGGCGTTGCTCTTGAACGCCGTCGATCCGCGTGTCGGTGGCGTGCTCATACGCGGTGAGAAGGGGACAGCGAAATCGACTGCGGTTCGAGCACTTGCGCGTGTCGTTCCACCGATCGAGGTCGTCGACGGCTGCCGATACGGGTGTGATCCAAGCGGTACTGCGAACCGGTGCGAGGACTGCGAATGTGCGAGACGGACGGGCCCGCTGCCGCAAACCCGACGTCGTCCGCGTCTGGTAGATCTTCCGGTCTCGGCCACCGAAGACAGAGTCGTCGGCACACTCGACCTGGAACATGCCCTCAAGAAGGGCGAGCGACGCTTCGAGCCAGGCCTTCTCGCCGATGCCAACCGTGGCATCCTGTACGTGGACGAGGTGAATCTCCTCGAAGACCACATCGTAGACGCGCTCCTGGATGTGGCGGCAAGCGGCGTGAACATCGTCGAGAGGGAGGGCGTACGCTTCTCGCATCCCGCGCGGTTCATCCTTGTCGGCACGATGAATCCCGAGGAGGGTGAGCTACGGCCGCAGCTCTTGGACCGTTTCGGACTGTGTGTGGACGTACAGGGTCTTGACGATCCGGGCGAGCGGGTGGAAGTGCTACGCCGCCGCCGGGCTTTTGAAGACGATCCCGAGGGTTTTGCACGAGAGTGGCGCGACGCTGAGCGCGAGTTGGAGGTACGTCTTGCTCAGGCCCAGCGCCGAGTAGACGACCTAGAGCTTGACGACGACCTCTTGTTCTTGATCGCCTCGGTATGCTCGGCTTTGGGAGTGGATGGCCACAGAGCCGACCTCGTGATGGCAAGGGCTGCAGTCGCGCATGCTCTGCTGCGGGGGGAGTGCGAAGTCACGAGTGCAGACGTGCGCGCCGTGGCGCCGATGGTGCTCGCCCACCGGATGAAGAAGAAGCCTTTCGATGACGAACGGCACGACGGTGACAGGCTGGCAAGCGCACTTGCGGCGGCTGGCATGGCCGACCCGCAGGGTGAAGCTGCTGTCCCCACGCCGGTCTCCGGAGACGTGGTCGACGACATCCAAAGTGTCTTGCGGTTGACGGTCGATCAAAGTACAGCAGTCGAGTCCGTCGAGGAGGTCAGTGCACGCCTTACGACCGACATGGATCGATTGCGCCGCTCATACGGTGGCAAGCGTCATGTGACGACTTCCGGTGACAGGAGCGGCAGATACGTGAGCTCGGAGCCTTTGCGTCCGGGGATGGCCCCGGACATCGCATTCGATGCCACGATGAGAGCCGCGGCTCCCATGCAAGCCGGGCGGGAGGGCGACCTGGCGATCAAACTCGACACAGCGGACCTCCAGAACAAAGTGCGACAGCGTCGCGTTGGGGCATCGATCGTGTTCTGCGTGGACGCGAGCGGGTCGATGGGGGCTATCAACAGGATGGAAGCGGCCAAGGCGGCCGTGCTTGAGCTTCTCGTCGATGCGTATCAGCGTCGTGACCGAGTGGGACTTGTCGCGTTCCGAGGGGAAAGCGCCGAGCTTCTTCTTTCGCCGACAACGAGCGTGGAGCTCGCGCAACTCAAGCTTCGAAGCCTTCCGACAGGCGGAGCAACGCCCCTCGCGCATGGTCTGGTGCGGTCTTTGGAAGTCCTTGAGTCCGAGACACGGCGCAACGACGAGGTCATCCCGTGGCTCGTCTTGGTCACAGACGGCCGTGCAAACGTCGGCATCAACGGCGGGCTGGGCTCCGAGGACGCGAAGAGTGCCGCTGCGCGAGTGAGGGCCGGTAACATCAACACTATCGTGATCGACACGACGGCGTTGCCAGGAGGCGGGACCGCGGCTCGGGAGATCGCGCGCGAAGCAGGAGCAGAGTATGTGCGTCTCGCCGGACTCGATGGCAAGGGCCTGGTAGGCGTCGTGCGCAAGCACGTCCGTTCTGCCTAGAGGGCGGGAGTGGGCCTGTAAGCCGGATTCTGTCGTGGGCGACCATTTATCTGGGACCACCGTCACCGATGGCCTCGTGCGGGCAAACCCGAGCGACGGCCGGGCCAGCCTTGACCGCTCCTATTGGCCCTTGCTCCAGGTGGGGTTTGCCAAGCCGCCATGTTGCCATGGCGCTGGTGCGCTCTTACCGCACCGTTTCAGCTTTTCTCTCGCGTGAGCGAGGGAGTCTTCTTTTCTGTGGCACTTTCCGTCGGCTCGCGCCGCCCTGCCGTTAGCAGGCACCTTGCCCTGTGGAGTCCGGACTTTCCTCACGCATCGCTGCGCGCGGCCGCCTGGCCCACTCCCACGACATTCTAGCAGGTTGAAGGAGTTCACGCTCCGCCTGTGGACTCACGCCGTCTTCGCGCGCAGCTTCGCCCACGTGTCCTTGAGTGTGAGTGTGCGGTTGAAGACCGGCATGGTAGGTGTCGAGTCGGGATCTGCGCAGAAGTACCCTAGTCGCTCGAACTGGACTGTCTGCCCCACGACTGGTTGAGCCAACGAGGGTTCGACGACGCACGTGCGCAGCACGGTCTCGGACCGCGGATTGACATCTTCGAGGATGTCACGCCCGCCAGTGCCGGGGTAGGGGCTTGCGAACAGGTGGTCGTACAGGCGGACTTCCGCAGGAACCGCGTGCGGAGCCGAAAGCCAATGCAACGTGGCACGCGGGCGTCGTCCGTCGGGGGCGCTGCCGCCCTTCGTCGCGGGGTCGTACGTGCACCGCAGCTCGACAACATCCCCGTGCGCGTTCTTCACCACCTGGCGGGCAGTGATGAAGTACGCCGAGCGCAAGCGGACCTCGCGTCCAGGCGCAAGACGGTAGAACTTCTCCGGCGGGTCTTCCATGAAGTCGTCTCGCTCGATCAGCAGCTCTCGGGAGAAGGGGACCGCCCTGGTGCCCGCGTCGGGTTCTTCGGGGTTGTTGGGCACGTCGACGTACTCTACGGCTCCCTCACGGTAGTTCTCTATCACGACTCTGATCGGATCGAGGACTCCGAACCGCCGCGGTGCCGTGCGGTTCAGCGTGTCTCTCACGGCGTGCTCGAGCATCTCGATTTCCACCACGCTGTCTGCCCGAGCGACGCCGATCATCGCCGCGAAGTCCCGTACGCCCTGGGCGGGGAACCCTCGACGCCGGATTCCCGAGATCGTAGGCATCCGTGGATCGTCCCAGCCGCGGACGAGCCCTTCTTTGACGAGCCTCAGCAGCACGCGCTTCGATAGGACCGTGTGGGTCAGGTTGAGCCGTGCGAACTCGTACTGACGGGGGACGGATGGCACGGGCAGATTCGTCAAGAACCAGTCGTACAGTGGCCGGTGGTCCTGGAACTCGAGCGTGCAGATCGAGTGGGTGATACCTTCGATCGCATCGGACTGTCCGTGGGCGAAATCGTACGAGGGATAGATGCACCACGCATCGCCTGTCCGTGGGTGGGTGGAGTGCAGTATCCGGTACATGACCGGGTCGCGAAGATTGATGTTGCCCGAAGACATGTCGATCTTGGCGCGCAGCACGCGGTAACCGTCTGGGAAGTCCCCTGCGCGCATGCGCTCGAACAGGTCGAGGTTCTCTTCGGTGGAACGGTCCCGCCAGGGGCTGTTGCGCCCCGGCTCCGTGAGAGTGCCTCGGTATTCGCGGATCTCCTCTGCGGACAGATCGTCGACGTACGCCTTGCCGTGCTTGATGAGATAGACCGCCCAGTCATAGAGCTGCTCGAAGTAGTCCGACGTGTAGTAGGTCTTGTCGCCCCAGTCGAAGCCGAGCCATGCGATATCGGCCTGGATCGCATCGATGTACTCCTGCTCCTCTTTGCTGGGATTCGTGTCATCGAACCGCAGATGGCACGTTCCACCGAACTCGGCGGCGATCCCGAAGTTGAGGCAGATGGACTTCGCGTGTCCGATGTGCAGGTAACCGTTAGGTTCAGGCGGGAAACGGGTCACGACCTCGCGCACACGACCGCTCGCAAGGTCGGAGGCGACGATGTCGCGCAGAAAATCGCTTCGTGAAGAGGGTGGTGTGCTGTTCTTGTCCATGGTCGCCGAGGATAGCACAACAGCGCTGCGCGGTCCCACTGTCGCCTCAGCATCCCGAAGAACACGACACCCCTGTCTTCGACAGGGGTGCGGATGTTTGCTTGGTAGCCCGTACGGGATTCGAACCCGTGATCTCCGCCTTGAGAGGGCGGTGTCCTAACCGCTAGACGAACGGGCCTTGCTGGCTGGGGTACTAGGGCTCGAACCTAGACTCTTCGGAACCAGAATCCGACGTGTTGCCAGTTACACCATACCCCAGTACCTGACGAGTGCCCAAGGGGCGACTCGGTATGCTACCTGCGGTTCCTATGCATGTCAACCTTACCTGGCATAGGGCTCAGAAGCCGCATCTGCTGGGTTACGGTCGCTGTCGAGCGCCTCCAGAGCAGCACGGATCCGCTCGGCCGTCCGGTCTTGCCCCAGGAGCTCCAGCGACTCGAACAGTGGCAGACTCACGACAGATCCTGTGACGGCCACGCGCACCGCCTGGAACACGATCTTCGGCTTGACGGCCAGACGCTCCGCGAGCCCTCGCAAGCACGTCTCGATCTCCTGCGAACGCCACACCTCCAAAGAGGTGAGGGCCGCCTGCGCCGCACGAAGAGCCGAGCGGGCATCGCCACTGAGCAAAGCCTTGCTGACAGATGAGGGCTCGAGTTCGATCGTGTCCCTGAAGAGGAACTCCACGAGTGCGGGGGCATCGCACAGACGCTTTACCCTCTCGGCCACGCGCGGTGCAAGGGTGTGGTACCAGTCCGGTCGCGTGGCGTAATCGTCGATGGTGGTGAGTCCCGCATCCTGAAGCCAGGGCATCATGTGTTGTGCAAAGTCAGATGGGGACATCTCGCGAAGGTATGTGCCGTTGATCCAATCCAGCTTCTCTACGTCGAAGATCGCGGGATTGCGGGACACGCGTTCAAGCGAGAAGTGCTCCTTCAGGACCTCGCGTGAGAAGATCGTCGTCTCACCGTCGAGCGACCAACCCAGGAGCGCCAGGTAGTTCACGAGCGCCTCTGGGAGATACCCCTGTTCCCGGTACGCCTCGACAGAGGTAGCGCCGTGACGCTTGGAGAGCCTCTTCCCATCGGGCCCCCAGATCATCGAGAGATGTGCGAACGTGGGAATGGGTTCGCCGAGAGCCTCGTAGATGAGGATCTGCTTGGGAGTGTTCGAGAGGTGGTCGTCACCGCGTATGACATGCGAGATTCGCATGGTCGCATCATCGATCGTGACGGCGAAGTTGTAGGTGGGCGTCGAGTCAGTTCGCACGAGGACGAGGTCGTCGACTTGTGATGATTGGAACACGACCTCGCCGCGTACAGCATCGTTGAACACGATGTCCCCGCGGTCGAGAGGTACCTTCAGCCGCCACACATGCGGTTCCCCGCGAGCGATGCGTTGGTGAGCCTCATCGGGGTCGAGCGTGCGACAGGTCCGGTCATAGCCCGCAAAACCTCCGCGCTCGCGGGCGGTCGTGCGCTTCGCTTCGAGGACCTCCGGCGTGCAGAAGCACGGGTAGGCGGCTCCCGCTCTCTTGAGGCGATCGAGGGCTTCGACGTACGTCTGCGTGCGCTGAGTCTGAAAGTACGGCCCGTAGGGGCCTCCGACGCCGGGTCCCTCGTCAAAATCAAGGCCGAGCCACTCCATTGCGCGGATGATCGCGTCGGTGTTCTCCCGAGTAGAGCGCTCGGGGTCTGTGTCTTCGATCCTCAGGACGAACGTACCTCCCTGATGACGAGCGAATGCCCAGTTGTAGATCGCGGTACGAGCTCCCCCGATATGAAGGTGGCCTGTCGGGCTTGGGGCGAAACGGACACGTGGCGATGGCGGCACGGTACTCCTCTCGGAAATGTCTCACACAGCGTTGCTCTCGGCCCGAGCGGCGATCTCACATGCATCGGACCGGCGCAGAAGGTACCACGTGACTCCGATGGCCACGATTAACACGGCCAGTGCGCATGCCTTGAGAAGAACGTACATCGGCTCGCCTGTGGTCTCGAAGATGACAAGCTTGCGCACGACCGCGACCAAGCCGGCCTCCATCACGGTCGTGATCACATTGCGGCGGCTCATGTAGGCCACCGCGATGTTGAAAAGCTCGATCACGACGAACACGACAAGGACCGAGTCGAGAACGCGCAGGATGGTCTCAGGGGTGAGATACCCCTTGCCGCTCACTGCCGCATACAGTTCGACGACCAGATCGACGGCTCCCAAGACAGCGATGACCACCAAGAGTGACGCGATGACCCGCTCTAACCAGTCCACGGCCTTGTGGAGGACCTTTCCGAACACGGCGCCACCTCCCGACGAATCGACAGGCTCATGATACCAGGTGCGTGGAGCACCACACGCCGGGGAGTGCGTGCCCTTGTTGAAGGCGCATGTGAGTGCTACAGTCCGATGGACTCATCATGAGGCAGCGACGGTGACATGTCGCTGCAGAGGGCGTAGGGACCGCACCCGACGATGCCCCGGCAACCGAAGTCGAAAGTGATTCACGGTGCCACATTGCGGCAGGCTCACGGGCCTGGAAGATGAGGGAATACCGGCTCTTGCCGCGAGTCCCTTGTCTTGAGCGGGCGAGGGACTTGTTGTTCCTCAGGAACAGAAGCGAGCGAACGCTCGCGCGGATGAAGGAGACGGTATGGCTCGGGACTACGTGTTCACCTCGGAGTCGGTCACAGAAGGCCATCCTGACAAGATGTGCGACCAGGTCTCGGACGCTGTCCTCGACGCGATAGTGAAGCGCGAAGGCGAGTTGGAGGACCAGGGCTACACGACACCGGGCGGCTCGAAGGCGTCGCGCGACTACGTCCGTGTCGCGTGTGAGACGCTCATGACGACGGGGCTCGTGGTTGTCGCAGGCGAGATGCGGACGCATGCGTACGTGGATATCCCTGCCATTGTGAGGCAGACCATCAAGGATATCGGATACACGCGGGCGAAGTTCGGGTTCGATCACGAGACCTGCGGTGTATTGACCGCCATCCACGAGCAGAGCCCAGACATCGCGATGGGTGTCGATCAAGCACTCGAGGTCAAGCGCGGGGATTCCGATCCGCTCGATCTCATCGGCGCTGGTGACCAGGGCATGATGTTCGGGTACGCGTGCAACGAGACGAGACAGCTCATGCCGATGCCGATCCATCTGGCTCATCGCTTGGCAGAACGGCTTGCGGCGGTGCGAAAGGAAGGCGGCCCCCTCGGCTACTTGCGTCCCGATGGCAAGACAGAGGTGACCGTCCGATACGTTCAGGGCATGCCTGCGGCTGTGGAGAAGGTGGTGATCTCGTCCCAGCATGCGGACGGGGTCGACATCGAGAGCCTCATGCGGCCTGACATCATCGAGCACGTCATCGAGCCCGTACTCGACCTTGAAGACATCGAGTGGGACGACGCGGAAGTGTATGTGAATCCGACTGGCCGGTTCGCTCTTGGAGGCCCTATGGCGGATACCGGCCTCACAGGCAGAAAGATCATCGTCGACACGTATGGGGGAATGGGCCGTCACGGCGGGGGAGCTTTCTCCGGCAAGGACTGCACCAAGGTGGACCGTTCCGCGGCATATGCCGCACGCTGGGTGGCCAAGAACGTCGTCGCTGCGGGTCTTGCCGATCGCTGCGAGCTTGAGCTCGCTTACGCCATCGGCGTGGCGCACCCCTTGTCCATCACGGTCGATACCTTCGGCACCGAGAAGGTGGATGTCGCCAAGATCGAGCGCGCCATCGGCGAGGTGTTCGATCTCAGGCCCGGCGCCATCATCCGAGACCTCGACCTTCGGCGACCCATCTATCGCAAGACCGCCGCGTACGGTCATTTCGGCCGAGAAGACGGCGACTTCACGTGGGAGCGCACCGATCGGAAAGACGCGCTCCTCGCCGCAATCGAGTAGCACGTCGAGGCGAAAGGAAGGCCATCGGCACGACCGTGTCGGTGGCCTTCTGTATCCTGGTGCCGGTAGCCGTCCAAGGAGTCAGTCTCGGTCGTGACCGTTGCTCGCGTCATCGTCGATGTGAAGACCAGGGCTCTTGCAAAGCCGCTGGACTACGCGATCCCTACCGTGTTGGAGTCGCGTGTCCGCGTCGGCGTACCCGTCCTTGTCCCGCTCGGTGCGCGGCGAGTGGTCGGCTACGTCGTGGATACGGCAGCGGTGAGCGACCAGGCGGCTCTGCGCGAGCTTGAAGACGTCCTCGATGAGAGCCTCTTCGACGAGGCGGGCCGGGACCTTGCGCTATGGATCGCCCAGGAGTATGCGGCTCATCCCATCGATGCGCTGCGCTTGGTGATGCCTCCTGGCTCGGCACCTTCTCTGGTGCGTGTCAGCGCGCAAGGCGGCAGCACGTGGGCCCTGCGCAAGCCGACTGTCAAGGCGCTTGAGGACAGGGTCGTCGAGGTGATCGAGGCCGGCTATACGCCGCCCGGGCATGCTCGACTGCAGCGGTCAGTCCTCGATGCGCTTCGCGCGGGGCCCGTGCTCATGTCGGAGCTCAGAGCGGAACTCGGGCCCGTGAGTGCGGCGGTCAAGGCTTTGCAAGCACGTGGCGTCGTGCGTGTCACTTCGCGACGGCACTGGAGGGGTCTCAAGAGCGGTCCTGCTGGCGCGAGCGGAGTGCGTCACGAACTCACCCCCGCACAGGACAGAGCCCTCTTAAGGATACGCACTGTGGCTGCAGGCAGTGTGGTCGTGCTTGACGGCGTCACCGGGTCTGGCAAGACCGAGGTCTATCTTCGTGCGATAGAAGAGGTGCTCGACGCAGGTGGCAGTGCGCTCGTGCTCGTTCCAGAGATCTCGCTCACACCACAGACGGTCGGCCGGTTCAGGGCGCGGTTCGGCGATCAGGTAGCGGTGCTTCACAGTCGTCTTTCGGACGGCGAGAGGCGCGACCAGTGGGACCTCGCCGCTTGTGGCCGAGCCAGGGTGGTCGTAGGGGCTCGTTCTGCACTGTTCGCCCGCATACCGGGTCTCCGGCTCATCGTGATCGACGAGGAGCACGAGTCATCGTACAAGCAAGGTTCGGCGCCGCGGTACCACGCACGCGACGTCGCCTGTCATGTGGCGGCGACGCGCGGAGTCACTCTCGTGCTTGGCTCGGCGACACCGAGTCTGGAGACCCGGGAGCGTGTTCTCACGGGCGAATGGTCGCATGTGCCGCTTCCAGCACGTGTCACAGCGGCGCCACCCCCAGTGGTAGAGGTCGTGGACATGGGCGAGGAGTTCAAGGGCGGGAATCGCTCGATGTTCTCGGAGGCGCTCTCTTGCGCGCTCGATGCGGTACAGGATCATGCTCGCAAAGCCGTGTTGTTCTTGAACCGCCGCGGGTTCGCGTCGTTCCTGCTCTGTCGTGAGTGCGGGTTCGTTCCGGAGTGTCCATCATGCTCCGTTTCCCTCACGTACCATGAGCAGGGGAGTGTCCTACGATGCCACCACTGCGGTCACCAGGAGCCGGCTCCTCGAGAATGCCCCCGCTGTTCGAGTCCCTATCTCCGCAGGTTCGGGGCGGGAACCCAGCGCGTGGAGGCGGAACTGGCGTCCCGTTGGCCGGGCTTGCCGGTCGTGCGCATGGACGCCGACACGACCTCGGGCAAGGGCGGGCACGAGCGCGCTCTGATGGCTTTTGAGGCTCTCACGAGCGGTGTCCTGCTCGGTACACAGATGATCGCAAAGGGTCTGGACTACCCCGACATAGACCTTGTGGGAGTGATGAATGCCGATACGACCATGCATATACCGGATTTCAGAGCCACCGAACGGACCTTTCAGATGCTGGAGCAGGTCGCCGGGCGCGCAGGCCGCGGCGACGTTCAGGGGCGGGTCATCATACAGACGTACTGGCCGGATCATCCTGCCGTCGTGGCCGTGGCTGCACGCGATCCCGGCCTGCTGTATCGTACGGAGCGCGAATCGCGTCTCGAACTTGGATACCCGCCGTTCAAGCGCCTCGCGAACATCGTCCTTTCGGGTCCCGACGCGCAAGGGGTTCGCGCCGCGTCTGCACGGCTTGCGACGGTTCTGCAGGAACAGATCCCGAGCGACTGGGACGTGCGGGGTCCCGCCGATGCGCCTCTGTCGCGCATCAAGAACGTGTATCGCAGGCATGTGCTCGTCCGCGCGCCGACGGGGGCTCCCATCGGGATCTTGCTGGGAGATGTTCTCGCGAGCTTCACGGCGGGGCAAGGAGTCTCGGTCGCCCCGGACGTCGACCCGTTCGACCTGCTCTGACGAGCACGGTGTATCATACGTCGGCAAGCGACTTGCTTCATCACGTGCATATGTGTGAGAAGGGAACCATGGAGATACTGATCCACCCGAATCCAGTACTCAAGGACACAGCCGTCCCCGTCGACCCGGCACATGACCCGGATCTGCGCGGTCTGGTGAAGCGCATGGCCGAAGCTATGTACGCTCACGACGGAGTGGGCCTTGCTGCGCCTCAGGTGGGCATTCAGAAGCGAGTGATCGTTTTCGACGTCGATGATGCGTTGTACGCGGTGTGCAATCCTGTCATCACCGAACGGTCGGCGCAGACTGTCGTCGATGACGAGGGATGCCTGTCGGTCCCGGGTATCACCGTGCCCGTGGAGCGGAGTGTCTCGATCGTGTGCGAGGGCCTGTCGGTCGACGGGAAGCGAGTGGTGCTGGAAGCGTCGGACTTGATGGCACGGGTCATCCAACACGAATCGGACCATCTGGACGGTGTCCTCATCCTCGATCGCTTGTCGCCAGAAGACCGTAAGGTGGCGATCCGAGCATACAACGAGGCGCTGTCCGCGTGATCTTGGCTCAAGGGGGGCTCAGATGCGGGTAGTGTTCATGGGCACGCCACGCTTTGCAGTCCCTGTCCTGGAACGCTTGCTGGAGGTTCACGAGGTCCTCGCTGTATACACCAGGCCAGACGCCGTGTCGCGTCGCGGCAGCAGCCTCGTCCCGCCTCCTGTCAAGGAGTGTGCCGCATCACACGGCGTTCGCGTGGTCCAACCTGAGCGCGTGTCGGATCCTCAGGTGGTCTCTCAGATGAGGGCGCTCGAAGCTGATGTGATCTGCGTGGCTGCGTACGGCGCCATTCTCCCGCGCGACCTCCTCGCGGTGCCGCGCTTCGGGTGCGTGAACGTCCACGCCTCGCTTCTGCCGCGTTACCGCGGAGCCGCACCAGTGCAGCGTGCGATATTGACTGGCGAAACAGTCACAGGTGTCACGATCATGCGTATGGAAGAGGGTTTGGACACGGGACCTTACGCGCTACAGGTACGGGTAGAGATGGACGAGCTCTATGCCGAGGAGCTCACGCAGCGTCTCTCGCTGGCAGGAGCCGACGCCTTGCTCACCGTCTTGGAGCGCATAGAAGCGGGCACTGTGACGTGGCGCCCCCAGGACGAATCGAAGGCGACCTACGCGCCCAAAGTGACCCGTGCGGACGTGGCGCTCGACCCTCGGGACACCGTGACGGTCGCCCTTCGTAAAGTGAGGGCATCCACTCCGAGTGCTTCAGTCGCTGTGGTGGTGGGCGATATGAGCGTTGTCGTACTCCATGCGTCTACCGTGGCGCTCGCCCTTGAGCCGGGGATGGCGACACTTACTTCTTCTGGTATCGCACTTGGAATGGCCGACGGGGTGCTGCTCATCGATCAGCTGCGGCCTGCTGGTCGCAACGCCATGAGCGGTGACGCATTCGCCCGCGGTCGGCGGATACAAGGTGTCGTGCCATGGCGACGGGGGTAGGCCTCTCTCCGGCACGCCGAGCAGCGCTGCGCGCCCTCGCGTCGGCGCGCTCGCGCGACGCATACATCCTCCCCGTCGTTCTGCGGGAGTGTGACCGTGCTCGACTCACTGGGCCTGAGCGTGCGCTCTCGGTCAGGCTCGCTTTGGGCGTCATCGAGACTCAAGGTGTATTGGACGACGCGATCGATGCGCATGCGCGCTCTCGGATCGAGCCTCGGGTACGCGACGCACTCCGGGTCGCCACGTATGAGATGCTCTACATGCGGACGCCGGGTCGGGCCGCGGTTCACCAAGGCGTCGAGGCGGCAAAGGCTGCTCGGCCACAAGCAGGCGCCTTGGCGAATGCGATCCTGCGGAGAATAGCGGAAGATGCTGAGTCGTTCCCTTGGGGGGACCCTGCGCACGACATCGACGCGGCCGCAAGACTCGCAGGGTATCCCGTCTGGATGGTCCGGCTCGTGTCCTCCAGCCTCGGCCCTGCGGCCACGGCGGAGTTCCTTGCCTCGGCCCGGACGCCCGCGCCGCTTTACCTTAGGGTAAACCCCTTGAAGACAACGACCCGCCTCGCAGCGGAACTCCTGGCGTCTGAGGGCGTCGCGGCTCGTCCGGCGCCGCCCGACGAGGCATCCCTCATCGTCGATGACGAGCGTGCCGTCGTGGCCTCCCGGGCGCTCGCCGAGGGCGCCGTCATCGTCATGGATGCCGCGGCCCAAGTGGCTCCGCTCGCCGTCGGCCCGCAGCCTGCGGGTCGGATCGTAGAAATAGGCGCAGGCAGGGGCGCTAAGACCGCCGCTTTACAGTGGCTGTCCGTGTCAGCGGGCGGCACGGCAGCGATCACCGCCGTCGATGTTCACGCGTACAGGACTGAGCTTCTTACGCACAGGATGCGCGACTTGGGAGTGGAGGGAGTCGACGCGGTCACCGCAGATGTGCGCATATCGGCCGACGACGTCGCTATGCCGAGAAGCGCAGATGCGGTGCTTGTCGATGCGCCATGCAGCGGTATCGGCACGCTGCGGCGACATCAGGAGATAGTGTGGCGGGTCTCACCGGAGGATATCGCTCGCCTTGGCCGCCTGCAGTCGGACATGCTTGCGGCCTCCGCACGTCTTGTCCGGCCCGGAGGGGTTGTGGTGTACTCTACGTGCAGTGTCACTCGCGCCGAGAACGCAGACGTCGTGTACGGGTTCCTCGGAAGCGAAGGTGGCGCGGACTTCGCGCTTGAGAACATCGCAAGTGTTGTGCCGCGTGAGTGGGCGCGCTTCATCACGCAAGAGGGGTTCTTCCAGTCCTGGCCGACGCCCGGAGGTCCCGATGGCCACTTCGTTGCGCGCTTGCGGAGACGTGCCTGATTCGAAGTCCTGACTTAGGGAGTGGGGAGACATCATGCGTAGCACGCGTATCGTCGAGATGCTCGAGGTCACAGAGGCGGCGGCGCTCGCGGCCGGGCGCTGGATGGGAAAGGGCGACAAGCACGCTGCGGATGACGCAGCGGTGCAGGGTATGCGCAAGGCGTTCGAAGAGGTGGACATCTCCGGGACCGTGGTGATCGGCGAGGGAGAGCGCGACGAGGCTCCTATGCTGTACATCGGCGAGAAGGTCGGCCGCGGAGGCGAGGAGATCGACATTGCCGTCGACCCGTTGGAGGGTACGAATCTCACCGCTGCTGGGCAGCCCAACAGCCTAGCCGTCCTCGCGTTCGGTCCCAAAGGCACCCTGCTGCACGCGCCTGACACATATATGAACAAGGTCGCTGTCGGACCGGCAGCTGCGGATGTCGTGCACATCGACGCGACTCCCACGGAGAACGTTCGCGCGGTAGCCAAGGCCCTGGACCGGGACGTCGAGGACCTTGTCGTGTGCATCTTGGATCGCGACCGCCACAAAGACCTGATCGCTGAGGTACGCGCCGCGGGGGCTCGCATCCGCCTCATCAGCGACGGTGACGTGTTCGGCGCCGTGGCCACTGCCATCGAAGGCACGGGTATCCACCTGTATCTAGGGATCGGCGCCGCTCCTGAGGGTGTGCTGGCCTGCGCGGCCATGAAGTGTATCGGCGGCTGCTTCATGGGACGGTTCGCATGGCGCAGCCCTGAGGAGAAGGCGCGCGCGGTGGATATGGGGACGTGCAACATCGATGGCGTGCTCACGATGGATTGTCTCGTCAACACCGATGAGACCGCCTTCATCGCAACCGGCGTGACCGATGGCGAGATGCTCAAGGGTGTGAGGTACTTCGGCCAAGGCGCCCGGACGCACTCGGTGGCTATGGATAGCAAGACCCGCACGGTCCGCTTCATCGAGACGGTGTACCGTACGGGCGCCGAGAAGTTCTGGGTTCGTATGGACTGACGCTAGTCTGCTGCAGGACAGTTTTCGCAGGCCGACGAGGTTTCACCCCCGCAGGATGCGTCCGAACTGGTCGAGGCGGCTTGCGTCTCGCTCGCAGGCGATCGGCGATAGTCGGTGTTATGGAACCCGCTACCCTTGAACACGATGCCGACGGGCGAGAAGACCCGCTTGGCAGATGCGCCGCATACCGGGCACGCCTGTGATGACGTGTCTGCGATGTTCCGTGTCACTTCGAAATGCTCACTGCACGCCGGGCATCGATACTCGTAGACAGGCATCGGAGTCCCTCCTGGATGGATCAAGGTCGTTGTGGCCACGAAAGATACAACGTGAGGCCGCCGAGGGGCAAGACATAGGACTTGGTATACTGTTCCCATGAGAAGCCGTCCACGTCGCGCACCGCTAGTACCGCGGTGGTTGATCATCGTCGCCGTTCTCGGCGTGCTTGTCGTCGTGGCAGGTATCGTCGCTGCGGCGGTGGGCATGGACGGACACCAAGTCGCCGTGCCTTCGGTTGCGGGTATGACCGAACCTCAGGCGATCACGACGCTGCAAGGGGCCGGTCTGGTGATGGTCGATGGCGGCACTCGTTTCTCGGTGAGCGCCCCAGAGGGTACGGTCGTTTCGCAGGACCCCCCAGCGGGCAGCCTGCTTCCTCGCGGAGGCAAGGTCACAGTCGTCTTCTCGGCGGGTGCGGAGACGTTCCCGATGCCTGACGTGATCGGCATGGACGCTTCCGAGGCCGTTCGTGACCTTGAGAGTCGCGGACTCGTGGTCACGACTGAGACTGTGGCGTCGCAGCTCGCGTCTGGGACGGTCATTGGATCGTATCCTTCTCCTGGCGTGGAGGTACGCCGTGGGACGGACGTGAGACTGTCGGTGGCCGGGAGGTCTCTCGCCTCAGACATCCTTACACCTTACGCACTCGATGGACTCGTAGTGGTGATCGACCCTGTTCCGCGAGACTCATCCCCAGACGTGACCGCAGAGGTCTCTCGCCGCGTGCGGGCCTTGCTGGAAGCCTCGGGCGCAAGAGTCGTGGTAACGAGGATCAGCTCGACTGCCGCGACCACCCCGGGCGATCGTGTGACTCGGGCAACCGAGACTACGGGTGTGACCTGCGCGATCGTTCTGGACGTGCGGCAGTCTGCTGGCGGGGGGATCGAGGTGCGCGGCTCGTCCACCGTCGATTCCGCGCACCAGGCAATGTCCGTCGGCTTCACGAGTGCGGTGGTGCAGGCCCTCAGATCGGCTGGTCTGGATGTCAGGACAGCCGATGGAGCGGCGGAGGCGGTCCTGTCCGCGCTCAAGAAGCCAGGTTGCACGATCGTCCTGGGCAGCATGAACGACCCTGAGGATAGTGCTCACTTCTCGGACCCTGAGTGGACTGACAATGTCGCACAGGCGGTGTACCGAGCTGTCGGTGCCACTTTCGCCGCGGGAGCTCAAGAAGGTTCCGATGGCGGCAGATAGAAGTCGGCGACTCATACGAGCTGTTACCGCCGTCGTGATGGCGGTCTCGGTCCTCACGCCTGCGGTCGCTCTTGGCGGCAAGTCGGAGGTCGACGTGTTAAGGGACAAGCTTGCCGGCCTTCGCAAGGAAGCCCAACGCGCCGGCGATGCGTACTCGAAGGCGTATTGGAAGCTCGACAAGACCAACCTCGAACTCGCGCAGACGAACAAGGAGCTCAGAATCACCGAGGAACGCCTCGCCAAAGCGTCTGCGAGACTCTCATCTCACGCTGCCGAGATCTACCGCCAGGGGGAGATCGATTACCTTGCGCTGCTTCTTACCAGCGAGACCCTCGATGACATGCTCATGCGGCTGGAATATGCACAGAGGATGGGCGCCCGAGACGCCGAAGTCGTAGGCGAAGTGGAGGCGCTTCAGGCCGAACTCCTCGCCAAGAAGGCGAAGATGGAGGAGTTGCGGACGCGACAACGTGATGAAGCCGCGGCTCTGAAGAAGAAAGCCGCTCAGCTGGACAAGAAGCTCAAATCTGTCCAGTCGGAATACGAGGCGGCCCAGAAGAAGTACGCGGCAGCGGTCGCCAGGGTGACCGGGGGGTCGTCAAGACGATATCCGGCTGGACCCAATGGCATGGTCTTTCCCGTACAGGGACCGTGCTATTACACGGACACGTGGGGGGCAGCGCGATCCGGAGGGCGCACTCACAAGGGCACTGACATCATGGCGCGCTCGGGTACACCGTGCGTGGCGGTGCTCTCGGGCACTGTCCGCGCAAGATCCAACCGCTTAGGCGGGAATACGATCTGGCTCACCGCGGACAACGGCTGGGAATTCTACTACGCACATCTGAGCTCCTATGTGAGGACGTCAGGAAGGGTTCAGGCGGGCGAAGTCATCGGAAAGGTCGGGAGCACCGGGAACGCGAGTGCAAGTGCACCGCATCTGCATTTTGAGATCCACCCCAACGGTGGCGCTGCGGTGAACCCCTATCCCTATCTCAAGCAGATGGAGTAGAATGGTCTTGTCAAGAAACCGTATCGGGAGCTGCGTGCGCGGCTGAGAGGCGGCCTCGTTGAGAGGCTGCGACCGAATGAGCGGTCCGGTAATGCGGATCGGCAACAGCGGTAGGCGCCTGAAGGGGCGCCGATCAGTCCCACGCTCTTCCACACGCCGAGACTCTCGGCGCCAAGGAGGAGAGCGTCATGGCGATGTCGTCCGAACGCACCAAGACCCTTGTTGAAATCGCTCTTGTCATTGCACTCGCCGCAGTGCTGAACACGCTCAAAGTGTGGCGGATGCCGCAGGGCGGGACGGTATCCCTTGTGATGCTGCCGATCTTCGTCATCGCCCTACGGCGTGGTCCGTTGGTGGGCATCGTCACCGGAGCGCTCTACGGAGTCATCGATTTCTTCGTCGACCCCTATCCACCAGTGCACTGGGCCCAGTATCTTCTGGACTACCCCGTGGCGTACGCCGCGTGTGGACTTGCAGGTGTCTTCCAGCCTCTGTGGCGGCGCTTCGCGCGGGAACCGCGAGTGGCGCTTGCGGGAGTGGCCAGCGGAGTGGTGCTCGGATCCCTCGCTCGTTACGCGGCACACGTGATTTCGGGGGTCATCTTCTTCGCCGAGTACGCAGAAGGTCCTGTGCTCGCGTATTCGCTTGCGTACAATGTGTACGTGCCGATATCGGCAGCGGCGTGCCTGGCGGCGGCTCTGGTGATCTTGCCGACTCTCGAAAGAGCGGGGAGGGGCGCCCCTACCGCGTGAACATCGAGACCCTGATAGTAGGCGCTGCGCCTGTGGATGGAGCCGAACGCTTCTACAGGGAGATCGTGACATGCGCACAGCGTGTCATCGCCTGTGACGCCGCCGCGGAATGGTGCCTGTCTCTTGGACGGCGTCCCGATGCGGTGGTAGGTGATTTCGATTCCGCCGTCCCGGGGGCGACATCACGGCTCGAGGCAGCGGGTATCCCCGTGATCGTCTACCCCGAGGACAAAGACGCGAGTGACCTTGACCTTGCGGTAGGATACGCGCGCTCCACCGGGGCGACGATGGTCTGCTTCACGGCGGCATTCAGCAGTCGTCTGGACCACACGCTGGCAGCGCTGGGCTCTCTCGAAAGAGCGTTCGACCTTATGCCTTGGGTCGCAGAGCCTGGCTTCACAGCATGGCTCCTGACAGACCAAGGACGTCGCAGCGTGACTGTCTCGGCACCGGCCGGAACGACAGTGTCACTGCTCGCGTTCAGGCCGACACATGGCGTGACGCTCACGGGGATGAAGTACCCTCTGCGAGGCGCTTCGCTCGGTGTACTCTCGTCACTGGGAATCAGCAATGTGATGGTCGATGAGCGGGCATCAGTGTCGATCACCAACGGCACGCTCTTGGTGATAGTGTCCCGCGATGCGTAGGACCGTGGTTTGAGTCCTCGAGTCTGCGTGCCGATAAGCTGCGTATGAGCGCCGCTCAGGCAGGTCGTCTGTGAGGAGTGTCGTGCGCACTATGTCGTCAGCGTCTAGTAGCGGTATCCAATCGACCGCCATCGCGGTCGCCTTGTCTGCCGTTGCAGCCGTAGCGGCCGTGCTGGCGGCGGCCTTGCATCCGACGGCGCCATCTGTGTTGGCGGCCAGCGTGATGCTGCTCGTGGTCCTGAAGTTTGTCTGGCTCTCGCATCGGTCTAGCGCGGAGGACGTTCATGCGCCGCAAACAACCGAGGCGGAGACACTGTCTGCCGATAACGCCGACGTTGCGGAGCTCGACGGTTCGCGTCGTCGGGAGCGGGCCCCTTCCCGTGTCCCGGCGACCCTTGAGGCCGACGTCATGCTCAGAGCTCTCATGGACGCGTTCGTCGCTGACTACTCTCCCGTGGCAGCTCACTTGTGGCTGGAGGATCCTGGCTCCGGTACTCTGCGTGTGGTGGCAACAGTAGGACCCATGAGTCCACCGCCTCGACCTGTACCGTTGGATGATCCTTGTCTGGGCGCGGCAGTGCGTGACGGGCGAGCCACCCTGTCTCCGATTGCGCGACTTCAGATCAAGGGCGCTGAAAACGTCGTGTGGCGGTTCTCGGTCCCACTGTCAGCCGGACAGGCCCGGGGAGTGATGGCTGTCGATCTCGCGTGTACCCACGACCCTGATGCATCAGAACTGCAAGCCGTCTCGTCGGCATTCTGCGGACCCGTTGCGGGCACGCTCGCGCTTCACGTGGCAAGGACCGAGACCGAGATGGCCACGACACTCATCGAGGTCGCGCGTGACCTGAGCCGGCTGTTGGACCCCGAGCAGGTGTTGTCCACGGCCCTCGACCGCGCGATGGCCGTCTCAGGCGCTGTGAGAGGCAGTGTGATGCTCGTCGACCCGACATCGGGCAAACTGGGCATCGTGGTTTCCCGAGGAGTGCCCTCCGAAGTAGTGGAACAGACGGCTCTGTCCGCAGGCGAGGGCATCGCGGGATGGGTTCTCGCAACTGGCCAGCCGTTGTTGATAGAGGACCTTCCGTCGCGGACTCGGGCGGTGCGTCGCCACGCGGTGCGGTCGGCCGTCTCGGTCCCGATCTGTGACGGAGACGAGGTCCTTGGCGTGCTGAACGTTGGAAGCCGGGATTTTCCGGCAAGGTTCACCGATTCGCACCTGAAGGGACTCGAGATCCTCGGAAGGCAGACCGCCGTGGCCTTGCGTAACGCGCGCGCTGTCTCGTCCTCGAGAGAGCTCTACTTTGACACGCTCCAAGCGCTTGCCGCCGCCCTGGAGACGAAGGACCCGTATGCGCGCGGCGGCACAGAGCGTGTCTTGGACTATGCGACGGCTGCTGGCGAGGCGTTCGGTCTGGAACCCGAGCACCTTGAGGCGCTGCGTATTGCAGCGCTGTTGCACGATATCGGGATGGACATGAACGTCGTGGGGGCTCGACCTGGTGGCAGACCTCTGTCCACGGTCGAACGTGGTCTCATCAAGCTCCATCCGCAGATAGCGGCAGAGATCCTTCAGGAGATTCCCGCCTTGAGAGACGTGGCGCCCATCGTGTACCACCATCATGAGTGGTACGACGGTCATGGGTACCTCGGGGGGATCGCCGGCGAGTCGATACCTCTAGGTGCGCGGATCCTCGCTGTCGTCGATGCTTATGTCGCCATGACCAGTGACCGGCCGTATCGAGCCGCGATGACTCCCTCCCGGGCGCTCGCAGAACTCCGGGACAAGGCGGGCACTCAGTTCGACCCCGCAGTCGTCGATGTCTTCGAGGGAGTGGTGGGCTCTGACAAGGATCTCCATCCGGACGTGCGGTGATCAGACCCACGGATCAAAGACAAAGAAGCACTCCGGCTATGCGCGCGTGACCTTGCCCGCCTTGAGGCACTTAGTGCACACGTTGGCCTTCTTCACGGTGCCGTCCACCATGATCGAGACGCGCTGGATGTTGGGATAGACGGTCCGGTTCGTCACGCGATGGGAGTGGCTGACGTTACGGCCTGCGGATGGGTGCTTGCCGCAGACACTACACACTTGAGACATGATGGGACTCCGTCCTTTATCCTTGCCCAGGCCCTACGGGCTGCTACTTATCAGCGTGAAACCGGCTGATGATATCACGCGGTCTTTTCGCGGGGCAACACACCTCACGGCACGAGACGGCGCTCGGCCGTGCGACGCACATCCGCTGTCGGCTATACTACCGTATCGGCCAATGAGACGAATGGCGTCTCGCGAGCCCGATAGAGTAATAGCACTGTCCGGAGTGGCACATTCGCTGGCCAAGGAGGGCCTGACTGTCGTGGATGCGATCCCAGGTACGATCACCATCGCCAACGATGTCCTTGCGGACATCGCTGGGTTCGTGGCACTCGAGTGCTACGGCGTCGTTGGAATGGCGAGCCCGTCGTTGAGGGACGGCGTCGCGCAGCTGCTCTCGCGGGACAAGCTTCGCAAAGGCGTGGTCATCACGAATATCGACGACTCTCTGGTCCGAGTCGATCTGTACATCGTCGTCGAGCACGGAACGAACCTCACCGAGGTCTCACGGAATCTGGTTGACCGGGTCAAGTACGCGCTGACCCACGACGCTGACGTGTCCGTCGCTGACGTGGAGGTACATGTCCAGGGTATCAAGGTGCGCAAATGACGCAGCGGAATCTGACAGACAACCTCGGAGCAGCAGCTGTTTCTCTCATCTCGTCCGCCGCCGACGCGCTCAAAGAACGCAAGGAAGAGATCAACCGCTTGAACGTGTTCCCTGTGCCCGACGGAGACACAGGTACGAACATGAGTCTCACGATGGACGCCGTGATGACCGATCTTGCGGCGCTCGATGGCGACGTGCCTCTATCCGAGGTGTGCCGTGCTGTCGCCCACGGTTCTCTCATGGGCGCACGTGGGAACTCGGGCGTCATCCTGAGCCAGATCCTTCGTGGCCTGTGCGAGGTCGTGGGTGCGGCGTCTTCTGTATCCTCCCAGCTCGTGGTGGACGCGTTGAAGAGATCGGTGACTGTGGCCTTTCAGGCTGTGCGGAAGCCGGTAGAGGGAACGATGCTGACCGTGTTGCGTGACAGCGCCGAGGCGGCGGCGGAGGCGGCGGAATCAGGCGCGAGCACGGACGCGGTACTGGACGCCGTTGTAAAGGCTGCGTTCGAGTCAGTGAAACGGACGCCTGAGCTCTTGCCCGTCTTGAAGGAGCATGGCGTGGTCGACGCGGGTGGATTCGGCCTCGCAGTCCTCTTCGAGGGGTTCGTTGCAGGACTCGACGGTCACGTATTCTCAAAGCGTGAGATCGCCCTAGCGACCGGTGAGCTCACCGTCAGCCCGGTAGATGACTGGGATGATCAGGAGTACCTGTACTGCACGGAGTTCCTCCTCCACGACGCCGACGTGGACAAGACTGTCCTCGAGGACTGGGTGTCTGCGCATGGAGGATCGGAATTGGTGGTGGGGGACCGCGAGACCTACAAGATCCACGTGCACACCAACAGCCCCGGTGAGGTCCTCAGCTGGGCTACGTCATTGGGTCACGTGTCTGAAGTGCATATCAACAACATGCGCCGCCAGACGGAGGCGAGGACCCGCCAACTCCAAGAGGAGACTGCTCCCTCCAGTCCGGTCAAGCCGGTCGGATTCGTTGCAGTGGCGGCGGGTGACGGGCTCGCGGAGATCCTCACATCACTCGGCGCTGACATCGTCGTGAGCGGCGGTCAAACAATGAATCCCTCGACCGCAGAGCTCTACGAGGCTGCCCAGGCTGTCCATGCCGAGCGCGTGATCATCTTGCCGAACAACCACAACATCATCATGGCGGCTCAGCAAGTAGTGGGCCTGTCCGACAAGCCGGTCGCCGTTGTTCCAACGCGATCGGTGCCGGAAGGCTTTGCAGCGCTTCTCGCCTACGATCCATCAGTTGATTTCGAGACCGCGGTCGGCCTCATGACCAATGCAGCTGGACTGGTCCGTACAGGCGAAGTGACGATCGCGGTCAGAGACGCCAAGGGTAAGATAGGCACCATCAAAGCGGGACAGGTCATAGGTATCGCCGATGATGAGATCGAAGCAGTCGGTGACAACGTGGCCGACGTCACGCTTGAGCTCATCGGATTGCTCGCCGATGGCGCAGAAACGCTGACGTTGCTCGCCGGGCTCGACCTTGATGACGACGCTTTCCAAGAAATCGTCCGCAGCGCGGAGGAGGCTTATCCTGACCTCGAGGTCGAGGCTCACCGTGGCGGACAGCCGCTCTATCCTGTGATACTGGCATTGGAGTGACCGTGCAGTCGGGCGGGGAGAAAGGGGCGCGGACCATGAAAAGGGTCGGCATCGTGTGCGATAGCACGTGTGATCTTGGTCCGGACTGGCTGGCGGAACACGACGTGGTGATGGTGCCCCTGAAGGTCTTGTTCGGCGAAGCCACGTATCTGGATTGGATCGATCTTTCCCCAGAGGACTTCTACGATAAGCTGGAATCGTCGCCCACGCTCTCGAAGACGTCTCAACCATCTCCAGCGGAGTTCTCCGCCGTGTACGAGACGCTCGCGTCGAACGGTTGCGAGGGGATCGTGTCCATCCACCTGAGCGCACAGCTGTCCGGGACGTGTGAATCAGCGCATCTAGCGGCTGCGACTTCGCGCATTCCTGTCGTGGTCATCGACACCAAGCTCGTCAGTGCGGCGGAAGCTCTGGTCGTCGAGGCCGCGATCAAAGCCCGGGACGCGGGTGGCGACCTGGACACGGTGACACAGGCGTGCAATCGCGTCGTGGACAGCACAAGATTGTTGTTCGCGTTGGACACTCTCGAGTACCTCGTCAAGGGCGGCCGCGCAGGAAAGGCACAGGGTCTTGCCGCGAGCATGCTCAACATCAAGCCGGTCCTTACGTTCAACTCCGAAGGCATCATCGAGCCTTTCAAGAACATGAAAGGAACGAAGAAGGCCATCCAGGGAATAGCGGAGCAGGTCGCGAAGGACTCCGCTAGTCAGCCAGTGCGTCTTGTGCTGCTGCACTCACTCGCCCCAGAGCTCTTGGACGAGATGAAGGCAGCGCTGGAGAACGCCAAGGCACGGTACATCCTCGACGGGGTATGTGTGGTCGGGGCAGTGATCGGCACCTATGCGGGACGCGGCGCGATCGGCGTCGCCTATCATCCTGAGGAGTAGGCGCGGCGTGACAGTTCCTGCACTGGATGTCCGCTCGGTCGACCCCGCACTTCGCAACGCGTGGGACCTCCCGGTCGGAAGCGCTCGGCATGTGGACTCCCGGCGCATCGAGGCTCTTGCGAGACTCGGCATATCCACGATCGGCGACCTGCTGCGACATTACCCGTTCCGCTATCTCGACTTGACCGCGACGATGCCGATTCGCGACGTTCCGCTCGGGTCCGAGGCGACCGTTGTGGGACATGTGCGCGACATCCGCCTCAAGAAACCTCGGCCGCGACTGTCGATCGTCGAGATAGCGATCGCCGATGACAGTGGCGTTGTCGTAGGGGTGTGGTTCAATCAGCCCTACATGGCTAAGCGCTTCTCGGTGGATGACAGGATCGCGATGGCCGGGCGCATGGAGATGGACTTCGGACTCCGCCAAATGAGGAGCCCGTTCGTCGAGCGGATGGATGCCGCGGAGACGCCCGAGGAGCTCGGCCGTGTGCTTCCCGTGTACCGAGCGACTGAAGGGCTTTCCACCAACTGGTTGCGTCGCCTCATTGCGGACGCCCTGCTCGACTTTGGCGCGGTACCCGACCCGATACCCTCCGCAATCCGAGTGAGAAGGGGACTGGCGCCGTATTGGTGGGCGGTTGGCGCGATCCATTTCCCGCGTCAGCTGCGAGACGTCGATGAGGCGCGCAGGCGCCTGGCCTACGAGGAGCACTTGTTGTTGCAGACAGCAGTGGCGGTCCGTCGCCATCGTATCGTCGATCTTCAACCCGGATACGCCCATTGCGCTACTGGCACGCACGTCGCCGCGCTGCGTGCATCACTGCCGTTCACTTTGACTGCCGACCAGAGCACTGCCATCAGCGAGGTACTGGCGGACATGCAGGCGCCCTCTCCCATGAACCGGATGGTCCTCGGGGACGTCGGGACCGGGAAGACCGTCGTCGCGGCATTCGCTCTTGCGCTCACTGCCGATTCGGGGACCCAGGCAGCGATGATGGCGCCGACCGAGGTGCTTGCGCACCAGTATGCGACGAGCATGGGCCCCCTGCTCGACGCCGCAGGAGTGACGTGGGCCCTGCTCACAGGATCGACGTCGCAGCAGCGACGGCGAGAGATCCTAAAGAAAGTGTCGTCCGGGGAGATCTCGGTGCTCCTCGGGACCCACGCGTTGATACAACAAGACGTGTCGTTCAAGCGTCTCACGTTGGCCGTCGTGGATGAACAGCATCGCTTCGGTGTGCAACAACGTCTCCGGTTGCGATCGAAGGGCCCCGCGGTGGACCTGCTGGTGATGACCGCCACACCGATACCAAGGAGTCTTGCGCTCACGCACTATGGCGACCTGGACACTTCCTTCCTGCGTACACGGCCGGCGAACCGGCCACCGGACCACGTGCGTACTGTGATCGTCCCTCATGCACGCAGGGCTGAAGCCTACGAGACCGTCCGGAACGCGGTGCGCCAGGGGAGGCAGGCCTATGTCGTCTGTGCACTCGTGGAAGAGGGTGATTCGCCTGAGGCGCGCGCAGCGAACCGCGAGGCTGAACGGCTCCAGTCGCGTGTCTTCCCCGACCTCAGAGTCGGCCTTCTCACCGGGAAGATGCGTCCTGGCGACAAGCAACGGGTGATGGCGCTTTTCCGTGAGGGAGCGATCGACGTGTTGGTAGCGACGACGGTCATCGAGGTCGGGATCGACGTCCCCAACGCGACCGTGATGATCGTTGAGAACGGCGAGCGCTATGGCCTCGCACAGCTGCATCAGTTGCGAGGAAGGATCGGCCGCGGAGAGCATCCTGGCCTGTTCCTTGTGTTCGCCGACCCCAAGACAGATGAGGGGCGACAGCGTATGGAGGCGATCGCACGTACCGACGACGGGTTCGCACTTGCCGAAGAAGACTTACGTCTGCGCGGTGAAGGCGAGATCCTGGGCAGCCGTCAGAGTGGTTTGCCGCAGCTCCATATCGCTTCTCTTGTCGATGATGAGGACCTTCTGTTGGCGGCCCGTGCTGATGCAAGAGAGCTGGTCTCGGTGGACCCCGATCTCGTGTGCGCGCAGAACGCCCCTCTGGGGCACGAGGTGCGCGCAATCCTGGCCGACACTGGATCGGCGGTATCAAGCGGATGAGGATCATCGCGGGCCGATTCCGTGGCCGACGGCTCTCAGGCCCCGCCGGGTCGACGACGCGGCCAACTGCCGACAGGGTCCGAGAGGCGGTGTTCTCCACGATCGAGTCGAGGTTCGGTCCGATGGATGGAGCTGCGGTGCTGGACGCATTCGCCGGAAGCGGCGCCATGGGTCTGGAAGCCTTGTCGCGGGGAGCGGCGCATGTGACGTTCTGGGACACAGACCATCGAGCCCTGCACGCGATCCGCACGAGCATCGCGGATCTCGGCGTCAAGGAACAGTGCACAGTGGCCAGGGTCGATGCGCTTTCGCCCGGCGTTGCACGCAGAGCTCCCGAACGTTTGTCGTTGCTCTTTGTCGACCCGCCTTATAGAATCGTTCCGGCGCAGGTCAGTAAGCTGCTCGAAAGCCTGGCGGAGAGTGGTGCGCTGCTCGAGGACGCGATCGTGGTCTACGAGCACGCCTCATCCACGCAAGCGCAGTGGCCTCGTGGGTTCGCACCGATAGGCGAGAAGCGTTACGGGGACACCAGCGTCTCGTACGCCGTGTGGAACAGGGAGTCCCGATCGTGAAACGTGCGCTATGCCCCGGTACGTTCGACCCGGTGACCGCCGGACACCTCGACATCATCGAACGGGCATCGAGTCTCTTCGATGAAGTGATCGTCGGAGTGGCTCTCAGCGCCGACAAGGGCGGAGGCCCACTCTTCAGTGTCGAGGAGCGTTGTGCGTTCATCCGCGACGCGACCGCACATGTTCCGCATGTGACCGTGCGTCCTTTTGATACACTGCTTGTAGACTTCGCACAGGAGATGGACGCTCGCGTCATCATCAAGGGTCTGCGCGCGGTCACGGACTTTGAACGTGAGTTTCAGATGGCTCAGTTGAACTACAGGCTCGACCAGAACATAGAAACGATCTTCATCATGTCGATCCCGGAGTACGCATACCTGAGCTCATCAGCCGTCAAGGAGATCGCCCGCCACGGAGGAGACGTGCGCGGGCTTGTGCCAGACGCAGTATGTGAGGCCTTGGCCACACGGTTGAAGCAGTCCCGATAGGGAGGGTACACATGGACATCATGGCGCTCATCGACCGCATCGAGGAACTCGTCGATGCAGGCCGCAACGTGCCGTTCTCATCCAACAAGATGGTCGATCCCGACAAGATCTACGAGATCATCGATGAGATCAGAGCCAATTTCCCTGATGAGCTCAAACAGGCGCGATGGATCGTGAAAGAGCGTCAGGAGATGCTCGAGGAGGCCGAGAAGGAAGCCAACCGCATTCTCGAGGAGGCACGCGACCGCGCGGCGGCCATCGCCAGTGAGCAGGAGATCGTACGACTCGCGGAACAGCAAGCTGCTGAGATCCTTGACACTGCTCGCGCCAAGGAGCGTGAGATCCGTCTCGGCGCGGAGGACTACGCCGATGAGATGCTGGCGAATCTCGAGGTCAATCTTGGTAAGCTCCTGACTTCGGTCCAGCGCGGCCGTGATCGTCTCCAAGGCAAGGTCGGGCAGCGTGCATGAGAGTGCTCCACGCGACTTGCGCATCGACGTGTCGGAGATCTTGGAGGATCTTGCAGGCTCCCTCGACGTCGATGTGGACATCGCCCTCGATCCGATAGTCGTCGGCAGCGAGATGTTCGCACCCGACGGCCTGGCTCACGTGGAGCTCTCGCTCACGTATGCCGGAACGGCCATCATCGCCCAAGGAGCCGTAGCCGTGGACGTGCGCGCTGTCTGCGTACGGTGCCTGCGCGAGTTCATCTTGCCGATCTCCGCGGATGTCGAAGGTTTCTATGTCCGCGAGGGAAGCGAAACAGAACTGCCGGAAGACCAGGAGTACGAATTCATCCAAGGCGAGTCTGTGGATCTCTTGCCGGCGGTGCGCGCCGCCCTCGCGCTCGACCTTCCGTTCGCACCCTTGCACGACCCCGCGTGCAAGGGCATGTGTCCTCGGTGTGGCAAGGATCTCTCCGGGGGGCCGTGCGACTGTGAACCGGAACCTACGGACTCACCTTTTGCGAAGCTCAAGGAGCTTTTCCCTGAGACGGACGATCACACCCGCTGAGTTGTCGACGACGGCGGGCCGTATGCTAATATGTGCCGTTGCGCCGCTCGATGGGCGCACTGGATGGTAGGACTCGTCGCAGTGACGCGACGCTCGAAGGGAGACACCTGAAGATGCCCGTTCCTAAGAGGAAGACCGGCCGACACGTGACCAACTCGCGCCGATCGTCGCATAAGCTCGAAGCCCCGGCACGGTCGCTCTGCCCGCAGTGTCATCAACCGAAGCTCCCGCATCGAGTGTGTCCGTCGTGTGGCTATTACGACGGCAAAGAGATCATCGAGACCGACTAGTCCTGCCGGCGCCTGGAGCGAGGCGCCGCGTCGCGTCTAGGGGAGGTCACGCGTGCTCGAAGGGTTCTTCTCTCCCCGCTCCATCGTCGTCGTCGGCGTCTCTCGCGATGAGACCGGCGTCGGACACGCGGTCTTCGACAACATCATCCGAGGCGGGTTCACCGGGGCGACATATCCGGTCAATCCTCACGCCGAGGCGATACACGGTCATCGCTGTTACCCCTCAGTGGAGGCTGTACCCGAGGTCGCGGACCTCGCCATCATCGCGGTTCCCGCACAGATGGTCCCAGCCGCGCTCGATGAGTGCGCCTCGCGTGGGACCCGGAGCGCCATCATCGTCTCGGCCGGCTTCAAAGAGACAGGCCCGGCAGGCGCCTCACTCGAACGCGAGGTCGTTGCTATCGCACGGGCCAAGGGGATTCGAATACTCGGTCCCAACTGTCTAGGACTCGTCAGTGCCGAGGCATCCTTGAACGCCTCCTTTGCTCCTGTGTTCCCGGAACCCGGAAACGTCGCTTTCATGTCCCAGTCCGGCGCGCTCGGTACGGCGGTGCTCGACTGGGCCGCGGGCGCGGGAGTGGGACTGTCGCATTTCGTCTCGTTGGGAAACAAGGCTGACATCACCGAGGTCGACCTTGTGCGCGCATGGGAGCGTGATCCGCGCGTCGCAGTGGTGATCGCCTACCTGGAGACCATATCGCAGGGACGCGATTTCGTCGAAGCAGTGCGGTCGCTCACCAAGACCAAGCCATTCATCGCGCTCAAAGCAGGGGGGTCCGACGCAGGCGCAAGAGCGGTCTCGTCGCACACAGGCAGCCTTGCGGGATCGGAGGCCGCCTACAATGCTGCCTTTCGTGCGTGCGGCGCCATCAGAGTCCACAGCGTTCAGGAGCTGTTCGACCTTTCCGCCGCCTTCTCCCACCAGCCGCTTCCCGCCCGGCCCGGATTGGGCATCCTCACGAACGCAGGCGGACCTGGGGTACTCGCGACCGACGCTGCCGAAGCTTCTGGCGTGCCGATAGCGTCCCTTGACGCAGACACCGTCCGTGAGCTGCAACGCGTGCTACCCCCTGCGGCTGCCATCTACAATCCTGTTGATGTCTTGGGTGATGCGTCGCCACAGCGATATGAAGCGGCTGCCCGTGCACTGGCACGTGACGGCAACGTCGGCAGCGTCCTTGCGATACTCACGCCGCAGGCCATGACGGATGCAGCCGGAATGGCCGAGGCGTTGTGCGATGCAGTCGAGGGAACCGACGTGACCGTCGCCGCAAGCTTCATGGGCGGCCCTTCGGTCGCCACCGGGGTCAGAGCACTGCGCTCGAGAGGAATCCCCCAGTACGAGTTCCCCGAGCGCGCGGTCGAAGCCTTGGCTGCGATGGACCGGTACCGTACGTTGAAAGACAGCGAGCCCGACATTCTCGAAGGCGTCACCTCGGACCGCGTCGTGGTATGTCGTGCGATCGATCATGCCCAATCAGCAGGACGCACGTTCATCACGGAGGAATCAGCCTCTAAGATCGCCGCAGCCTATGGGATCGCGGTACCTCAAGGTGGACTCGCGAGGGATCTGGCGAGTGCCCGAGCGATAGCTGCCCGCGTCGGGTATCCAGTGGTGCTCAAGATCGCGAGCCCTGACATACTGCATAAGTCTGATATCGGTGGCATCGCAGTAGACATCTTGGACGAGGCGTCGCTCGCGCGTGCGTACGAACAGATCATGGCCCGCGTGAGGACGCGGATGCCCGACGCGCGTGTGTGGGGGCTCACCGTGCAACACCAGGTTCCCAAAGGACGCGAGGTGATCGTGGGGGTGAACCGCGACCCGCAGTTCGGACCCTTGCTGATGTTCGGGCTCGGCGGCATCTACGTCGAGGTGCTGCAAGACGTGACCTTCAGGCTTTGCCCAGTCACAAGGAGCGAAGCACAGCATATGGTGAGCGAGATACGGAGCTTTGGCCTCCTGCGGGGCACGAGGGGGCAAGCGCCTGCGGACACAGATGCGATAGCGGACGTTATCTGGCGCGTTTCGGCACTCGTGATGGATTTCCCCGAGATCACCGAACTGGACATCAATCCGCTGATCGTCGCAGACAGGGGCGCCGGTGCGATCGCTGCCGACGTCCGCATCGGAATCGGAGGTTCCTGAAGATGCATCCCATCCTCATCGCGTCCACGGCGCCGTACTCGGGGAAGAGCGGACTCGCGCTCTCTGTTGCGGGGGCACTCAGCGACAGAGGCATAGACGCTGGCTACTTCAAGCCCTACGGCGCGATGCCCGTGACTGTGGACGGCGTACTCACCGACCAAGACGCTGCGTACATCAACCGAATGCTGCGTGTGCCCGCGCCGCTCGAGGCGGTGTGCCCAGTCGTTCGCACCGAGGCACTGATACAAGACGTCCTTTCGCACAAAGAGGGTGACCTGATCGGCGTGGTGCGCAATGCCTACGCCGCGTGCGCCAAGGGCCGTGAGGCGATGGTCGTGGAAGGGCCTAGCGACCTTGAGCAGGCGTCCGCCGTAGGGCTGTCAGTCGCCGACGTCGCCTCCCTGCTCGACGCCCATGTGCTGCTCGTTCATCGGCCTTCTTCCACTCCTGACCTGCCGGATCCCGTGATCTGTGAGGTACGACACCTGGCTGGTCGTTTGGCGGGCGTCGTGCTCAATTGGGTGCAGGAGTCGCAGTGGGAGTTCACCACCTCGCGAGTCGTCCCGTTCCTTGAGTCACGCGGCATCCGAGTGTTCGGGACGATCCCGGCCGACGCGGCGCTGTCCTCCGTGTCTGTGCAGGAGATCGTTGACGCCCTGGGCGGCACCGTGCTCTGCGCGGATGACCAGTTGCAGGAACCTGTCGAGGCCTTCATGGTGGGCGCCATGGGGCAAGACAAGGCCTTGCGGTTCTTCCGCCGCAAGGCGCGCAAAGCGGTCATCACGGGAGGAGACCGCGCAGATGTGCAGCTCGCCGCTCTAGAGACCAATACCCGCGCCCTCATCCTCACGGGCAACATGCCGCCTTCTTCGTTGGTGCTCGCACGGGCCGAGGAGATGGGTGTTCCGATGGTGCTGGTCGACACCGACACCCTCACGGCTGTCGAGAAGATGGAGGCACTCATGGGACATACTCGTCTTCACGATGCGGGGAAGGCTGCTAGAATACGCCAGATGTTCGAGTCCGCAGTGAACGTCGATGATCTGATCGCCTGCATGAGACATGAGTGATACCGCGCTACGAGGAGGCCCTGTGGTCCACGACCGCGTGACTGTGGCTGTCGATGTGATGGGAGGGGATCGCGCGCCTGGAGTCGTTCTTGATGGCGTAGACGCCGCCCTTGCGGCCGACGACGGTCTGTGGGTGGTGATCACCGGTCCGGACGACGTGGTCTCGCCGTTCGCGGCCACTCGCGAGCGCGTCCGGGCCCACGCAACCACCCAGGTGATCGACATGGGGGAACACCCCGCCACGGCGGTCCGTTCGAAGAAGGACTCGTCCATCGTCGTAGGCTGTCGTCTCGTGAAGGATGGAGAAGCTGACGCGTTCTTCTCGGCGGGTAGCACCGGGGCTTGCATGGCCGCAGCCACTCTCATGATGGGCCGTATCAAGGGCATCGCGCGTCCCGCTATCGCCACCGTCATCCCTTCTCCTCAGAAGCCGTGCATCCTTCTTGACATCGGCGCGAACGCTGACTGTAAGCCCGAGTATTTGGTCCAGTTCGCGCACATGGGTGCAGCGTTCTCGGAATCGGTCCTTGGCGTGGCGCAGCCGACCGTGGGACTTCTTAACATCGGCACAGAACCTACCAAGGGTTCCCGACTTGCTGTAGAAGCGCACGCGCTCATGGCTCGGCAGCTCTCACAGTTCGCGGGCAACGTCGAGGGTCGGGATGTCGCGAACGGCACGGTGGACGTGATCGTGACCGACGGGTTCACGGGCAATGTGACGCTCAAGGTACTCGAGGGACTGGCCACCGTCCTGTTCCGTGAGATCAAACGGACGATCACCTCATCACGTGTGAGAACCATCGCTGGGGCGATGCTCAAGGGCTCGCTGGAACAACTAAGGGGCGCGATGGACGCCGAGACGTACGGCGGAGCGCCACTATTGGGAGTCGATGGGGTATGCATCATCGGTCATGGGTCGACGAGTCACCGAGGGGTGGCAGCCGGGATCGATGTCGCTGCGCGCGCGGTACGCAGCGACCTGAACGACAAGATCGCTCTCGCGATCAAGGCCCATCACGACTGAACGCCGAATGTGCGGTGTGCTTTCCCACCGCACACTGAACGAGTACACTACTCCGACACACCCTGAACCGAGGAGAAACCCCTTCGCGTGACGCATGCGGCTATCACAGGTATTGGTGCCTATCTTCCCGAGCGACGCCTCACCAACGCCGACCTCGAGAGGCTCGTCGACACGACAGACGAGTGGATCACGACGCGTACCGGTATCCGCGAACGGAGGCTGGCAGCCGAGGGCGAAGCCACCTCGGACCTCGCGGCACGCGCGGGGCTGGCCGCGCTTGGCGACGCGAGCCTGAAACCGGCGGACATCGACCTTGTCATCGTGGGCACTTCGAGTCCTGACAAGATCTTCCCATCGACGGCGTGTCTTGCCGCCGCCAAGATGGGAGCCTCGTGTGCGGCCGTCGACACGATGGCCGCGTGTTCGAGCTTTGTTTATGCGCTTCACTCGGCCACCTGCGCTATCGAAAGCGGCCGAGCGAAGCGGGTGCTGGCCATCGGGGCTGATGCACTCACGCGTCATGTGGACTTCACCGACCGGGCGACGTGCGTCTTGTTCGGTGATGGGGCAGGGGCTGTGGTTCTTGAGGAGTCGTCCGAGCCGGGTGTCCTCGGTATCGACCTCGGCGCCGATGGAACACGCCCCGATATCCTTGAAATCCCCGTCGGCGGTTCTGCCGCGCCTGCGACATGCGAACGCATCGAACAAGGACTGCACTATGTGAAGATGAACGGCCAGGAGGTCTTCAAGTTCGCCGTACGTGTGATCCCTCAGACGACGCGAAAGGCGCTACTGGCCTCGCATAACGACGTCGATGACCTGAAGTGGCTCATCCCGCACCAAGCCAATCAGCGCATCCTTGACACCGTCGCTGACAGGCTGGGCCTTCCCCACGACCGTGTCTACTCGGGAATCTCCACCACTGGCAACACGTCTGCCGCGTCGATTCCTCTTGCGGTAAACGACCTGTATACTTGCGGACGACTCATGTACGGCGATCTGCTCGCGCTGGTTGGTTTCGGCGCGGGTCTGACCTGGGGCGCCGCCATCGTTCGTTGGACGAAGGAGGTCCGGTAGATGGCCCTGCACACACGGCTCACACGACTACTCGGCATCGAGCACCCCATCATCCAGGGCGGTATGGCATGGACGGCGACAGCCGAACTCGCGGCTGCGGTGAGTAACGCGGGCGCAATCGGCATCATCGGCGCCGGCCACATGCCGACCGATCTGCTGCGAGAGCAGATCCGTCTGGCCAAGACACTCACGGACAAGCCTTTCGGCGTGAACCTCATGCTCTTGACGCCGCACATCGATGACATCGTGCAGATGGTCCTCGATGAGCATGTGCCAATGGTCACGACCGGTGCGGGCAACCCCGGCAAGTACATGGCCTCACTCAAGACCGCCGGCATCAAAGTCCTCCCCATCACGCCATCTGTCGCTCTCGCCCAGCGCATGGAATCGATCGGCGCAGACGCGATCATCGGAGAGGGCATGGAGGCTGGTGGACACATCGGCGAGCTCACCACGATGGTCCTTGTGCCACAGTTGGTCGACGCGGTAGAGATTCCAGTGGTTGCAGCCGGAGGAATCGCCGACGGTCGAGGAGTCGCCGCCGCTTTCGCGCTAGGCGCCGAAGGTGTGCAGCTCGGCACACGGTTCATTTCTGCCACCGAGTGCACCGTCCACCCCGCTGTCAAGGAGCGGGTCCTGAAGGCCAAGGACCGTGATACGGTCGTCACCGGCCGGTCCACTGGACATCCGGTGCGGGTGCTCAAGAACAAGCTCGCTCGTCAGATCATGGAGCTCGATCGTGAAAACAGGCCCGAGGAGATCGAGGAGCTTGGGACGGGGAAACTCGCACTCGCGATGCGCCAGGGCGACGTCGATATGGGAAGTCTCATGGCGGGCCAGAGCGCCGCTATGGTGTGCAAGATCGAGCCCGCTGCCGACATCGTCCATGAACTAGTGCATGATGCCGAGGCGATCATGCGGTCCTTGCACGAGAAGGCGACCGGAGAGTAGACCATGCGGCGCCATGCTCTCGTCTTCCCCGGTCAGGGGTCACAGCGAATCGGCATGCTCGAGCGCCTGCCCGCGATTGAGTCGTTTGAACGCCTGGTGGACGCCGCGGAGGCGCTCTCGGGACTTCCGCTCGCTCGGATCGCCACCGAGGGTCCAGCCGACCGGCTAGCAGACACGCGAGTCGCTCAGCCGCTCCTCTACTTGTGCGATTGGGCGTGGGGCGTGACCCTACTCTCAGAAGGAGCAGAACCTGCAGCGCTTGCAGGTCACAGCCTGGGGGAGTATGCAGCCCTTGCCGTAGGCGGCGTCGTCTCCCCAGAAGCAGGTCTCGAACTGGTGATCGAGAGGTCACGTCTGATGTCAGCCGCGGCCACCGAGAAGCCCGGCGGGATGGCTGCCGTGCTCGGCATGGAAAGGGCTATGGCGCTCGACTTGTTGAGCAGCCTCGACGGTGTGTGGGTGGCCAACGACAACAGCCCCGGCCAGATCGTGATCTCCGGTACCCACCAAGGGATCGAGGCGGCCACATCTGCCCTGATGTCGGCTGGCGCCCGGAAGGTCGTTCCTCTGCAGGTGAGCGGTGGCTTCCACTCTCCTTTGATGTCTGCGGCTCAAGACAGCTTCGCGCAGATCCTTCGGGACGCTGACATGCGACCCTCAGCGTACCCGTTGTACCAGAACACCGATCCAGCCCCCGCCACCTCGCCGGACGTGATCCGAAAGCGCCTCATCGATCAACTCGTAAGACCTGTCCGATGGACCGAGACGATGGAAGCGCTCGTTTCCGATGGAGTCGAGGTCCTCGTCGAGTGTGGACCGGGCGCGGTGCTCTGCGGGCTTGCCAGGCGCTTCGACGGACTGGAATCGGTCGACGTCGAGGACGGCGGGATCTCTTCTGTGATGGGGGTGTTGCGCTCATGAGCGGCGTCGAAGGACTCGTGGCCCTGGTGACCGGCGCGAACGGTGGCATAGGGGGAGCGATTGCAAGCACACTCGGATGTCGCGGCGCGACCGTGGCATTCGGCGTGCGCCGAGACGCCTCGTCCGCCCGACGTGTGATCGAGGAGCTCACGAAAGAGGGCCACCGTGGTGACCACGACATCTTCACTGCAGACGTGTCCGATCCTGGCGAGGCGACCCAGCTCGTGGAGAGTGTCGTCGCACGGTACGGGCGACTCGACGTCGTGGTGAACAACGCGGGCATAACACGCGACGGTCTCCTTGTGAGGATGTCCGACGAAGACTGGGAAGCGGTCATCGATACCAACCTGACAGGTGCATTCAACGTCATGCGCGCCGCAGCGCGTCCGATGATGAAGCAGCGCTCGGGGTCGATCGTGAACGTCTCGTCGGTAGTGGGGCTTGTCGGCAACGCAGGCCAAGCGAACTACGCCGCGGCCAAGGCTGGGCTGATCGGACTCACGAAGTCGGTCGGTCGCGAGCTCGCCTCGCGCAACGTGCGCGTCAACGCGGTAGCGCCAGGATTCATCGAGACGTCGATGACCGCGGCGCTACCGCAGAGCGCGCGCGAGGCCGCCTTGGGAACCATAGCAATGAGGAGGTTCGGCTCGCCACAAGACGTGGCTGTCGCGGTGGCGTTTCTCGCCTCGCCGGATTCGGCGTACATCACCGGGCAGGTACTGGTGGTAGACGGTGGCATGACGTTTGCCTGATCGCGGATACGCGTTGATACGTGACGTGGCAGGGGAGAGGAGGTGTATCACATGGACAACGACGAGGTCTTTGACAAGGTCAAGGAAGTCATCATCGACCAACTGAACGTCGAGGAAGACGACGTGACCCCCGAAGCTTCGTTCATCGACGACCTTGGTGCCGACTCGCTTGACATCGTCGAGCTCGTCATGGCGCTCGAGGAATCCTTCGGCATCTCCATCCCTGACGAGGAAGCTGAAGGCATCAAGACAGTGTCCGACGCAGTGGACTACATCGTCGCTCACGTCTAGAGATGCTCGTCGTTTCGATTCTTCGCCCGGCCGGTCCCGCACCGGACCGGCCGGGCGGGACAACAACTCCACGGAGGACCTCAGTGGACATGCCCAAACTCACTATCGGTAGCCGGAGCGCTGATCTGCCGATCATGCAAGGCGGGATGGCGGTACGCATCTCTATGGGGCCTCTCGCCGCCGCTGTCGCCAACGAGGGCGGCATCGGACTGGTGGCTGGATCCGGGCTCGGGGCCGCCGAGTTCCGGCGGGAAGTCCGCTGGGCCAGAGAACGCACCGACGGGGTTCTTGGCGTGAATGTCATGGTCGCGGTACGCAAGTTCAAAGACCTGGTCTTGACGGCGATAGACGAAGGCGTCGATCTCGTGGTCGCAGGCGCGGGCTTCTCACGCGACGTCTTCGCCTGGTGCAAGGAAGCCGGCGTAGAATGCGTGCCTGTCGTCGGAAGCGCGCGTGTCGCTCGACTTGCCGAACGCTTCGGCGCGTCCGCGGTCGTCGTGGAGGGATACGAAGCAGGCGGTCACCTTGGCACGGATCGGCCGATGATGGAGCTTCTCCCCGAGATCGTAGAGGCCGTCGACATCCCCGTGATCGCAGCGGGAGGTGTCGTCACGGGTGGTGACATCAAACGTGCTCTGGATGCGGGCGCATCCGGTGTGCAGATGGGCACTCGCTTTGCCGCCACAGTGGAATCGTCCGCGCCCGATGCCTTCAAGCAGAAGTACGTGGACGCTGCCGATGCCGACGTGGTGATCACCACAAGCCCCGTGGGATTACCAGGACGAGCGATCCGTAACGCACTGACCGATCGTCTCGCGGCGGGTGACTATCCACCGATCGAGAGATGCGTCGCGTGTCTGAAGGACTGTGGGAAGACCTACTGCATCATCGACAAACTTGAGCGTGCGCAGCAGGGCGACGTCGAGAACGGTTTGGTCTTCGCTGGCTCTTCCGTTGCTCGGGTTCACGATGTTCCATCCGTGAAGGAGCTCATGCAACGTCTGGTCGACGAATGGCGCGCAGCGCAGGAGGCGGCGGACCGATGACACGCATAGCGGTCACGGGGATCGGCGCGGTGTGCGCCCTGGGTGTCGGCTCGGACACCATCTATGACGAGCTTCTCGCCGGAGCTTCCGGCGTGCGTCCGATCACCGCGTTCGATACGACCGGGTACTCCACGCGCTTTGCCGCGATGCTCGAGGACTGGGACCCCTCGCCCTGGCTGGACCCGAAAGAAGCACGGCGGATGGCGCGTTTCCAGCAGTTCGCCATCGCTGCGGCTGACGAGGCGGTGTCTCAAGCCGAGCTGGTGATCGACGAATCCAACGCCGACCGGGTAGGCGTGATCGTCGGCTCGGGGATCGGCGGCCTCGCAACGATGGAAGAGCAGTGCGCGGTGCTTGCGGACCGCGGACCTTCACGCGTGAGCCCTTTTCTCGTACCCATGATGATCGTGGACCTCGCGGCGGGTCACATCTCGATCCGCTATGGCGCACGCGGAATCAACTACGCGCCGGTCTCGGCGTGCGCGACCGGCAACCATGCGATCGGCGAGGCGGGCGAGGCCATCAAACGCGGCGACGCAGATGTGATCATAGCGGGAGGTTTCGACTGCGGCGTGACGCCTTTGGGCCTCGCGGGTTTTTGCGCCGCCCGGGCATTGTCCACCCGCAATGATGATCCGCCGGGCGCGTCTCGGCCCTTCGACGCCGGGCGCGACGGTTTCGTGATGGGAGAGGGCGGAGGCGTCCTTGTGCTCGAGCGTTGGGAACACGCCGAGGAGCGTGGCGCCACCATCCTTGCCGAACTGGCAGGATATGGAGCGACTGCCGACGCATACCATATGACCGCTCCCGCACCCGACGGCAACGGTGCGCGGCGCGCCATGCAGGCAGCACTGCGCAGAGCAGGGATGGCGCCCTCGGACATCTCCTACATCAACGCGCACGGCACCTCGACGCCCCTAGGGGACGCGGCCGAGACCGGCGCCATCAAAGCGGTGTTCGAAGACACCGTACCTCCGGTCTCATCCACCAAGTCGATGACGGGCCATCTTCTCGGCGGCGCCGGCGCGCTCGAAGCAGTGGTGTGCGTTCAAGCCATACGCCGAGGTGCGGTACCCCCGACGATCAACCTCACCGACCCGGATCCCGAGTGTGACCTGGACTATGTCCCCAACGTCGCACGAACGATGCCAGTCTCCGCCGCGCTCAGCAACTCTTTCGGTTTCGGCGGCCACAACGCCTGCCTGATATTCCGACACCCGCGATGACGCTCCAAGACACCTGCGCCCGCGCCGAGGAGCTTCTCGGGCATACCTTCCGGGACCGCGCGCTTCTCGAGGCTGCGCTCACACACCCGTCGCTCTCGGCCGAGGACTCCAACGCTCAGTCCTATGAGCGCCTGGAGTTCTTGGGCGACTCCGTGCTCGGCCTCGTGGTGGCCGAGGAGCTGTTCAGACGGTACCCCGAGGAGCCCGAAGGCGTCCTCACGCGGCGCAAGATCGCGAGTGTGTCGGGAGAAAGCCTGGCGGCGGTGGGAGGGGATCTCGGCCTAGCGCAGCTCGTTCGCTTCGGCAAAGGGGAGGCCCGCTCTGCGGATCGTGGGCGCGCGACTGCGTTGGAGAACGTCGTCGAAGCGCTCATCGGCGCTGTCTATGTGGACGCAGGTCTCGAGGCGGCCCGCGAAGTGGTTCTCCGGCTTCTCGGGCACGTGATCGAGCTTCCCGACATCGCCACACACAACGACCCCAAATCGCGCCTGCAGGAGCAGACCCAAGCCATCGGCGCGGGCCTTCCGGAGTACCGCGTCGTGCGAGCCACCGGCCCGGCGCATGCTCCTGATTTCACGGTCGAGGTGCGCTTAGGCGATCAGGTCGTCGGTACCGGGTCCGGAAGCTCGAAGAAGCAAGCCGAGAAGGCCGCCGCGGCGGCGGCGTTGGAACGGATGGCGAAGTCCTGAGGGACCTCTGTGACGCCCATGCTGTGGTAGCATAACCTCGCCTCCACAGCGACGGAGGCGTACGCCTCGCGTGTCGCACCGGAAGGGACGCCGTTGTATCTGAAGTCTCTCACCCTCAAGGGATTCAAGTCGTTCGCGGACCGCAGCAGACTGACCCTTGAACCCGGGGTCACGGTGATAGTCGGTCCCAACGGGTCAGGGAAGTCGAACATCTCCGACGCTGTCTTGTGGGTCCTAGGCGAGCAGTCCGCCAAATCGCTGCGCGGCAACTCCATGGAGGACGTGATCTTCGCCGGGTCGTCCGCGCGCCAAGCCGTCGGTGTCGCAGAGGTGGACCTCGTGCTCGACAACAGCGATGGCACGCTCCCGTTGGAATTCGACGAGGTGACAGTCACGCGGCGTATGTACCGCAATGGCGAGAGTGAGTACTACATCAACCAGACGCCGTCTCGGCTGATGGACGTCCAGGAGTTGCTGCATGACTCCGGTCTGGGTCGCGACACTCATTCGATCATCTCGCAGGGCCGCCTTGACGAGGTGCTCAACTCACGTGCCGAGGACCGCCGCGCACTCGTCGAAGAAGCAGCAGGCGTCCTTAAGCACAAGAAGCGTAAGGAGCGCGCGCTCCGTAAACTCACCTCTATGGACGTGCACGTCGACCGGATCCGGGATGTGCTGACAGAGATCGACCGCCAGTTGCGTCCCTTGGAGCGACAGGCGACGAAAGCGGCCGAGCACCGCGAGGTCGTGGCGCAGCTGCGCGAGCTTGAAACGGCGATCGCCGTGCACGATCTGCGTGACTTACAGACACAGTGGGACGCGATCGAGAAGCGTGAGCGTGAACAGGACGCCGAAGTCGAGCTCGCTCGATACCGCCTTGCCGAGAAGGAACGCGAACTCGCCAAGTTCCAGTCGTTGCTGGAGGAGAAGGGTCTGTTCGTCGGCGACCTCTCGGAGCAGCGGAGGCGTCTGCAGTCGATCCTGGAGCGTCTCAACTCGGGGCTGTTGCTGCTGGAGGAGAAGGGCAAGAACCTGATCGAACGCCTCTCTGAGCTCCGGCAGAAGGTGCATCAAAGTGAGACGCGGTTGGGTCAACGCGGGGCCGAGGAGCAACAGATCGTCGAAGAGCGCTCGGTCACCGAGGCGCAACTCGAAGCCTTGTATAGCCAACTCGCCGAAGTGCGTCGCGAGTCAGAGGCGATCAAGAAGGACCGCCTCGCCGCGGAAGACGCACTGGCTGCAGCGCTTGGCGAGCAGCGGCGCGCGCGCAAGGAGATCGACGACGCTCGCGCGGAACTCGCATCGCTCCAGCAGCAGTTAGCCGCCTTCACGTTGGAGTCCGAGATGCTGGCCGAGCGCTCTGAAGCACTTCGCACCGAGCGATCCAGTGTGGCTCAGACCCTCTCGGCACGCCGCGATCGTGTCGAATCGCTCTCGGCCCGGCTGGACCGTGCTCGTAAAGAGGCGGCGCTTGCTGAATCGGATGTGGACAAGCGCGTCAGGCTTCTCGAAGCGCGTCGCAGTGAGCTCGAAGCGCGTCGCAGTGAGCTCGCCGAGATCAGGGCCGAGATCCGCGCGCTCGAAGAGGTGGACCGCGCCTTTGAATCCGCGTCACCTGCACTCGCATGGCTCATGGCCAAGGAGCGGGAGCTGCCCGATGTGATCGGACCTGTCACAGAACATGTGACCGCGCCTGAGGAGTACGAGGTACTTGTGGAGAACGCCTTGGGGAGCGACATGTTCTGCGTCCTTCTGAAGTCGCGATCCTCCGTGAGGGCAGTCGTCGCTGCTCTGGAGGAGAACGATACCGGCGACTTCGCGCTCCTGCCCATCGACGGACACGCGGCACGGTGTCCGGACGGACCGGGGATGCCGCTTCTTGATGTCGTCCAATGCGATGACGGCATCCGAGAAGCGCTCTCATCGATCATCGGCGACATACGTGTCGTCGACACCCTTGAGGACGCGCTTCGCGCCGCGGCGAGCGGGAGTGGATGCCGTTTCGCCACTCGTCGTGGGCACATCGTATGGCCATCGGGCAAGGTCCGTGTCGGGCCGCAGGCTACGCAGGATTCCAATGTCTTAGGGCGTAAGAGACGCATCGGTGAGCTGCGTGAACGCCTGGCTGCCGCCGATGCCGCCCTCGGCGAAGCAGAAGCCGGGGTCGTCTCTGCCGAGGAAGCCCTGGCCGCGGCACAGCAGGATGCGCTCGAACTCACTCAGACGATCGCGAGCCTCGCGGCCGAGGCCGCCTCTGCACGCGAAGAGGTAGGACGGCTCGAGCAGACGATCACGGGGATCGATGCGGAGGGCACTCGCATCGATGTGCGCCTGCGCCAGATCGAAGAGAAGACCGCCAAAGACCGTCCCGCCGAGCGTGCCCTTCTTGAGACGATCGAGAGGGCCACAGCACGAGTGGCGGAACTCGAAGAGATCGCCGCTCAACGGCGTGAGCAACGTGACCTGCGGTTCAGAGACGAAACAGCGGTCCAAAGCCGCCTGGCCGCATGTCAGGTGGAGATAGCCGCGGTCTCAGAACGGGAAGTCCACCTCAAGCGCCGTCACGCAGGCATCACGAGCGAGATCGAGGAGCTGCACACCCTCGTCGAGCAGTCTCGTATGGCCGAGGAGGCTTTGGAGGTCCTTCGCGGGCGCATCCAACCGCTCCACGATCTATACACACTGCTCCTGGAGCGTGCCGAGCACTGGGCGATGCGGCTGCGCGATCGCGCGCGCTTCGAGCAAGCGGACTCCGAGTCTTTGCGCAGTGCGATCCATGACGCCCAGGACGCTGTTCGTGAGGCACAATCCGCCGTGGATGAGCTCACGCAAGCCATGTCTGAGATCCGTGTCGAGAAAGCGCAGCTTGAGGTGAAAGTCCGCGCGGCCGCCTCGCGCATCGTCGAGGAGATCGGAGTGCCGCTCGAGTCGGCTCTTGAGATGGAACCTATGGCTGACCGCGAACGGGCGGTCGAGAATGCTCATCGCCTACGAAAGCGCATCGCGAACCTGGGGCCAGTGAATCCGGTCGCAGTCGAGGAGTACGAGCAACTCAAGAGGCGACGTGAGTTCTTACAGGCACAGCTCGACGATCTCCGGTCCTCCAGAGCGGCGCTCCAGAAAATCGTCTCGGCCATCGACCGTAAGATGAAAGACAGGTTCCTCGAGACGTTCGAGCTCGTGGACCATCACTTCCAAGAGATCTTCTCGGTGTTGTTCCCTGGAGGCCAGTCGTGTCTGACGCTCACCGACCCTGACGACCCCGAGACGACCGGTGTGGAGGTCATCGCACAGCCTCGCGGCAAGCGTCTGCAGAAGATGTCGCTTCTTTCTGGTGGGGAGAAGTCCCTCACGGCACTCGCGCTCCTGTTCGCTGTCTACCGTACGCGGACATGCCCCTTCTACATCCTCGACGAGGTGGAAGCGGCGCTTGACGACACCAACCTACGGCGGTTCATCTCCTTCGTCGACAGCATGCGCACTCACACGCAGTTCATCATCGTGTCGCACCAGAGACGTACGATGGAGATGGCGGATGTGCTCTATGGAGTGTCAATGCAGGCAGACGGTGTGAGCAAGGTGGTAAGCCAGCGTCTCGATCGGGCGCTCGCACATGCCGAGGCGACCCGCACATGACCCCATCGTGGCTTGATAGACTCTCTGGCGGGCTCAGCCGTTCTCGTGAGCAGCTCGGCATGCAGCTCAATGTCTTGCTGAGGCGTGGCCCTCATCTTGACGACGAGTTCTGGATGGATCTTGAGGATTCTCTCATCGCCGCGGACATGGGCGTGACGGCAGTGTCCGACATGGTCGACCGGCTTCGCAGAGAAGCCACCCGTCAGGCGATGCCCGACGCGCAGGCGGTCCTGCAGCATCTCACCGATGTGATCGCAGCGGAGTTCCCGCCTCTTCCAGCGGATTTCTTACTCGAGGGACCTTCCACGGTCATCGTGGTCGGAGTGAACGGCACCGGTAAGACCACGACAGTCGGAAAGATCGCCAAAGAGGTCTCGGATGCGGGGAAGAGCGTCCTCATCGGATCCGCGGATACTTTTCGTGCAGCGGCCATCGAACAACTGCATGTCTGGGCGGACAGAGCGGGTGTCCCCGTCATCGAACGCGTCAGAGGTACCGATCCTGCGTCGGTGGCGTTCGACGCCGTGAAGGAAGCGCATGCCCGAGGAGTCGACCTGCTGCTCATCGACACCGCCGGCCGTCTCCACACATCGAAGGACCTCATGGCCGAACTCATCAAGACCGACCGCATCGTTCGAAGAGAGAGCAGCGCACCTGTCTGCACTATCCTTGTCATGGACGCCACCACCGGCCAGAACGGGCTTGTTCAAGCACGCGAATTCGACCGGGCACTTCATCTTGACGCGCTCGTGTTGACGAAACTCGATGGCACGGCCAAGGGCGGCATCGCGGTCGCGGTGGCGCGCGAGCTTGGAATCCCTGTGATACGCATAGGGGTAGGTGAGTCGTCCTCTGATCTGCTGCACTTCGACGCCGCCACCTTCGCACGCGCGCTCATCGGAGATGTGTAGACTCGATGCGTCCGCGGGAGTGGCGGTTCGTGCCGTTTCGGCCTCAAGACAAGCGACTCGTCGTGCCGGCGGTCCTCCTCGCTTGCGTGCTCGCACTCGTTGTGAACGTCTTCTATCGGGTCAACACCGTCGTGACAGTGGCAGGCTCCTCAATGGAGCCCGCTCTTCAAGACCGGGACAAACTCCTGGTGACCAGAGGGTACACACGGCCGCGCCGCGGAGATATCGTCGTCACCAAGAACGGGGCTGGCGCCATCGGTGTTGTGAAGCGCGTGATCGCACTCCCCGGCGATTCCGTTGAGATCGTGGGAGAGATAGCCTACGTGAACGGCGTGAGGGAGGACTTCGCGCCGCGAGTCATCAACGGCCCCGGCGATGTGTCGCTTCAGGCAGGGCCCGTGACGATACCCCCAGGTCATGTGTTCCTACTCGGCGACAACAGACCCATGTCCGATGACAGTCGCCACTTCGGGCCGGTCCCTCTCGACGAGGTCCAAGGCAAAGTCGTCGCGATCTGGGCGCCCGTCTACCGGTTCCACGTGTTTGACGGTTCCGGTTCGGGCTCGTAGCCTGAAGGCTCCTCGGCGCTTAGGAGATCACAATGTTCCAAAACTTGACAGATAGACTCACCACGATCTTCGGCAAGCTCACAAGCCGTGGCGCACTCACAGAGGCTGACGTCGATGCGGCTATGCGCGAAGTGCGAATGGCCCTGCTTGAGGCGGACGTGAACTTCAGGGTCGTCAAGGACTTCATCACTCGGGTGCGCGAACGCGCTGTGGGCGCTGACGTGCTGAAAAGCCTCACTCCTGGGCAGATGGTCGTCAAGATCGTGCTGGAAGAGCTGACCGCACTTATGGGCGGCGCGGAGGCACGTCTCGGTCTATCGGGGCGCATCCCGAACGTGATCATGCTCGTCGGTCTCCAAGGTTCCGGAAAGACGACTGCCGCCGCCAAACTGGCGCGGCTGCTCCGTAAGCAGGGCCGCCACCCGTTGCTGGTTGCTTGCGATGTATACCGGCCTGCCGCCATCGACCAACTGGAGGCCCTTGGACGTGAGCTCGACGTGCCCGTGTATCGCGGCGAAGGCGCCGACGCCGTCGCTGTCGCGCGGGCTGGCGTCAAAGACGCCCTCGACCGCTTGCGCGATGTCGTGATCATCGACACTGCGGGCAGGCTGCACATCGATGACGAGATGATGGCGGAGGCTGCCGCCATCAAAGCTGCTGTGAAGCCTGATCAGGTGATCATGGTCGTCGATGCGATGACCGGCCAGGACGCGGTCAACACGGCTACGGCCTTCGCGGAACGGGTCGACTTCGACGGCATCATCATCTCGAAACTCGATGGTGACGCTCGCGGAGGAGCTGCGCTCTCGGTGAGAGCTGTCACGGGAAAGCCGGTGTACTACGCGAGTGTGGGAGAAAAGCTCGATGCGCTCGAGCCGTTCAGACCGGATGCGATGGCGCGACGGATCCTCGGTATGGGAGATGTGGTCGCCCTCATCGAGAAGGCGCAGGAGAGCTTCGACGCAGAAGCGGCACAGCACGCCGAGCAACGCCTCCGGGCGGGGACGTTCACCTTGGACGACTTCCTGGTCCAACTCAAGCAGATCAAGAAGATGGGGCCTCTACGCGACGTGATCCAGATGTTGCCGGGAGCGAACAGGCTCCCCAAGGACGTCGATATCGATGAGAGCGCGCTTTCACGTACCGAGGCGATCATTTCTGCGATGACAGCCGAAGAACGGGCCAAACCTTCGATCATCAACGGCTCACGCCGGGAGCGCATCGCGAAGGGGGCAGGTGTGAGCGTGTTCGATGTCAACCAGACGTTGAAGCAATTCGCTCAAGCGCAGAAGATGCTCAAGCAGGTCCAGGCCATGCAGGGTAAGGGCAAACGCCGGAGGGGGTTCTCCGGCCTGGGGTCGCCCGACGGAGGCTTCAAGAGGTAAGGCGACGCGCGTTTTGACCCTCTCGGACATGTGTCGTATCATTGGTCGCTGCTCTTGCTCACAGTGGTGGCAGCAACGCCATCCTACACGGAGGTGAACTCTCTTGGCAGTCAAGATCCGTCTGGCGCGCGCAGGCGCCAAGAAGGCGCCGTTCTACCGCTTGGTCGCGGCGGATTCGCGTGCACCGCGAGATGGCCGCTTCATCGAGATCCTCGGACGCTACAACCCGCGCACACAGCCCTCGACGGTTGAGCTCGACCTCGAGAAGGTCGAAGCGTGGCTCTCCGAAGGCGCTGAGCCCACGGAGGCTGCAGCTAAGTTGATAGCGATCGCGCGCGGTGAGAAGAGCGCGCCGCAGGTCGAAGAGAAGGTGTCCAAGAAGGCGGCGGAGAAGGCGGCAGCTGAGGCCACCGCCAAGGCGCAGGGTGACACTCCGGTTCCGGAGGCCGTCGCAGACGCCCCGGAGCAAGCCGTCAGCGACACGCCTGGAGCCGAATAGACCATGGGTTCTACAGCGGACACCGACGAGCTCGTCTCCTTTCTCGTGAGGTCGCTCGTCGAGCACCCCGACGACGTGAGAGTCGAGCGCCGTCAGGCAGGCGAGCATTCTGTCGTCTTCGAGGTGACTGTTCACTCCGACGACGTCGGCAAGATCATCGGGAGGCAGGGCCGTATGATCAAGGCCATCCGTACGATCGTGCGGGCGGCGGCATCTCTCGACGACGCTGACGCCTCAGTGGAGGTCATCGGTTAGAGGCTATGGATGATCCGTACCTCAGGGTCGCGCGCGTCGTGAAGACGCACGGACTCGACGGACTGGTCGCGGTCGAGCCTGTCAGCGGCGTCCCCTTGGTGTCGCTTCAGGGCGTTCAGGTGTGGATCGTACCTCCGCATGACGCGCTCCGAAACACGGCGGTCGTAGCCGTGCGCCAAGGTCCCAAAGGTTCGCTCTTCGAGCTTGCGGGCGTGCACACGCGCTCCTTGGCGCGTGAGTTGTGTGGGCGCACGCTTATCGCGCGGACCGATGACCTGCCGTCTGTGGCCACGGAGACTGGCCCTGATGTGATCGGGATGTCCGTCGTCGAGGTGGATCGCGGTGTTCTCGGTCGGATCGAGGACCTCATCGTCACGGGCGCCAATGATGTCTGGGTCGTGCGTGGCGAGGGGGGCGAGGTGTTGGTTCCGGTGATCGAAGACGTCGTCCTCGGATATGACGAGGAGACGCATACCGTCACGGTGCGGCTTCTCCCCGGACTTCTTGACGAGGATGACTGATATGCACATCGATGTCGTCACGATCTTTCCCGAGGTCTTCGGCCCCGTCCTCAGCTCGTCGATGCTCGGCATCGCTCAAGATCAGGGTGCCGTCACGTTCGCCGTGCACGATCTGAGGCAGTGGACTTCGGACCGGCATCGCACCACCGACGACTACCCTTATGGTGGCGGTCCTGGCATGGTCATGAAGCCAGAGCCCTTCTATCGGGCTGTCGCAGAGCTCAAAGCGTCCGATCCGACATCGGCCACCATCGTGCTCGTGTGCCCACAGGGACGCCGTTTCGACCAAGACCTGGCGGAGGATCTTGCCGGTCGTGAGCGCCTCATCCTCTTGTGTGGCCGCTACGAAGGCGTCGATGAACGCGTGCGAGACCTCGCTGACATCGAGATCTCGATCGGGGACTACGTGCTCACAGGCGGCGAGCTTCCTGCGATGGTCATCATCGATGCGGTCACCCGATTGCAACCTGGAGTGCTCGCCTCGCACGAAGCTGCGGAAGAAGAATCCTTCTCCTGGGGGATACTGGAGTATCCTCAATACACTCGACCGGCATCATTCCAAGGAAAGGACGTCCCTGAGGTTCTGCTGAGCGGTGACCATGCTCGCATCGCCGCGTGGCGGCGCGTAGAGGCGGTCCGTCGCACGGCCGAGCGACGGCCCGACCTGATCCCTTCTGCGGACCTCACACCCGAAGAGCGGGCGTACGCCGAGAAACTCATCACTGACACCTTCAAGGAAGGGGACTTCAGGTGACCGACGAACACCGCATCGGCGCCGCAGCCGACAGCGACGAGGCTGTCGCGCCGGGCCGAGCCGTACAAGAGCCCTCCTTCATGCGGTGGCTCCTCGAGCTTGTGGTGATGGTAGCTATCGCTTTCGCGCTGGCTACACTCATCAGAACCTACATCGTGCAGCCGTACTGGATACCGAGCGGTTCGATGGTGCCGACCATCGAGATCTCCGAACGCGTGCTCGCCAACAAGTTCATCTATCGGTTCAGTGATCCCGAACCAGGCGACATCGTGGTCTTCGACGATCCCACCGGAACCGTGCCTACGCTCATCAAGCGTGTCATCGCCACTGAAGGACAGACGGTCGACATCGTCGATGACAAGGTGTACGTGAACGGCAAGCCCCTCGACGAACCCTACACGTATGGGAAGCCATCAGAGCCCGGTCCGGTGCCGCTTCCCGTCACCATACCCAAGGACCATGTCTGGGTGATGGGCGACAACAGGACGAACAGCGCCGACTCACGCTTCTTCGGACCCGTTCCGCTGTCGTCGGTACACGGGCGAGCGGTTCTGCGCATCTGGCCCCTCGACCGTTTCGCCAAGCTGTAGAGGCGCACCTCGCAGCCGCGTTGCGCACTCTTCGCAGGCTGTTCTATACTATGACCTCGCGTCTTCCCCGAATCAGCCTGCGTGAGATAGGAACGAACACGCCATGAACAGAATCCGCGCGATCGAAGCCCAACAGATCCGAGAGGATCTGCCCCCGTTCTCCGTGGGCGACACGGTCAAGGTCAGCTACAAGGTAGTCGAAGGCAATCGTGAACGCGTGCAGACGTTCCAGGGCATCGTCATCCGCCGCCACGGCGCCGGCGCACGCGAGACCTTCACTGTGCGCAAGGTGAGCTTCGCCGTAGGCGTCGAGCGCACGTTCCCAGTGAACTCTCCGAAGATCGTCGACCTGCAAGTAGTCACTCGCGGAAAGGTGCGCCGCTCCAAGCTGTACTATCTCCGCGACAAGGTCGGAAAGGCCGCTCGGGTCAAGGAACTCCGCTAAGGTCTTCACCTTCGTTATCCAAGGACAAGGCCCGCGCGACCACCCGGGCCTTGTCCGGTCTCACGGACCTGCACGCGTCGTATGCTCCACTGGTGGACCTCGATTCGGGAGAGGACGTGGACGACTCAAGCGTTGCTTCGATTGCCCGGGCACTGGCATCGGCTTCTATCGCTGAGTTGCCTACGCTCATCTCGCGCTATCGTTCCGATCCTCGACGCGGAGTAACGCAGGCGGTGACGGCTGCACACGGTCGACTCCAGCGATTCATGGCCGAAGAGGCACGAGTGCGCTTGATGGGAGCACGAGAGCAAGAGCTGCATGACGCGGGTGTGGTAGCAGTGGCTGGGGTCGATGAGGTCGGACGCGGGGCTCTTGCGGGACCGGTCACCGCGGCGGCCGTGATCCTGCCGTCCGGCGTCGTGATCCACGGACTCAACGACTCCAAGCGCGTACCACGGGCCAAACGACCTGGCCTAGCCGAGGCTATCCGAGCACAGGCGCATGCCTGTGCTGTTGCCCACGTCGAAGCTCGCGTGATCGACGCAGTCGGCATCGCACAAGCGACCCGGATCGCCATGTCCCGGGCACTCGACGCCCTTGAGATCGCGCCACAACACGTCCTCGTCGACGGACTGCCGGTCGACCTGGGCCGCCCCTCGACCGCGATCATCAAAGGAGACACGCTGGTCTGTGCGATCGCGGCTGCCTCCGTCGTGGCAAAAGTGGAGCGAGACGCGCTCATGGTCGCCTTGGACGCAGAGTATCCTGGCTACGACTTCGCTGACAACAAGGGGTATGGCTGTGCTCAGCACCTCGACGCCCTACGTACTCTCGGCCCTTCACCCATCCACCGGATGTCCTTTTCGCCGTGCGCTCAACAAAGCCTCTTGTGATGCACCCAGACATAAGGTGAGCTTTCGGTCAGGTTCTGTACCACTACCGTTATGTGCCATCCTCCATGCTTCAGCACGGAGGTGGTTCTCATGGACACTCAAGAGATCGGAAGGCGTGGGGAGGACGCAGCTGCCGCGTACCTCGAGCGTTGTGGGATGACAGTCGTCGAGCGCAACTGGAGGTGTACGTCCGGCGAAGCTGACATCATCGCGTTGGATGGCACAGAGGTGGTGCTCGTCGAAGTGAAGACCCGCACCACCGACGCCAAAGGCACTGCGGAGGCGGCTGTTACTCCGGTCAAACAGCGCCGCATCGCTCGCATCGCCGAGGCGTACCTGGCCCACACGGGTGCTCAGCCGTGTGGAGTGAGGTTCGACGTCATCACGCTCCGTGTGCTCAGTCCGAGCAGGGCGTTGCTAAGGCACCACAAAGCGGCCTTCGTCGTAGAGGCGTGACGTGCAAGCGACGGTACTGTCCGCGACCTTGCGCGGAGTGGAAGCCCTGTCCGTAGAGGTTCAGGCCGATGTCGGTCCGGGCCTGCCTTCCTTCGGTATCGTAGGGCTCGGTGACGCCGCCGTGCTCGAAGCTCGCGACCGCGTGCGAAGCGCGTTGCGGGCCGCGGGTTACGAGTTTCCGAACGCGCGCGTTCTCGTGAACCTCGCACCTGCGCCACTTCGCAAACATGGCACGGGTTTCGATCTTCCTATTGCACTCGCTGTGCTTCACGCAACGCATCAGCTGGCACAGGCTGCGACTCAGGGTTGCACCGTGGTAGGCGAACTTGCCTTGGATGGTTCGGTGCGCGCTGTGCCGGGTCTTCTCGCATATGCCCTCGCGGCGTCCCGAAACGGACTGGACCTCATGGGTCCCGCTGAAGTGTCGAGCGCCGTCGGCGCGGTCGGGAGCATATCGTGCAGAGTGGTCGAGCACCTGAGCGACCTCCGTCGGGGGTGGCGCTCGGTCGCGCCATGCTCACTCCAACGGCCCACTCAGCTGAGCCAACAACCCGATCTTTCTGAGGTGTCCGGTCATGCACAGGCGCGCAGGGCCCTGGAAATCGCTGCGGCGGGCGGCCACAACCTGCTCATGACAGGGCCTCCGGGTTCCGGTAAGACGATGCTCGCACGTCGACTCCCGGGGATACTGCCTCCTCTTTCGGAGGGCGAGCGTTTGGAGACGGCGCTCGTCCACTCTGTGGCGGGACTCGATGAGTCAGCGGCCCTCGCAGGAGTAAGGCCGTTCCGGGCCCCCCACCATTCGTGCAGCACCGCAGGTCTGGTGGGCGGCGGGACGCCTCCTCGACCTGGCGAGATGAGTCTCGCCCATAACGGCGTCCTGTTCCTCGACGAACTCCCCGAATACGCCCCGTCTGCCCTTCAGGCTCTGAGAGCACCGCTCGAGGACGGTAAGGTCACGCTCGTGAGAGCGGAGGGCCGTCTCGAGTTCCCGTGCCGCTTCACTCTCGTCGCCGCCATGAATCCCTGTCCCTGCGGGTACCACGGCGATCCGGACCGGAGGTGCACGTGCACACCGTCGACGATCGCGCGCTACCGCGCGCGAGTCGGTGGCCCGCTCTTCGACCGCATGGACATGGTCCTCACAGTCGCGCGGGTCGATCCCCGTACGATCGTCGCAGGCGCCGAGGGAGAAGACTCGCAGACCGTGCGTGATCGGGTTCTCAGCGCCCGAGATTTCGCGTTCGCCACACGAGACGCTCTCTCCTCAGTGCTCAGCGGTACGAAGTTGCGGGATGCGTGCTCGCTTCGCGACGACGCGATCGCCACACTCACTTCGGCTGCACGCCGCCACCACTTGTCGGGCCGTGGAGTGACCCGCGTACTGCGCGTGGCCCGGACGATCGCCGACCTCGATCACGCTCGGCGAGTGCACCGTGAGCACATCGCAGAAGCACTTCAGTATCGCCTTACGGAGGAGCCATGGACGACCGGGTGTGTGCGACCGAACTGTACTGCGGCCGGGCCGGTTACCCCGAGTGGCTGATGCACCTGGCGGATCCGCCCAAGGTGCTCTACTGCCTAGGTGATACCGGCCTGCTCGGCAAGCCGGGGCTTGCGGTCATCGGCGCGCGGCGGGCCACTCCCTACGGTCTTACGGTGGCGCGGCGGTTCGCGGGCTGGGCAGCGTCACAAGGCGTGACCATCATCTCCGGCGCGGCGATAGGCTGTGACCAGGCAGCGCAACGGGCAGCTCTGTCGAGCAAGGGCAAGACGATCGCCGTGTTGGGCTGTGGGTGTGATGTCGACTACCCCTACAACGCGCGCGATCTTCTGGCCATTCTTCGCCGAACGCATCTGGTGGTCTCCGAGGCGCCTTGGGGAGCCCGACCCACGCGCTGGTCTTTCCGCCGCCGTAACCGCATCATCGCCGCACTCGCCAGTGCCGTGCTCGTGGTGGAAGCAGGGTTGGGGAGCGGGACGTTCTCCACTGCCGATCACGCGTTGGAGCTCGGAAGGGACGTCCTCTCCGTGCCAGGTTCGATCCTGTCCGCAGAGTCTCGCGGAGCGAATCGCCTGATCCACCAAGGGGCCACCTCCATCGCCGACATCGATGAGCTTTCGCACGCCCTCGCCGCCGCAGGACTCATCAACGATACCAGCCCACTGTCGGATGACCCTCAACCCGACCTCAGCAGAGTGGAGCGGGCTATCGCAGCAGCACCCGCAAGGCCCGACGACCTCGCACGTCTTCTCGACATGGATGTCGTCTCACTCTGTAGGCGGCTGAGTCTCCTCGAGCTTGACGGTCGCATACTCCGCCACACTGACGGCCGCTATCATATCGTCGCACCAGACACACACGAGCCGCGGTACAATGCGCACGGCGACACACCCGGGCGGCAAGGAGCCACGTGAGGCGGCTGCATGAACCTGTGCTCGTGATCGGTGGAGGTCTGGCGGGATCAGAAGCAGCTTGGCAGCTGGCGATCCGTGACATCGACGTCGATCTTGTCGAGATGCGACCGACAGTCCGGTCACCTGCACACCACACGGACCAGCTCGCGGAACTCGTGTGCTCGAACTCGCTTAAGAGCACGGATCCGAACAGCGCACCCGGAATGCTCAAGCACGAGCTTGCCTCGCTGGGAAGCCTCGTGCTCAGCGAGGCATACGCATGTGCCGTCCCC
>JAJFTR010000039.1 GCA_021372825.1 Actinomycetes bacterium
CGCAGAGCGTCAGTGAGCTGGATCTCCTCGCCACGGCCCGGCTCTATGTGCGGCAGGATCCGCATGACCCTGGGAGTCAGCAGATAACGGCCGAAGATGGCCAGATTGCTCGGGGCGGCATTGACCGATGGTTTCTCCACGAGGTCCGAGACCTTCCACACCCCAGGCTCCACCTCATGCCCAGCGATCACTCCATAGCGGCTGACCAGGTGCTGCTCTACCGGCATGACCGCCAACGCAGAAGCGCCGTACTTCTCATGGACGGCGAGCAGCTTGGGGAGACACTCGTTGCTCGGCACGATGACATCTCCGAGCAGGACGAAGAACGGCTCGTCACCTGTGTGAGCAGCACCGCTCAGAACGGCGTGTCCCAGTCCGCGCGGTCTCTTCTGCCGGACGTAGAACACCTCGGCAAGCTCGGGAATGGCGCGGACCTCGCGGAGCTTGTCAACGCTGCCCGAGCGCTCGAGCAGTTCCTCCAGCTCCAAAGACCGGTCGAAATGGTCCTCGATCGCGCGCTTCCCGCGCCCGGTGACCAGCAAGATGTCGGTCACGCCCGCGGCGACCGCTTCTTCCACGACGTACTGGATGACCGGCTTGTTGACGACAGGCAGCATCTCTTTGGGCTGCGCCTTCGTCGCAGGTAGGAACCGTGTACCAAGACCGGCAGCAGGAATGATCGCTTTCATCGCACGTCCTTACATCGGACCCCGGGCGGGAAGCCCCCTCACAAACGTCTGCTATCTTACAGCGCCGCAAGAACGCGTGCCGCCGCATCTGCCATCGCGTCTATGTCGTCATCACTATGCGCCAGGCCGATGAACGTCGCCTCGAACTGGCTGGGCGCGAGCAAGATGCCTTCGTCGAGCATGGCTCGGAAATACCGCGCGTATCGTTCGGTATCGCTCGAGGATGCGCTCGCACAGTCGCGGACTTCATCAGCGGTGAAGAACATACACGCCATCGAGCCCACGCGGGTGAGAAACGCCTCGACACCGGCCGAGGCGACCGCCCGTCGTAGCCCGGCCTCAAGACGTGCGCCCTTGCGCTCGAGTTCATCGTAGACCCCGGGTCGCTCCAGGGCCTCGATAAGCGCAAGCCCTGCGACCATGGCGACCGGGTTCCCCGAGAGCGTACCTGCCTGGTAGACCGGACCCACAGGCGCCAGATGCTCCATGATCTCGCGTTTGCCACCGAACGCCCCTACCGGGAATCCGCCACCGATGATCTTACCGAGCGTCGTGAGGTCGGGCATGACGCCGTAGCGCTCCTGTGCGCCCCCCAGCGCCACGCGAAAGCCGGTGATGACCTCGTCGAAGATGAGCACGACCCCGTACTCGTCGCACGCATCACGCAGACCCTCCAAGAAACCCTCCGCCGGCGGCACGACCCCCATGTTGCCCGCGACCGGCTCCACGATGATCGCTGCCACCTGCTCACCCTCGCGCGCAAGAGTCGTCCGCACGGCATCGATGTCGTTGTAGGGTAAGACGATCGTGTCTGCCGCCGCACCTTTGGTCACACCCGGGGTGCTGGGTATGCCGAGAGTGACAAGCCCGCTCCCGGCGGCGACCAGCAGCGCGTCTGAGTGCCCATGGTAGTTGCCATCGAACTTGATGAACTTCTCACGCCCCGTGTACCCGCGGGCCAGCCTGATCGCACTCATGGTCGCCTCGGTCCCCGAGGAGACCATCCGCACCATTTCGATGGAGGGCACGACCGAGCAGACCTTCTCGGCCATCCGCACCTCGATCTCGGTAGGAGCGCCGAAGCTCGTTCCGCGGTCGAGCTGCGCGCGCACGGCATCGAGCACCACATCGGGCGCGTGCCCAAGGATCATAGGGCCCCATGAGCCGATGAAATCGACGTACTCGTTGCCGTCCACGTCCCAGACGTGCGAGCCCTTCGCCCGCTCGTAGAAGATGGGATCGCAGCCCACGCTCTTGAAGGCGCGTACGGGTGAGTTGACCCCGCCAGGGATGACCCGCTGCGCCCGCAAGAACAACTCTCCAGACCTGTCGTGCCCCATGACAGCCCGACACTCCCTTCATCGTCGCGATCCCGCCGCGTCAGCCGCGACACGCCGGTCAGTATACCAAGACGCGAGCTTGGTCCGGCGTCCTACTGTGCCTCTGCGAAGTACGTCATCGGCGCCCGCTTGATCTCTCTCACCGTGTGAAGGACCCGCGGCGCCGACAAGCCCGCGAGACCCTGAAGGCGTTCGACACACTCGCCGAGCTCCGCCCGCGACGCAGCGTGAACGACAGCGCATACCGCGGCAGTCTCTCCGAGCGTCCGTGGACGCTGGTAGCACTGCGTGACGTCCTCGCAAGCGCTGAGGGAGGCGCCTGCCGACGCAACGTCGGCCTCAGGCACATCCCAGATCGCCAACGCACTCGCACCGCCGAGGTGCGGCCGTCCGCTGGCACGGAACCCCTGCAACACCTGCTTATCCTGCCACCCGGCGAGTGTGTCTAAGACCCAGGCCTCATCGACATCGTAGCCGCACTCCTCTAGTGTGCTGGCGAGTGCGCCGAACGGATGCTCGGCTAAAGGCAGGTCGGCCTGCACGAGCCGAGCGAGCGCCTTCTCCTCACGGGAGAACGTGATCGGCTCGGCTGAGCGGCCCCGCGAGGGACTTACGCTCGCGGCAAGGCCCCGCACGTCCGGCGCCGCCTTGAAGACGCGCTCCGCAGGTACCTCCAGAATGTCATGGACGTCGAGGTGCTCAGCGATCGGGTCAAGGACGGCACGCGTGCGCGCCTGCGATGGCGCGAGCACCGTGAACCACAGGTTGTACAGGTCCTCGTGCTCATAGGCGAGCGTCACAGCGGGGTGCTCCGCGATGAGCGCCGCTGCCTCTAGAGTCCTATCCTCGCCGATCGACAGCCCCACGATCGTCGACAGGTAGCCGAGGCGCGCTCCGTCGAATGACGCCGCGAGACGACCGAGGTCCCCCGTCGCCTTGAGAGACCTCACCGCCGAGAGGACCTCTGCCTCGGTCCGCCCGATCCGGTGGCCCAGCACATCGAACGGCCTCGCGGCGATGGGGAACGAGGCGCGGATATGGTCGAGCACTGGGGCGCCGGCGTCTGCGAGCCGCGCGTCTGGATCCACCGCTACCCCTCTGACGGCTCGCAGACCGCGCCTGCAGGAGGCTCGTACGCACAGTACGGTTCCGCCTCCATGTAGTCGCCGGTGACCGCGAGGGCACGTGCCCGGCAGCCACCGCACACGGCCTTGTACTCGCAACGGCCACACTTGCCCTTGAGCTTGCTGTAGTCACGCAAGTCGTTGAAGACGGTGGACTCGGTCCAGATCTCCGACAACGGCTGCTTCTTCACGTTACCGAGCTGCATATCGAAGTAGCCGCAAGGCTGGATGTCCCCCGTGTGGCTGATGAAGCAGAAGGTGATGCCTCCGAGGCAGCCGCGCGTCATCGCATCCAGGCCATACTCCTCCCGCGTCACCTTCTTGCCCTCGGCCTTGGCGAGCTGGCGGATGATGCGGTAGTAGTGCGGCGAATCCGTCGGCTTGAAGTGGAGCGGGCTCGTCTTCTGGCGTTCGTAGGCCCACGTGAGAACGCGCTCGTACTCCTCAGGCGGGAGCTCCTTGTCGAGAAGGTCGCTTCCCCGGCCGGTCGGCACGAGCATGAAGATGTGGAACGCGTCGATGCCGAGATCGACCGCGAGGTCGTGCACCGCCTCCACCTTGGTGTGATTGAGTGTGGTGACCGTCATGTTGATCTGCACGCCCACGCCGTGAGCCTTGGCCATCTTGATTCCGGCGATCGCCGCATCGAACGCGCCTGGCTGCCCACGGAAAGCATCGTGCTCCTCGGCGGTAGGGAAGTCGATCGAGACGGAGATGCGGGGGATTCCGTGCTCAGCCATCTTCTCGGCGATCGCCTCGGTGATGAGCGTCGCGTTGGTGCCGATGACAGGCATCGCCCCCTTCTCGTGGGCGTAGTCGACGATATCCCAGATGTCAGGGCGCATGAGCGGCTCGCCACCGGTAAGGATGATGATCGGGTTGGAGATCGTGACGATGTCGTCGATCGTCGCCTTGATCTCGTCGAGCGAGAGCTCACCCGGGTAGTGGCCGAACTCCGCGGCCGCGCGGCAGTGCGCGCACGACAGATTGCAGCTGCGCGTGATCTCCCACGCGATGATGCGCGGCGCCTTGATACCGGTACGCTCCTGGTAGGCGAGCGCCGCAGGCCCGCCCCCGGGGCGGAACCCCACACTGCGCGCTCCACCGTGCCGCTGGCGCTCCATCGGAACGCCCGCGGGGTGTCCGCCAGTGTGTCCGCCAGGATGGCCGAGCGGGATCCCGATTCCGGTCTGCCCGCAGCCCGCCTCGCCTTCGGCGAGCGTCTGCTCCAAGTCGATATCGGGTCGCGCGTCAGAGTTGCCTACGTTGTCAGCCACTACATCCCTTCCTTGAGCCACCGCGCTGCGTCCTTTGCGTGATACGTGATGATCATATCGGCGCCCGCGCGCTTGAATCCGGTGAGCGTCTCGAGCACCACGCGCTTCTCGTCGATCCAGCCGTTGCCGGCCGCGGCTTTCACCATCGCGTATTCGCCGCTCACGTTGTAGGCCGCTGTGGGGTACCCGAACTCGTCCTTCACGCGGCGGATGACGTCCATGTAGGCAAGCGCGGGTTTGACCATCACGATATCGGCGCCTTCGTCGATATCCAGTGCGACCTCCCGCAGAGCCTCCTCGCCATTGGCGGGGTCCATCTGGTACTGCTTGCGATCGCCGAAGGCGGGCGTGCTGTCGGCGGCTTCGCGGAAAGGCCCGTAGTACGCGCTCGCGTACTTGGCCGAGTAGGCCATGATCGGCACCTGGTCGAATCCCTCGGCGTCCAGTGCCGAGCGGATGGCCGCCACGCGCCCGTCCATCATGTCGGAGGGCGCCACCATGTCCACGCCGGCCTCGGCATGGCTCACTGCGGTCTGCGCGAGCAACTCCAGCGTCACGTCGTTCATCACGCAGCCGCTCTCGTCGAGCGCGCCGCAGTGGCCGTGCGACGTGTACTCGCACATGCACACGTCTGTGATCACATAGAAGTCCGGATCGTGCTTCTTGATCGTGCGGATGGCCTGCTGGACTATGCCATCCTCAGCGTACGCGCCGCTGCCTGCCTCGTCCTTGTGGTCGGGAATGCCGAAGAGGATGACCGCGGGTATTCCCAGGCTCCTGAGTTCGTCGATCTCGGCGGGCAGTTGGTCGAGCGATATGTTGAAGACCCCCGGCATGGAGGAGACCTCTCGTCTCACGTTCTCCCCGAACTCCACGAAGAGCGGGTAGATGAGGTCGGTGATGTCCAGGGTGGTCTCGCGCACCATCGCGCGCAGGGTCTCCGAACGGCGGAGACGCCTCGGACGATAATTCGGGAATTGCATGCTGCCTCCTCGATTACGCCACCGGTCATTCGACGAACTGGTCGATGTCGAGCGCAGAAGCGGACTCAGCCGCTCCGGTCTCCGCTGGACGGGCGTGGCGTGCGATCTTGTGGTCGACCAGCCGCTTGAACAGCAGCACAGCCCACACCGCCACCACCATCATCACGACCCAGTACAGCAACTGAACGATGGGGCCTGCGTAGTACACGAACGACTCGAACCCGCTGCTGCCAGTGGACATGTCGCCTCCCTGAAGACGATGGACAGGCCCTGCCGCCTGGCAGGGACAATAGCAGTCGAGGCGCCCTGCGCGTCACAGGCCGCCTCGACATCGTACACGTTGGTGGAGATGATCGGACTCGAACCGACGACCTCTGCCTTGCGAAGGCAGCGCTCTCCCAGCTGAGCTACATCCCCATTGCCTTGTCCCGGCGGGGCCGGGGCAGATGTATACAATGCCGAGCCACGCTCGCTTTGTCAATCCGTCCGCGCCTGCCCGGTCGCATGGCGCGGGTCTTCTCGGTAGTACGCGATGATTGCCGATACCAGCCCTGGGATCGTGTAGTCCTCCGGCTCGATCGCAACCTCCAGTCCAAGCTCTCGAGCGGTCTTGGAGGTCACCGGACCGATGCTCGCGACAGTCACTCGGCCAAGATCGACACCCTGTGTGAGACGGACGAAATTGCGCACGGTCGACGAAGACGTGAACGTCACCACATCGACGGTGCCAGCCCGCAAGCGCTCAAGCACCGCCGGATCGCCTCTCCCGGGGACGTTGCGGTAGACCGGCACGACGTCCACGATCGCACCCAGATCGCGTAGCTGTTCGGGCAGTAGCTCGCGGGCCTCTAAAGCCCGTGGCACGAGCACCCGGGTATCGCTCCCCACTCCCCGAGCACGCAAGCCGCCCACGACGCCTTCGGCGACATGCTCTTCGGGAACGAAGTCGGGCTGGATCCCATGGGCGACACACGCTTCTGCGGTAGCCGGACCGACGGCAGCCACGCGCAGACCGGCGAGGTGACGCGCGTCCTTGCCCGCCGCGTACACGCGCACGAAGAAGCGTTCCACGGCGTTGCGTGACGTCAGCACAAGCCACGAGTACACGTCCAGGTGCCGCACGGCCTCGTCGACCGGTGCCCAATCCTCCGGGTCCACGATCTCGATCGTGGGAAAAGCCAAGACCTCGGCACCGGCCTCCTCAAGGAGGGACGCGAGTGCGCCCGCTTGAGGGATCGCGCGGGTGATGACGACACTACGGCCTTGTAGCGGGCCCGCTGTTCTGGAGACCTCCGGCGCCTGCATCGTCATCCTCAGGTAGAGAGAAGCTCGTCAGCGCTCGCGGCGTCGCGTATCGAAGCGAGTATGTCGCCGGCTCCCAAATCGAGCAGGCGAGCGACCATCGCCTCACCCAGGGCTTCTGGATCGCCTGGATCACCTTCGAGATACTGCCGGATGACACGGCTGCCATCGATTGCGCCGACCATCGCATCCATCACGAGCCGGTCGCCCTCGTACCGGCAGTACGCCCCGATGGGAACCTGGCACCCGCCTTCCAACAGGCGCATGACCACTCGCTCCGCCGTCACACACTCCATGGTTTCGGGATGTCCGATCCGCTCCATCACCCGGAGCAGCCACTCGTCGTCCTCACGGATCTCGATACCGATAGCACCTTGACCTACTGCCGAGACCATCTGCTCGGTAGGCACGTAGCTCGTGATCCGGTCTGCCCAACCCATCCGGGTGATGCCGGCCGAAGCCAGCACCACGGCGTCCAGCTCACCCGTCTCGGCCTTGCGCATGCGCGTGTCCAGGTTGCCTCGAACATCCACGATCTCGACATCCGGTCTCATGGCCCGCACCTGGGCGACGCGACGCAGACTCGATGTCCCCACGCGTCCGCCGCGTGGCAGGGTGTCAAGCGTGCAGCCTGCGCCGCTCACGATCGCGTCACGCGGATCCACTCTCTCGGGCATGGCCGCGATCATCAGGCCGCGCGGCAGCTCCGTCGGCACGTCCTTCATGGAATGCACGCACAGATCGACTGTCCCTGCCAGGAGCTCCACCTCGAGTTCTTTCGTGAACAGGCCCTTCCCGCCCACCTTTGCAAGCGGAACGTCCAAGACACGATCGCCGGTGGTCTTGATCACTTTGATCTCAGCCGGAAGCCCACTGGCGGCCTCGACGAGGCCTTTCACATACTCGGACTGCCACAGGGCGAGTTTGCTTCCTCGGGTCCCGATGACGAGCCGCTTGCGATCAACAGCCAAAGGAGTCTCCCATCTCGCTCGCCGGCGACTGGTCCTGGACCTCGCGCGCCTTGCGATTGAGCAGATTGCGAAGGACGCCTGATGCGTGCTTCGCTTCGGCCTCGTCCAACCCGTAAAGGGATCGCGCGATCTCGACATAGGTGTAACCGTCAGGCGCTTCAGACGCCTGCTTGAGGCGCGCGGTGGGGCCATGCAGCATCTTGTTCACGATCGCGCACGTGAGCGCGTCGATCGTCTGCAGTTCCTTCTCGCTCAGACCGCCAAGACGCTTGAGTGCCTTTTCCATCTCGGCCTGGCGGATGACTTCCGCCTTTGCGCGTATCGCCGCCACGGTCGGCACGACCTCGAGGGACTCACGCCACCGCATGAACTGTGCGATCTCTTCGTCGATGATCGACTCGGCCCGTCGGGCCTCTCGCATGCGCTCTTCGAGGTTCGCCTCCACCACACCGTTGAGGTCGTCGATGTCGTAGACGAACACGTCAGTGAGGTCGTTGACGGCAGGGTCGATATCGCGCGGTACCGCGATGTCGATCAAGAACAGCGGACGGCCTCCCCGTCCGCGCATGACGTCAGCGACCTCTGGCTTGCTCACCACGTACCCGGTAGCCGAGGTCGACGAGATCACGATGTCGGCGTGGCGCATGTGGTCGAAAAGCTTCTCGTAGGGGATCGCTTCGCCCGAGAACCTCTCAGCAAGCTCGACAGCGCGCTCATACGTGCGATTCGCCACCAGTACGGACTCGACACCGTTACAGACCAAGTGCTTCGACGTGAGCTCGCTCATCTTCCCCGCGCCGATGACCAGGATCGTGCGCCCTTCGAGAGAGTCGAACACCTTCTTCGCAAGCTCGACTGCAGCGTAGCTGATCGAGACCGCGTTCTCGCCGATGCTGGTCTCGGTCCGCACGCGCTTGCCGACCTCGAAGGACTGGCGGAACAGGCGGTTGAAGGCCCTGCTCGTCGCGCCGGCCTCGAACGCATGCTCGTAGGCCTCCTTCACCTGGCCGAGGATCTGCGCCTCGCCGATGACCATCGAATCGAGGGAGGCCACCACGCGGAACAGGTGACGGACGACCGCGTCGCCCTTGATGATGTACAGGTAGCGTGTGAGCTCGTGCGGATCGAGGTCGTGGTAGCCCGCAACGAAGTCGATGACGGCATCGACGCCTACCTCGGGATCGGAGGCGACGGCGTAGATTTCCGTCCGGTTACATGTCGAGAGGATGACCGCCTCGGTGATGCACTCGCGACATGTGAGCAGCGAGAGCGCCTCCGCCTGCCTCGTAGCCGGGAAGGTCAGCTTCTCTCGTATCGCTATGGGAGCGGTCTTGTGACTCAAACCGACAAGTATCAGGTGCATGTGACTCTATCCACGTCGATGTCGTCGTTCGTGATGTTCATGCACGGTACGCCCCCGCCGGTGCGGTGCGTTGTTGTTCAGGCAAGCAGGCCCGGCGGGGGCGATGTGAAGCACTATGGAACGCACACTCTGCACTTGCCTGAACACGACCATCCTATCATTCGGCTCGGCCCGCAACAACGAGCCGGACTTGTCACGAACCGGATCTGCCGCTGCCCTGCTGCTTGTGAACCGCACGCACATCGTGGTCGAAGACTGCGAAGAACAACTCCGGCCACAGGCCCTTCAACCGATACAGGACCTTGTTCGTGAACCCAGGGATCACGAGGTACTTCCCCTTCTCGACCGCCGAGACGAACACCCGCGCCATGTCCTTCGGTGAGGCAGCCGTGACGCTCCCGTTGATCTTCGCCGTCTCTGGCGGCTCGATACGGACTTCGCGCGCATAGCCCGGCGTGTCCACGTTCGGTGGACACAGCACCGTCACGCCGACGCCGTAGGGTTTGAGTTCGCACCTCAAGACCTCCGCCAGACCCATCACTCCGAACTTGGCGGGGCTATACGCCGAGTAGCCATACACGCCGATGAAGCCGCCCATCGAGGAGACCATGGCGATGTGTCCCCTGCCACGCTCGATCATCGACGGGGCGACCGCCCGTGCGAGGTACGTCACGCCGAGCAGGTCCGTCGCCAAGTGCGCCTCGAACTGCTCGATCGGCATCTCGACGAAACGCATCGGCAGACAGTATCCAGCGCACGCCATCACGACATCGAACGGACCGAGGACCTCCTGGACCTCACCGACCGTCGCTTCCACGTCCTCCCACTTCGACACGTCACAGGTGAACGCGAGAACCTTCTGGCGGTCGTCACGCCGCGCGGCTTCGACGGCCTCACGTGCTTGTGCCAGACGGCCCGCGTCACGCGCGAGGATCACGACGTGGGCGCCTTTGCGCGCGAGCAACTCCGCAGTCGCGCGGCCGATACCGCTCGAACCTCCGCTTACGAGCGCGATCGCGCCCTCCAAGTCAGTTCGGCCCACTCAGCACCCCCTGCGCCGGAATCAGATGCCGAACACATGGAACCCCGCCGGCACCGTGCGGGCGATGACGGCTAGGACAACGACCAGCACGACACCCACAAGCGCGATAGAGGCGGTGGTGCGGGCCGAGGCGCGCTCGCCATAGTGCAGTCCCAGGTAGACGGCGAAGACGGCCCATACAAGACCCGCGAGCATCACCCGCGGGTCTTGCCACCATCCCGGAGGATCGGTCTCCACGGCCCTGACGACGCCGAGAAGAAGCCCACCCGTGTAAGCGGGAAACGCGAAAGCGATCGCACGACGAGCCAGAAGGTCGATGTTCGCCAACGACGGGAGGCGCTTGAACAACATGCTCGGCTTGCGGCCCTTGAGCTGCCGCTCCTGTACGAGGTAAGCGAGCGACGCGAGCGCGCCCAAGATGAAACCGGCGTTGGCGAACACGATGAGGGCGACGTGGATGCCGATCTTCCAGTTCTCCACCAGAGGAGAGACCGAACCGGCCGTCCTCCCGCCGATCAGCTGTGAGACCACCATCAGCACCGTGGCGGCCGGGACCGCGATCGTGCCGTACACCTTGAGTTTGATGAGATGCTCCACGACGAAGTACACGAGAACGAGCGCCCATGCCAACAAGATGAGCTGGTTGGGGCCGTCAAGCCGCGTGCCGTCTTCGGCGACCGACCGCATGCCTACCGACGCTGTGTGGCACAAGAACCCCGCGCCTGTGAGGAAGGTCGCATACCAAGAATACGGCCGCCTCTTGCTGAGGAAGTGGTACGCGTAAAGCACGGTCGCTGCGGAGTACAGCAGCGTCGCGAACCAAAACGCCACTATCGCCGCAGTGAGCATCGCTCGGGCTCCTTACGCCTGCTCGCGACGCTTGAGCGACTCCTCGAGCACGTCGAGTTCCTTCTCAAGGCGACGTAGCCGGCTGAAGACGACGCCCACGAATCCCAGCAGCGAGACCCAGATGAGCGCATACGCGGCGATCACGTACGGCGCCTGGGGAAGGACCTGCGAGTAGATGTCACCCATGTCTTAGCCTCCAACCGAGATCTTGAGTGCGTCGAGCCTCTCGCGAAGCTGTTCCTGCTGCAACCTGAGCTGATAGAAAGCATAGCCGAGCATGATCATGCCCACCTGCGCGATGATGAACGTCACGAGCATCGGCGTTTCAAGGCCACCGCTCTTGAACACCACGGGGTGTGTGCTCTGCACGAATCGCGTGATGAGAAAAGAGATCGGCGCATCGATGAACGCAAGGATACCAAAGGCGGCTGCGTACGTAGCGCGCTTCTCCTCGTCCTCCACCGAGTTGCGCAACACGAAGTAGCCGATCACCAGCAAGGTCATGATGAAGTAGGTGGTGAGCCGCGGCTCCCACTGCCACCACACGTTCCACTCCACACGGGTCCACAGGATGCCGGTCGCCATGGTGAGCAGGACGAAGAAGAGCGTCACTTCGGTGGCGATCTTCGCCTTCGTGTCATACTCGCGCCGCTTGGTCATAAGGAAGCGGATACCGTAGTACGCCGTGAAGACGAAGACAAGGAAGGAGGCCTCCGCAACCGGCACGTGGAAGTAGAAGATCTTCTGCGCGAAATCCACCCGTCCGTCTGGGTAGAGGCTCGCCGGCGCCCAGAAGAACGCCATCAACAAGGCGACCGTGGTGATGATCCCACCCAGTACGAGCATGATCTCCGCCAGCATGGAGCGCTTCTTCACACCAAGACCTCCTCTGTCCTCAGGCCCCGATGACGAACTCGTAGAGCCCGTACGCCACCGCGACCATTATGACATCGAACGCGGCGATCCAGGCCATCCATCCCCAGAACGCCGTCATCGTCCCAGGACCGCCGATGACCGCCGCGAACGTAGCACCCACCGCAGCACGCAGAAGCGGGTACTCCAGTGGCACGAAAAGCACCGCAAGCATGATGTCCTTGCCACTGGTATTGACCGAGATGGTCGCAAGAAGCGTGCCTACCCCTGCAATGCCGATAGAGGCGCCGAACAGCACGAGCGCGATCATCCAAATGGGGTTTCCGATGCCCTCTTTGCCTTGCAGGAACAGGAACGCGAACACCGGCAGAGAGAGCGCTTCTACCACGAGCAAGAACAGCAGGTTGCCGACGGACTTCGAGAGGAAGATCACCGGCCGGTCTATCGGCGCGAGCAGCAGCGCGTCCAGGCAGCCCTGGTCCTTCTCGTGGACGAACGACCTGTTAAGCCCCAGCATCGACATGAAGATGAAGGCGACCCAGATGAGCCCCGGCATCACGAGACGGACATCGAAGTTCTCGCCAGCCTCAGCGAGAGCCACCTGGTAGACCACCATCGTGAGGATCGCGTACAGGCCCATCGACGTGATCATCTCTTTGGTACGCAGTTCCATCACGATGTCTTTCTTCAAGATCGCGCGGAACTGCCGCATGGACAGACCTGGCATCTACGACACCCCCGTCCCCACGGTGGCACGGTAGGTCTCGCGGAAGGCCGCTTCGTCGATCGCGCTTCTCGGCTCGAACATGACGACACGGCCGCTTGCGAGGATGAGCGCGTGGCTGCACAGCTCAAGGCCCTTGTCCAGATCGTGACTGATCATCACGAAGGTGTGGTCACCCCTGATAGAACCGATGAGGTTGTCGAGGATGTCCATCGCGTGAGGATCGAGCCCGGAGTACGGCTCGTCGAGGAAGAGCACCTCGGGCTTATGGAGGAGGGCTCGCGCGATCGAAAGCCGTTGGAGCATGCCGCGCGAGAAGGTCCGCACCACGTCCAAGCGCCGGTGATCGAGTTCGACGTCGACAAGCAGCTCGCGCACCCGCCTCTCCGGCTCGGAGATGCCATACATCTCCGAGAAGAACAAGAGGTTCTCCTCAGCAGTGAGATCAGGGTAGAGCAGCGGGTTATGGCTGATGAGCCCGATGTGGCGCCGAAGCTCGTCGGAGTCCTCGACGACATCCAGGCCGAACACCTTCGCCGACCCGCCCGTCGGGTTGAGAAGGGTCGTGAGCACCTTCACAAGCGTGGTCTTGCCCGCCCCGTTGGGCCCGAAGATGGACAAGAAGGCTCCGGCCGGCAGCGAGAAGGAGACATCATCCAGGGCCTTGCGCAAGCCGAAAGCCCGGGAAAGACCCCGGACCTCGACAGCCGCTCCGGTGTCGGGCATGTCCCCCATCGAGTGCCTCACGCCGCCTGTGGCTGGAGCTGGCGCTTGGGCCACATCGCCAAGCCGCCACCAAGAGTGATCACGATGAAGCCTACCCACACCCACCACTGCATCGGGAAGAACTTGATCGTCACCGAGGCCTGGTTGTTCTGATCCAGACCGGCAAACGAGACGAACACGTCTTTGAGCGGCTCCTGGATCAGGGCCACCTTCTGCGTCGACTGGTTCTTGCTCTTGAGCTGCACGGGGAAGACCAGGCGTGGCCCGACGGTTCCGATGTCCTTGCCGTTCTTGGTCACGTCCATCACGAGTGTGTAGACGCCGTCACCATTGGGTGCGGTCTCTTCCTTGAGTTCTTGCACGGTGAACTCGTAAGCCCCGGCGGAGAGCTTGGACCCCGCATCGACGGGCACCGACATCTCGAAAGACTGCACGTACATCGTCGAGCCGATCAAACCCACCAAGATGATGCCCATGCCAAGGTGGGTGATGTAGCCACCAGACTGTGTGCGCGCCTTGGTGAGGATCTGCCCCAGCGCCTTACCGAAGCTCTCTCCGCGAGCGGCCGCGCGCTTCCGCGCGCCATCGATGAACAGGTAGATCGGCAGCGCGATGGCGAGCGCAGCCACAAGAAGACCGATCACAGCCATGGCATGATGCGCCGTTGCGTTCGTGCCGGCCTTAGGAGTGTAGTAAGGAAGCATGCTGGTGATGAAGATGGCGATGAAGCCCGCTCCGAGCACCGCTCCCCCGGCTACGGGCCACTTGGCGCGCGACCAGAAGGCGTCGAACCCTTGCCCGCCCCACGACAGGATCGGGCACACAGCCATCACCAGGATGTAGAAGATCCCCAGCGGCCGCGCAAGGCTGTCGTAGGTCGCCGCCCCAAAGGTCATTCCCCCGCCGGGAAGCCACTTCGGCAAGGACTGCGCCAGGGTGAGATACGCCACGAAGACAGCCGCGACCAGCATGATCACATTGTTGAAGTAGTACGAACCTTCTTTGGAGAAGATGCGCTCGAACGAATCGTTGCCCGCAAGCGACCCTCTCCGTATGACGATGCCGACGATGGTCACCGCAAGCGAACCGACCATCATGCCGAGGAAGAGCCAGAACGACAGCGGATCCTGCTGGAACGCGTGCACCGACTGCACGATGCCCGATCGCGTGATGAAGGTGCCGAGAAGCACGAGGACGAACGTCAAGGCGGCCATGAACATCGTCCATGCCTTGAACCCGCCCCGCTTGCGATACACCGTCATCGAGTGCAGGAGCCCTACGCCGGTGAGCCAGGGCAGCAAAGACGCGTTCTCGACCGGGTCCCAGGCCCAGTACCCGCCGAAGGCGAGCTCGATATAGGCCCAGATCGAGCCAAGGCCGATGCCCACGCCCAGAAGGAGCCACGAGAAGACCGTGACTCGGTTGGACTCCTCGACCCACTTCTTGGATGTATCGCCGGTGAACAGAGCGGCAAGCGCGAACGCGAACGGCACAGCGAGTCCGGCATACCCGATGAAGAGTGTCGGCGGATGCGCGACCATCGCCCAGGTCTGCAAGAGCGGGTTCATCGCCGCTTCGATCAGAAGCTTGCCCGTCGCCGGATCCAGATACTCGGGTGGCAACAGCTTGAAAGGGTTGTTGAGCGGGATGAAGAGCGCCGCCAAGAAGAACAGCTGGATGAAGTCCAGGACGCCGACGGCTGCCGAGGAGAGCTTGTCGTCCTTCCTGAGCCCCTTGTAGGCGACGAACGCCGCGAAGATCGAGAGGAGCCACTCCCAGAACAGAAGCGAACCCTCGCGCCCGGCCCACACACCCGAGATCTTGTACAGCCACGCCCATGGCCCGACGATCGTCGGGTGGTTGTACGCGACGTACTCCAGCGTGAAGTTCTCACCAAGAAACGCCGCTGCAAGCATCAATACGGCAAGTGAGGTGAAGCCAAGCACGCCGAAGGTGAGGTAATGACCAAGCTTGCGAGTCCCTACGCCGGAGGCCGATGCTCCCGCGAACGCCGCGCTCGCCAGACCCCCGAGTGCGCAGATGCTTGCGAACGCCAACAGCAGGTTGCCCACATCGTTCAGACCCATGCCTTCTCCGATCGATCCTCAGCCGCGCCATGCGCGGAGACCAGCGGATATGACTGCTGAAGCGCTACTTGGCCTGGCTCTCTTCGAGTGCCACGTCTGTGGCCTGGTATGTGCCGCTCGAAGTGAGCGAGCCTTTGATGACGACCTTCACGCCTTCCTCGAAGCCCTGAGGAAGCGCCCCGTCCCAGGTCACATCGATCGTTGTGCCGCCCGAAGACATCGTCCCGACCACAAAGCGCGGATCGGTTCCGGCCGGCTGGATGCTGCCGTTCACGACATATCCAGTGATCGCGACCGGTTTGCCCATAAGATCACTCTTGAGCAGAGCGTCGACGGTGAGGGCGTCGGTCGCGGACGCATACTTGCTCGGACACTGAGTGATGAGTGTCTTGGCCGTCACGACCTTGTCCTCACCCACGATGCCCGTGACGATCGCTATCGTCCCATCACCGAAAGCGCTCGGAACCGGACCGTCCCACACCACCCCGAGCGTAGGGCCGTTGTCATCGTCCATCTGCCGGATAGAGAAGGTCAGCGGGTCCGAACCCGGTGTCCATGAGCCGGGGACCACAGGCCCCTGCACTTGTACTTGCTTGCCGATGAGTGAGTCGTCCTGGAGCACCTCGGCTACCGACTTCTTGTACGCTCCGGCTCCGACACCTTGGCTCGCACCGAAAATGATCGCGCCTACGACGACCAGGACGAGCACAGTGACGCCGATCAGGCGCTGCCTGGCACGCTTGTTCACCAGCACCCACTCCTTCATTCACACACATGCCCGCCCGCGGGCACGACCTTTGACAGAGACGGACACACGGTAGCCGAAAGGATCCGGCCAAAGGCCGCGCCGCATCGTGTGCCTGCTTGCCTGAACATCCGGATAGTACCATCAGCGCTCGGCGACAACAAACGTCGCCAGTGCATATCAAGCATGCAAGGCGCCAACAAGACGCGGAATCGCGCGCCTACGCATTGCGCTTGTAGACGAGGAGAAGCCCCCGGAGCGTGAGGTCGCTGTCCAGATCGGAGACCGTCTCGCACAGCGGCGCCATACGCGCCGCGAGACCGCCTGTCGCCACGACCCGGCACTCCCCGCCGAGTTCGCCCCATATCCGGCGGACAAGGCCGTCGACCATCGACGCACTTCCGAGAAGCAGCCCCGCCTGTAGAGACTGGCGGGTGTTCGTGCCGATGACCGTGGCCGGCGGCTCCAGGTCCACCTTCGCGAGCCTGGCAGCGCGCGCGAACAACGCCTCGGCGCTCGTCTCCACTCCGGGAGCGATAGCGCCCCCCAAGTACGCGCCAGTGGCATCGATCACGTCCAGGGTAGTCGCAGTGCCGAAGTCGACGACGATGACCGGCCCTCCGTAGGCGGCGTAGGCGGCTACCCCATTGACGATCCGGTCTGCTCCCACCTCATGGGGGTTGTCGTAACGGATAGGCATGCCGGTCTTGATGCCGGGACCCACGACCATCGGCGGACGGCCGGTCGCACGCTCGATCATCTCCTCGTAACGGTCGGTCAAGGCGGGGACGACCGAGGAGAGCACCACACGCTCAAGATCGGTCCAGTCGACCCCCTCAAGAGCGAGAAGGGCGCCCAGCTTCACGCGCAGCTCGTCCGCGGTGAGGGTGGCGTCCGTCGAGACCCGCCAGTGACCGTCAAGAGCGTCGTCGGAGAAAAGCCCGAGTACGGTCTGCGTGTTCCCGACATCGATGCCCAGAATCATCCTCATGCCTTTCGTCCGGACGTCGGGCCCTGGCCGACGGTGTCGATCGTGCACCGAGCGGGTGACGAGCGGTCAACACGCAGCACGGGCCGTAAGTGACGTGGTGCTATCATCGGCAACGGCCGAGCATCCGAGTCAAGCCGGGAGGGGACCCCATGACACTTGCACCCGCACGGATCCTCGTCGTCGACGATGAGGACTCCATCTTGCAGTTCGTATCCTACAACCTCAAGAAGGAAGGGTACGAGGTCACGTGCGTCAAAGACGGCGACGCCGCGCTCCGTGCGGCTGATGCGGAGCCGTTCGATCTGGTGATCCTCGACATCATGTTGCCGGGGATGGACGGCTACGAGGTGTGCCGCAAACTGCGCGCCTCGACGAGCGTGCCAGTGCTGTTCCTCTCGGCAAGGGACACTGAGCTCGACAAGGTCGTGGGGCTCGAGCTCGGCGCCGACGACTACCTTGCCAAGCCGTTCGGCATCCGGGAGTTGCAGGCGCGCGTGAAGGCGTTGCTGCGACGCGCTTCGGGAACCACAGGCAGGGGCGCCGGTGACGAGGAGCCACCGATACAGGTAGGAGGGGTCGTTCTCGACGAGGCCGCTCACGAAGCGAGATACGAAGGGACGCTCATCGATCTCACGCCGCGGGAGTTCGAGTTGCTGGCATGCCTCATGCGCCACGCCGGCAAGGTGCTCTCACGAGATCAGCTGCTTCGCGAAGCGTGGGGCTGGCAGTACCTCACCGAGACCAAGACAGTGGACACGCACGTCAAGCGGCTGCGTGACAAGCTCGGCGCCGCGGGCGCGGATCCCGGCCTTGTCGAGACCGTGCGGGGCTACGGTTACAGAGTCTCGGCGTGACACCGATGCGCACGCCGTCGATAAGGACACGGCTTCTCGTCGCCTTCCTTATCGTCGCAGTCGCGTCCGCCGCAGGCTTGTCGGCATACTTCCTTCACGAACTCGAGCAGTTCGCGCTCCGTAAGCTCGAGGAGCGGCTCGAGACCCAGGCGCGCCTTGTCGCGTCGATGGCCTCCGTCGCGTACCTTGACGCGGGTGAAGGCTTCTCGGCGGCGGACAGAGAACGCCTCCAGAAGAGCCTTGAGGACGCGGCGCCCTATATCGAGTCACGCATGCGCGTCCTCGACGAGCACGGGGTCGCGATCGTCGACTCGACCGGCGACATCGGCGACGAGTATCGTGATCGCACCGAGGTGCAGCAGGCTCTCGCAGGCCAGTACGGAGCGGCCACGCGCATGACCGACCAGGGCCGTGTCGCCTTGTATGTCGCCATCCCGATCATGGCGCACGACAAGGTGGCGGGCGTGTCCTACGCCTCTGCGACCACCTTTTCCATCCTCACCCTGCTCACCGACTACCGCACGCGGCTTCTCCTGGTCATCGTGCTCTTCGTGGCGCTCACCCTTGCGTTGACCGAGCTTCTCTCCCGGTGGCTGTCGCGTCCTTTGAAGGAACTCGCCGCCGGAGCCGAGGCTTTCGCGAGCGGTGACCATCTCGTGCGCATCGAGCCGAGCGGGTCACGCGAGACGCGGGCTGTGGCAGAGGCGTTCAACGCGATGAGCGAAGAGGTCCACGAGGCGATGACCGAGCTCAAAGAGGAGGAGCGCCGCGAGAGCAGATTCGTCTCGGACGTGAGCCACGAGCTACGCACGCCGCTCACGGCGATACGCGGGGCCGCCGAGACGCTCCTGGAGGGTGACGTCCCTGAAGAGGACGCGCGGCAGTTCCTCACGACGATCGTGCGAGAAGCCGACCGCCTCGCGCGCCTCGCCAACGACCTGCTCACGCTGCAGCGCATCGAGGGCGCCACAGGCGAGCTGCCACTCAGGCGCATCCGTCCTCGTGAAGTGGTGGACCGCGCGGTGGAAGCTCTGACCCCCCTTACGGACAGTCGCGGAGTGACGGTACGCGTCGAGGGCGACGCACCTACCGTGCTAGGGGACGTCGACCGCCTGCAACAGGTGGTCGCCAACCTCCTGGACAACGCGTCGAGGATGTCCTCCGCAGGCGGGACGGTCACCATCCGTCTACGGAAACACGAGAGCGAGGCCGTGATCGAGGTCCTCGACGAGGGCCCTGGAATCCCCGAAGAAGCCCTGCCGCACCTCTTCGAGCGCTTCTATCGTGCGCAGATAAGCCGCGACCGTTCGACCGGCGGCTCGGGACTGGGGCTTGCGATCGTGGCCGCCATCATGCGCGCGCACGCGGGTTCGATCAGCGCAGCGAACCGCCCGGAAGGCGGCAGCGTCTTCACGATCCGCCTTCCGATCATCGGAGACTGATACAGCCCTAGCAGCGTTCGAGGTCGATCCTCACCGCGTCCGGAGCAAGCGTGCCGAAAAGCTCCGCGGTCTCGTCGTGACAGGTGAAGAAGACGACCTGCCGCTGACCGGATAGATCGACGATAGCACGGGCCGCCCCTTCCAGCCGCTCGGGGTCGAAGTTGGCGAGCACGTCGTCGATGAGCATCGGCAGCCCCGTGCCGACATCGCCAAGATGCCAGACAAGCCCGAGCCGAAGAGCAAGGTAGAGCGCCTCGGCAGTGCCCTTCGAAAGACGCGCGGATGGTTTTGCCGCCGAGCGCGCATCGAACACCTCGATACGCCCCTCCCCCAGAGGGATCGCGAGCGCGACGTACCGATCAGCTGTGATGCGGCGGAAGATCTGCTCGGCACGGCGGACGACGTCCGGTTGCCGTTCGCGCTCGTAACGCTCTTGGGCGAGAGCGAGGAGCCGAGCCGCGACCGCATGCGTCGCGTACTCCTCCACGGCCTCGCTGATCTGCTCGAGAAGCCCCGCCTCGTCGAGCCTCAGTTGGGCGGCGCGGTCCTCGTCGGCGAGAGTGCCAAGCGCGCCCTTAAGCGCCGACGCCTCGTAGGTGAGCCTCTCGAACTGCTCCTCGGCGGCCTCCAGGTCTGTCTCAGCTTGCTGCTCGAGGACATCGAGTTCCGCACGGGACCCGCCGAAGGCAAGATCGAAGCGCGCCAGCAGCTCGCGGCCCTTGGACGCGGCAGCCTTGGCCTCGGTCTCGGCGACTCCGATGCGGGCGTCGAGCTCCGCGATCCGCGCGTCGAGCTTGTCGCGCTCGGCGTGAGCGGAGCGCGCCGCAGCGACCGCTTCCTTCATGCGTCCGACCTCGGCGGTCACTTCGTCGAGCGTGAGCTCCGTCGTGCGCCCCCACAGGCGGCCGGCCACATCCTGCGTGCGTGCCACGAACGCGGCGAGCCTCTCGGCGAGCAGCTCGACCTCGTCGCGCTTGCGTGCGGCCTCTCCGCTGATGCTTCGTGCCTCGCTCACTGCCGCGAGCACGCGCGACGCCTCCAGGGGAGTCATGTCGCCAGGCAGTCCGCTCGCTTCGAGACGGCGAGCGAAGATCGCGCTGCGAGTCGCGACCGTGTCTGCGGCCAGACGGGCTTCTTCAGTGGCGCGCGCCGCCACGGCCTCGGCCTGACGTGCGTTTTCCAGCGCCACGCGCGCAGCATCCAGTGCTCGCCGCGCCCGGTACGTGTCGCTGTCAGGCGCGCCGGTGACCGTGCGGGTCGACACACCGCGTGAGCGCAGCAAGAAGACCGCGCCCGCCATCACAAGAGCAGCTCCGACCACAGCCGAGATGTACTCGCGAAGCGTCACACCGGCAACGGCGGTGAGCAGTCCCGCGGCGAGCAGCACCCACGCGGGCCCGCTCGACCGGCGCACGTACTCGCCGTGAAGCACGCGCTGCTCCTGCGCCGAGTCGAGCTCCGCGGTCAGAAAGTCCAGATCGGTCTCGTCAGCATCCGGCCCCAGCCCGACCGTTTCGAGCGCCTTGGTAGCCACCGCGGAGAGCCGCGCTGCTTCGGCGCTCGCGCGTTCCGCCTCTCTTTCGCGTGACGCCCTGTCCGCCTCAAGCCCCGCGAGTTCGGTGCGTGCCTCGTCGACGAAGGCAGCGATCGCTGGCCCCATGTCGACCGCCAGCACATGATCGGCGCTCCACCCGAGCGCCTCGCAGGCCTCCGCGAACCGTCGCTCGGTCTGCGCTACCGCCGCGCGCATCTCGCGCATGCGCTCGAGGTTCTGCACGAAAGCCGACGCCTCCCCCACGAGCGCGTCCACCTCATGGGCGACCGAAAGAGCGCGCGCGTCCACCGGCGTGTTCTCGCGCGCGGCCACGGTCGATGCGCGCTCCCGCCGCATGTCCAGGAGCGCGGCTTCTTGGCTATTGACCTGTGCCAGAAGCGCGTCATACTCCTGCAACGCCGCGACGAGTGCTGCGTGGTGAGTGCGGCGCTGGTCGCGCAGCGCGCGTGCTTTCTCACGCTCGACCTCGAGGTCCTCGAGTCTTTGCCGCTCCGAGGCGAAGTGGGCTCCCGCCGCCCGCAGCTTGTGCAGTTCGGCGCGCACGCTTTCGAGAGCCTTGTGCAGCTCCTGCACGCGTTTCGAGCGCCCTCGCGGTGCGAAGATCGTCTCGGCATGAGCGGCGAGCGACTCGCGTACCGCCTGCGGGCTCACGCGCATGCCCACACTTGCCGCATACAACGGCTCGATGATGTCCACACCGGAGTCGCGCAGCATCTCGATGCGCGCCATGTCATCGAGTCCGAAGCCGAGCACCACTCGAAAGGCGTCTTCGCTGACCCCCGCGGTGACCTCGTCTCGCAAGCGCGGGCGGTCGCTTCCCTCAAGGGTCCGGACACTGCAGGGCCCGCCATGAGGGCCCTCGGTGCGCTCGAGGACCCAGCTGCCGCTGTCGTCCGAGAACACCAGGCGACCCTCACGTTTGCCCGCAGCGGACAGGTACGCATCCTCTTTGCTCGCGGTGGGGAATCCGTAGAGCACCGCGCGCACGAGCGTGAGGAAGCTCGTCTTGCCCGCCTCGTTGGGACCGTGCACGATGGTAAGGCCGTCCCCCAGCTCGCCGAGAGTCCGGTCGACGAGAGATCCGAACCTCACCGCCTCGATGCGCCGCAGCTTCATCGGTCGTCCTCCGCGAGAAGGCGGTCGAGCGCGAGGTCACGCGCCCGAGCGACGACGTCCGCCGGGTCGGGTGGTGTGACAAGGTTCCCCACTCGGTCGAGAAGCGCGCGAAGCTCTGCGGCGACGAGCTCGCTCGCCGCCTCGGGGTCGGCCAGAAGCTCATCGGCAAGACGCACGATATCGCCACTGAAGTCCTCGGCATGCCGAAGGGCATCCAGGTCGATCGCCGGGCGCGTGTGGTCTCGCACGCGGTCGACCCACACCCACTGCTCCGCATCCATCGCCTCTCGGCGGACCTCGTCAGTGAGCGCCTTGAGCGCCGCAGGAAGAGCGAGGTCGTGATGGGCCTCGCTCCTGCCGATGAGTTCGACCCGCAGGACCACGGGCCTGCCGTCCGCGGCGGTCCGTGCGGCGTCGCAGACGCTCCGGACGGCGGCGCGTACCCCCTCGAGCGTCCCCAGCTCACCGCACTCCACCGTGGCGCTCTCCCATATGACGCTTGCGGTGGGGATGAACTCGGCTGTCGTAGGCCCGTCGCCGAGCGTGACGAGGTAGCAGCCGCGAAGACCGGTCTGTGTGGGATCGAGCCCCTGCGGGCACCCCGCATAGACCGCCAATGGCCGAGTGAGAACGACCTCAGGCTTGTGGATGTGGCCGAGAGCCCAGTAATCCATGCGAGCCGAGATAAGGTCTTGCGGGGAGCTGGGCGCATAGTCGTCGTAGTCCGGACGTGCGCCGACGTTGGTGTGCAGCACGCCGATGGCGATCGTGTCGGCAGGATCGCGGCGGAACTCCGAAGCCAGGTCGGCCGTCTCCGCGGCCACGCGGAAACTTCGCCCGTAGAGGGCGCACACAGCCTCACCGTCGCGTTCGAAGACCACGCGCTCCACCCGGTCGTGGGGGAACACATGCACGTTGTCCGGGATCCTCACCACTCCTCCGGTGCCGGTGGCCGGGTCGTGGTTGCCGTGGACCATGTAGATGGGGATACCGGCCCGCTCAAGCGTCGCGGCAGCGCGGGCGAAAGCGAACTGCGAACGCACGCCACGCTCTCGCGCATTGAACACGTCACCGGAAAGCACAAGGAAATCCACCTGGTTGTCGATGCACGTCGCGACGATGGCGTCGAGAGCCTCGTAGGTGGATGCCGCCAGCGCGTCACGCACTCGGCGATCCTGCGCGTCGATCGCGCCGAACGGCGCGTCCAGATGAAGGTCTGCGGCGTGTATGAAACGAACAGGTACGGTCATCACCCCTCCGGACGATCGCTGGTGCGCTGCAATCATCCTATGTCCCGCCTCTGACATGCAAAAGACGCTGCGCCGAACATCTCACTTCTCGGCACGCGCGACGGCGCCACTGCGTCGAAGCGCCGCGGCAAGCCAGACGGCTCCGGCGGCTTTGATCGCATCAGGCACGAGAAACGGTAGCACAGCTCCCGCGAAGGCCGCGACAGGTCCCGCCCCGAGCACGAACGCGATGTGCGCCCAACCACAGAGGTACACGATCGCAAGCACGCTCAAGGCGGCAAGCGCATCGGCCGCACTCCCGCTCGTCGACCTCTCCGTCTGCTCCCGCACCCACGCCCCGACGGCTGCGCCGACGATGAACCCTATAAGGAACCCGCCGGTGGGCCCGGCCAGGACGACGAGCCCGGCCTTGCCCCCCGCGAAGACCGGAAGCCCGACGGCTCCCGCAAGCACGTACACGCCGACAGCCGAGAGGGCCTCACCAGGGCGGAGCACACACGCGGCGAGCACGATCACCAGCGTCTGAAGGGTCACCGGCACATCGCCGGCGGGCACGCTCACCCACGCCGACGCCGCGATCAGCGCGGCCATGAGAGCTGCAACGGCGACCCGGCGAGCAGGCATGAGGGTGAGAGATCCTCTCGGTCAGTAAACCTATGCGCGATAGAGGTTTACATTATCGCACGAAAGGACCACCGCCGAGCTGTCCGCTGCGATCACCGCGTATAGGTCTTACCGGGGGCCGGGTGACAGCCGTTCACACAGCTGCCCCCGCCCGCATCCAGCGTGCATCCGGTATCGGCACGCATGAGTCTCGCCTGGGTGGGCGAGCCGTGGCTCACGTGGCACGTGGAGCAGCCGAAGCCGTGGTCGTTCACATGCAGGCTATGGAGCGCGGGCTGAGCGAGGTCGCCGTCGAAGAAGAGGCTGTCGTCGCCGGTGTCGTCCGCGCCCGTGAGATACACGCTGCTCTTGTGGCACGCGTAGCAGAGCAGCTGCGCTTCTTGCGGCCGCGTGCCCAGATACGGACGAACGAGCAGCGGCGCTTCCGTGGAACGATGCAGCCCGCGCACCGCGCCAGCGGAGGTGTCCGCGTTGCCGTGGCAGTCCGAGCAGTAAAGGACCGAGTCTTGGCTCCACCCCGTCTCGAAGGTGGATGCGTTGATCACGGTCGATGCCGCGGCTTCCACGGCGTGGACCGAGGCGTTGCGGGTGTTCACTTCACTCGCGATGTCGCGGCCACCCTCAAGGTCGCTGTAGCCGGAGTGGCACTTGAAACATACCTGGTACTCGAGGGCCACCGGTTGAGCGTCCCCGTAGCTGATGTCCGCGCTCAAGCCGTTGTTCTGGATGCTCGCGCCGAACACGCCTTTCAGTTGCCCGAAGACAGCCGGAGCCGTCGCGGCGGCGGTCGTCGCCTCGTGTACGTCATGGCAGTCGACGCACTCCACGTGCCGGGTGAACGCGGGCGTCTCGGTGGAGGTATGCGCGCCGCTCACCGCACCGACAGGATGACGCGAGAAGCCCACGCCCCCGAGGTCGGCCACGGCCAGCGCGGGCGCCCTGCCCGCAAGCTCGACACCGCCGCTCCACAGCGTCAGCGGATTCGCAAGGTCATCGCCGGCCACCGTGTGGTTGAAGACCATGATGCTCGGCGCCTGGTCGTCGGTGGCGACGCTGCTCCACCAGCCGCCGTTGCCCACGACAAGCTCGCGGCGACCGTCGCCATCGATGTCGCCGGAGGCGAGCGATCCGGTGCCGTATCCGGTGCCAGTGTCATGAGGCGGCAGCGCAGCAAGCCCCGCCTCGGTCTGCGTGAAGACGTCGACGGTGCTCGTGCCCGCGGCGCCATCGACGGCCACGGCGAGTTCAGCGCCTGCGGCATCGGGAAGCACGTCGGCCACGAGTGTGTCCACGGCGCGAGCGCCACCCGCAAGATCGGCGTCGACCGTCACATGGTCGATGAAGCTGCCGTCAGCCGCGTAGATCGAGACCGTATCGACAGCTTCGGCGCTGTTCGCGACCACTATCTCCACACCGGGCGACGGCCACACGTCCCCGATGCTCGGACCGCAGACTCCCGAGAGGACATCGGATGACACCGTCGCGTCGACACCGATACCGCCCGCACCGTCATCGGACAGGATGACGAACTCAGGCCCGGCCGCGTCGGTGACCACGACCTCGGCGAAGCCGTCGGCGTCAAGGTCACCCGTCGCGATCCCGGTGACGTCCGAACCGACCGATACGGGCCCGTCGACGAGCGCAAGCGCCGACCACCCGCTGTTCCGGCGATAGACACGCAGATCACCGAGGTCGGCGTCGACGACGACGACCTCCGCACGCGAGTCCACGTCGTCGATGACATCCGCGACGGCCACGAACTCCGCGCTCGACGCGATCGCCTGTTCACCCAGCCCCGTGGCGGAGGTGAGCCCTTTGAGTCGATCCGGCTCGAAGACCACAAGAGCGGCGGTGGTCTCAAGCGCCACGACCGTCTCGGTCGCGATGTCGCCGTCGATGTCGCCGCACGACGCGTCGGCGATGGTCCCGGTCACGCGATACTCCCGCGGACCGACGATATCGCGCGGGGCGGAAGCGGTCGGCTCGGTGCCGTAGACCGCGATGCGTCCTTGCGCGGCTGTCGTCGGTGTCGGGGTGATCGCGGCAAGCACCTCAAGGTCGGCAGCTGCCGAGGAAGGATACGCTGTCGAGGAGACATCGGCCGACGCGGGCCCGTCACCGTCGTGGCACTGGTCGCAGAGGGCGCGGCCTTCCGTCTCGGCGAGCTTGGGGACGAGGTTCCCCGATGCGTCCGCGCTTCCCATCGGCGCGTGACATACCTGGCACTCGCCCACCTTGCGCGACGCCCCCGAAGCGGGCCACTCACCCGTGATGGCGACCGTCACGTCCGAGGAGCCGTGCACGGTCGTGGCATACCCGCTGTCGCCCGGATAGGTGCCATACACCTCCGTGTGACACGCGAAACACAGCGTGCGGTCGTTGGCCGAGATCGTCTCGGTCGTCGTGACCGCTGGCGACGTGATCTGGCTTGTGATGAGTGGGGCGATCGATGAGCCGTGGGCGACATGGCACACCGAGCAGCTGATCTTCGTGCCGTTGGCGGGATCAGGCAATTGCTGGAAGTGCGCCGTCTGCCTGTAGATCGCGAGCCCGTCCCAACGGTCGAGTGCCCGGTCCTCGAAATGACACGTCGCGCAGTACTCCTCGGCCTGGTAGACCGCGGTCCCTGTGGAAGTCCGTGCGCGCAGGAGATAGGGATACGGCACGCCGGTGGCCACCCTGGCCGAGCCATGCGGGTCGTGGCAGCTGCTGCAGACGATACGCGCGGGTCCATACGGGGCGTCACTCGGCGCCAGAGAGTGCCGCGAGGATTCCAGGAACGCCCACTGGACCTGTGTTGCCGAGCCGAGCGCCTCCACACCGTGGCACACGTAACACAGCGACGTGTCCCCCGAGTCGGCGGAGGTCGCCATGGTAAGCGAACTGGCTGTCGTCTCCCAGCTGTCGGTCGCGGCCCAGCCCGCATCGCCGGAGGCGGTGTGCGTGTGGTGACACATGGCGCACGAGTCGTTGGTTTCATCAGTCGTCACGTGAGGGGCGACCTCGGCCGCCGCCATCGACGGGCACAGCGCCACGCACGCCAGCACGCCGACAAGCGCTGCTGTCACCTTTTGGCGAAACCCCCGGCCCCTGTCCATCACACCATCCCGGTTCGACGACACCAGCCAGGCTCTCACCGGCGCCTCGCTGGCTACTCCCTCGGCATCAGTATACGACCCGCGCGGCACATCCGCGCTGCCTCGATCAACATTCAACACCGGCGGCGTGACTCCTCTCTACCGCGCAAGTGCGGCAAGCACCGCATCCCTCACGGACTGGTTGATCGCACCGAGCCCGCCGAGGAAGCGGACCCCGTTTATGTCCGCCTTGTGATCCGACAGAGTCGCAGCCGCCTCACCGAAGAGCGACGTTCTCGGCGTGAGCAGCATGACCGAGCCGCTGGCGCCTTGCAAGACGCCCCCCGCGAGGGCGTCGGGGAAGTCCTCGCCGGTCGCGATGGCGACCTTGTCCCATCCAAGACCGGCATCGGTCACGCCGTATGTGGCCACCTCTAGCGCGGTCGCGTAGCGGTTCACGCCCTGCAGGCGCTCGGTCGAGCACGGGACACCGCTCCGGATGCCGGACTCGATCGCCGTGCTGACCGCCCCCGGACCGCCCAGCATGATGGCGCGCTTCACCACGATGCCACGCATCGAGCTGGTGAGGGCGCTGTCCACGCCCCGCGGATCGGCGAGGTAGATGGGCCAACCCTTGGCCGCAGCGAGCGGGGAAGCCCCCAAAGCGTCGGGGAAGTTCGCTCCCGTGGCGACGAACGCGGTCCCGTCGTAGTCGGCGCCCAATTCGTGCGCCGTCGCCTCGGCCACCTTCCGCGCCGTTGCATACCTGTCGGCGCCCCACACGCGCGTCACGTTCTCGTTGCCCAGCTGCGTCTTGAGCGCGGCTTCGACGTTTCCGCTCACCGCCCCTGTTCCGCCGAGGATCACCGCCTTCTCGGCGCCTAGTTCCGCGAGTTCGGCCGATACCTCGGATGAGAGGGCGCTGGGGGCCGTGAGAAGGATCGGCGCGTCCAGCGCGCCCGCGAGCGCAGCGCCGCCAAGGGCGTCAGGCCAGTTGAAAGCCGTGGCGATCACGACCGTGTCGGCGCCGCTGGGAAACGCGGTCTCTGCGGCGAGGATGGCGGTCTGGATGCGGTCGTCTCCCGCAATCGGCCTGACGATAAGTTCCGTGGGCGGCACGGTGAGTGTGGTCGACTGCTTGTCCTCGATGTTGCCGGCCTTGTCTACGGCGTGATACCACACCGTGTAGGTGCCAGCCCCCTCAAGTGGGATGGTCGTCCCGTACCCTGAAGACCCGCCCTCGACTTCCCAGAGGACCTGCGCGAGTTGCGAGTGCGCGTCGTTCGAAACAAGTGTGATCGAGCCGCTGCCAGGTACGACATGGGTGCTCTCCACGCTGGTCTCAGGCGGCGTGGTGTCGATCCACACCTCGACGTGCTCCGCAGGGCCCCAGTTGCCCGCCGTGTCGAGCGCGCGCACGTGGAAGTGCCACACGCCGTCGGCGACGCCGGTGTAGGACTTAGAGGCGGCGGCGCCCATGTCGGTGGAAGGAGGCGTCGTCGAGGGGTCCTGGTCGAAAGCGTAGGAGTACCCCGCGACACCCGAGGCGTCGGTCGCCACCCACGAGAAGGCAGGGTCGCCGTCCGCGTACCACGTGCCTTCCGAGGGATGGGTCGAAGAGGAAAGGGAGGTGATCACAGGGGCGGAGCGGTCGATGGTGA
>JAJFTR010000046.1 GCA_021372825.1 Actinomycetes bacterium
GATCAACCTGAGCGGGCTACTCTTCATCGCGCTTCACCCACCCGAAGGTCCGTGGCACGAACGCCTTGTCGATCAAAGGAGCGAGTCCGTTCATGAACAGGATCGCGAAGGTGGTTGTCTCGGGCATAGGTCCGAAGAAGCGACCGACCGCATTGAACACCCCGCATCCGATCCCATAGACAAGACGGCCGTTCTTGGTCATGGGAGACGACACGTAGTCGGTGGCCATGAAGAACGCACCGAGCAAAACGCCGCCCGCGAGCACATGGAAGACCGGATCGGATCCGAATGCCCATGAGAGCAACCCCATGGCCCCGATGTAGCCCGCGGGGATGCGCCAATCGATGATGCCCTTCACGATGAGCACGATGCCACCGAGTATCACCAGCGCCGCCGAAACCTCTCCCAGCGATCCCTCTAGGTTCTTGAAGAGAAGCGGCCGGTACTGGGCCACGAGATCGTAGCCGTACCCACCTGCTGCGGCACGGTCCGCCGAGGCGATCGCGAGGCGCGTGGCGCCGCTGATCGCGTCCAGACCCTTGGTACCAGCGACGTCCAGCGTCGCGAACCAACCCTTGTTCGGCAACTTCGAGAGCACGCCCGCCCATGACATGACTACGAACGCGCGACCCACGAGTGCCGGGTTGAACAGGTTCCAGCCGAGACCTCCGAAGATCATCTTGCCGAGCGCGATCGCGATGAACCCGGCGATTGCGGACATCCACCAAGGAGTCATCGGCGGCATGCACATCGCGAGAAGAAGGCCGGTCACCACCGCTGAGCAGTCGCTGAGGGATTGCGGCTTCTTCGCAATCGCGTTCCACGCTGCCTCCGTGATCACCGCCGAGCCGATGCATGCTGCGTAGGTGACGATCGCGGGAACTCCCATCGCTACCATCGACCAGATCGCCGCCGGGGCGAGCGCGCCCACAACCCAGAGCATGATCTCGCGACACGTGGTGGGGGCGACTATATGCGGAGACGAGGCGACAATGAGTCGCGGCTTCTCGATGTCCTCGCTCACGGCTTCACCCCCTTGGCCATCTCGGCCGCCTTGGCGAGCCTGATCAGCTGAAGAAGCGGGCGCCGTGTCGGACAGATGTACGCACAGGCCCCGCATTCGATGCAGTCCAAAGGATGCAGGGGAGCGGCTCGATCCCACAGCCGCTGGTTTGCAAGTGTACCGATCTGGAACGGCTGGAGGAACATCGGGCACACCTCGGTGCACCGGCCGCAGCGCATGCACGGTTGGTCACCCTTCATCACGGGCGGACACTCCTCCGGGCCGAGCGCCACTATCCCCGAGGTGCCTTTGGTGATAGGGACATCCAGGTTTGCGAGCGCCGGGCCTGTCATCGGTCCACCGGCGATCACGCGGCTGACCTCCCCCACGAACCCGCCGACGAATTCGATCAGGTCGCTCACCAGCGTCCCAACCAGCACTCGGTAGTTCCCCGGCCGGGCGACGCGTCCCGTCACGGTGACGACGCGCTCCATCAGCGGCTTGCCCGCGTCCACGGCATCCGCGATGGCAGCGGCAGTCGCCACGTTGTGCACGAGCGCTCCCGCAGCCGCCGGGAGCTTACCGTGCGGAACCTCCTTGCCGAGGACCGCCCAGATAAGCTGCTTCTCCGCCCCCTGCGGATATCGGGTGACAAGCGACATCACTTCGACGTCTCCACTGGAGACCGCACGCAGCGACTCAATCGCATCGGGCTTGTTCGACTCGACACCGACCACGATGCGCTTCGCACCGACGGTCTCGGCGATCACGTGCGCCCCTCTCAGGACCCTCTCGGGCTCTTCGAGCATGAGCCGATGATCACACGTGAGGTACGGCTCGCACTCGCAACCGTTCAAGATGACCGAGGAGATCTCCAGATCTTTGGGGGGCGTGAGCTTCACTGACGCCGGGAACGTGGCGCCGCCCATGCCGACGATGCCCGCAGCCCGTACGGTTGCGCGGACATCGCCTCGTTCGACCGGTATGAAAGTCTCGAAGTCCTGCTCGGCTGATGGCGCTACCGTGACGGACGCTACGCGCGCTCCGCCCGCAGTCAGGCAGGTACCGACCTCGGTGACCTCGCCATCGATGGGGCTGTGGACCGGCGCACTAACCGGAGCGTCCACGCTGCCGAGCAGCTGCCCGCGCTTCACCTTCTCGCCCACTGTCACGACCGGCACGCAGGGAGCTCCGAGGTGTTGACTCATCGGGATGATGAGCCGCCCAGGAACCGGAGCGCGCGTGATCGGAGAAGCCGCTGTCTGCTTGTGCTCAGGCGGATGCACGCCCCCCCTGAAAGCTGGTTTGCTCAAGCGGTCACCTCACCTCACAGGGTGTCAGTATATGAACACGACAGATTCTAGAACGTCCGGTGGAGTCCTGCGAGTACGCCCCGATCTCCGGTGAGCGGTCGCATCCAAGCGGTGAGCGGCCGATGCAGCGAGCATCAGCGACACGGGTCGTGGGCGCCCACGACCTTGTGCGCACTCCGGGCCGGTTCGTTCGCCGAGGAGGACGGGCACCCCTCTACTGACCGAAAAAGATCGCGATCTCGCGCGCCGCGCTCTCAGGAGAATCAGAGCCATGCACGATGTTCGCGTCCAAAGACAAGCCGAAGTCGCCCCTGATGGTCCCGGGCGCGGCTGTCTTGGGGTCGGTCGCCCCCATGAGTTTGCGCATGACGAGAACGGCCTCCTCCCCTGAGACCACCATCTTCACCACCGGACCCGAGGTGATGTACTCGATGAGTCCCTGGTAGAAGGGCTTTCCCTCGTGTTCAGCGTAGTTAGCGGCTGCTTCCTCCGGTGTGACGCGCGCCATTTCCATGCGTTCGATAGCGAGGCCGACCGACTCGATCCGGTCGATGATACGGCCGACAAGGCCACGCGCGACTCCGTCGGGCTTGATCATGATGTACGTCTGTTGGATCACGTAAGGCTCCTCATGTCTGGGAACGGGCGTCGTAACGTTAGCAGCACCGGTCCGCCGCCGGCAACGTGTTCCCTGCGCGACGCCGCGAGTGACTCACCCGCCTGTCGAGCGCCACTCGTTCGTGATGCCGTTCACTTTCCAGCCCACGCCCTCGCGGGCAAGAGAGATCTTGTAGGTGAGCGGAGCGCCCTGCTCAAGGATCACCGTGACTTCCACACTGGACGTCTTCGCCGACCGCTCGGTCGCACCGAGTTCGTAGCGCTCGACCTTCGGGGGAAGATTGCTCATCTCCTTGTCCACGTCGGCGGTCGGAACGGCGACCCAGTACGGCTCGACAGGCTTCCCTGCCGTGTGCGCTTCGAGAAGACCTCGCACCGTCATGGACTGAGTGGGATATCCTAGGCCGCTCACCCACGCGAATCCCAAAGCCCCCACGATGATCGCGACGATCGCCACCCACGTGCCCGCTACCACGAACACGCTGCGCTCGCTCCTGTGGTGTGCACGCTCCTCACGGCGAGCGGCTTTGTCCACTTCCCGCATCTCCTCATCGCTGCGACTGAAGAAGGCGTCGATCTCGTCGACATCGACTCCGGTCTGCTGCGCGAACACGGGAGGCAACTCCCCCGTCCTCCATCCCTCGACGACCTCGTGCCGTGCACTTTCCACCGCCTGACGCGATGCGTCGTATGCTGCAAGTGCGGCCTCGTTGAGCGTGTGCCCGTACTCGTTCGCCGCCGCCTCGAACGCTCCCACGGCATCCGTATGACGTCCCATGGCCGCATAGGCGAAACCGAGGTTGACCGCGGCCTTTCCCTTTCCGGTGTAGTCTTCGGAGGCGATCGCCGCTCGAAACGCACTCACCGCCTCATCGACCTTCCCCTGGGACATGAGGCACACGCCCAGACTGTTCCACGCTCTACCTGGATCCGGGTTGCCGGAGTCGCGTGCCGCTTCGCCATAGGCCTGGATGGCTTCGTCGGTGCGGCCGAGCGCTTCGAGCGCTCCTGCAAGACCCTGAAGAGCTCTGTAGCGTGCACCATACGCCGGGTCGGCGAGCACGCGCCGGAACGCTTCTGCCGCCTGTGAGTGATCACCGGAGGCGGCCAAAGCAGCCCCCAGGTTCAAGTCGAGCGAGGCGCGTTGCTGGTAGGTGGAGTCTTCGGCCACACGCAAGTACACGGTGACCGCGTCGTCATAACGACGCAACTTCATCAAGGCGTTGCCCGCCTTCATGAGCGCCAGACCAGAGCCGGGACCGCCTGAGGCAGCAGCGCTCAGGTACTCTGTCGCCGCTGTGTGCCAATCGCCTGCCGCATAGGCAGCGTCAGCCTCCTGCATCCGCGTCTCATCCACCGCTATCGCCGCCTACTCGGGCCGCTTTATGCGTACGCTCCGCATCACGTCGCCCACCGCGATCGCATGAACGACGTCCATGCCCTCCACCACCTGCCCGAAGACAGTGTAATTGCCATCGAGGAACGGGGCCGGAGCGAGACAGATGTAGAACTGTGAACCCGCCGAGTCGGGATTCTGCGAGCGCGCCATCGCGAGCGTCCCTTCCTTGTGCGGTCTATCGTTGAACTCCGCCGCCAGGTGGTAGCCCGGACCGCCAGTGCCCACGGGGCCCCCACCCGTCTTGGAGTAAGGATCGCCTCCCTGGACGACGAATCCCGGCTCTACGCGATGAAACGTGGTCCCGTCATAAAAACCCTGCTCGGCAAGCTCTATGAAGCTCGCCACGTGGTTGGGCGCCACCTCGGGGAAGAACTCCATCCGGATGACGCCTTTGTCGGTCGTGATCTCTGCGATCTCGTCACCTGCGACGTGCACCTGCGATACGTGCATCGGTTCTCCCTGTCCGGTGGAAGATGGTGGTCCGTGGATCAGGACCTTGGACACCCACCGCGCTATTCTACCAGTTGGACCGTGACCTTCAGAAGAACCCTCGGGGCCCTTTCGACCCACGACCAATCCCGGCTCGCGCGTATGCTATCGTTTCATCTTGCGCGCAGGCGCGCGAGCGCCCAGCGGCGACAGTGCACTCCGCCGTCCATCTCAGCGGTGGGCGGTGACAAGGGTTTCCGCGGTCTTGTCGTCAAGGAGGCGATGCTCATGGGAGCGTCCAGCACCGAGAACGTCCGCAACGTCGTCTTGGTCGGCCACGGCGGCGCAGGGAAGACATCCCTGGCTGAAGCGATGCTGTTCTTGACGGGCGCCACGAAGCGTCTGGGCAGTGTCGATGAGGGTCACTCCAACCTGGACAACGATCCCGAGGAGGTCAGGCGCAAGATGACCATCAACCTGGCGCTCGCTCCCGTCGAGCATCAGGGCGTCAAGATCAACGTCATCGACACCCCGGGATACGCGGACTTCATCGGTGACGCGATCGCCGGCATGGAAGCCGCGGAGATGGCGCTGTTCGTCGTCGATGCGGTGTCGGGACCGCAGGTCCAGACACGAAAGCTCTGGAAGATCGCAGAGGGGATGTCTGTGGCTCGCGCGGTCTTCATCAACCGGATGGACAAAGAGCATGCGGACTTCGACGGCGTCATGGCCGCACTGGAGCGCTCGTTCGGGCACCGGGTCGGCGCGGTACAGCTTCCGATCGGCGCGGAGCACGAGTTTTGTGGCGTGGTAGACATCATCCGCATGAAGGCATACCGGCACTCGGGAGACAAAGAAGACGTGGTCGACATCCCCGCGGAGATGTCTGACGCAGCGGAAACCGCCCGAGACAAACTGTGCGAGCTGGTTGCCGAGGCCGACGACGAGTTGATGGAGAAGTACCTCGAGGGCGAGAGGCTTACCCAAGAGGAGCTTGAGAGACTACTCGGCGAAGCGATCGCACAGGGCATCTTCATCCCAGTGTTCGTGGGAGCGGCGGCCACTCTCCAGGGCGTGGAAGACCTGATGGACGAGATCGTCTCGTTCTTCCCGGATCCCACGGCCCATGGCCCTATGCATACCGTCGATGGTCGCGAAGTCCCCTTCAGCGTCTCAGGTGACATAGCGGCTCACGTGTTCAAGACGCTTTCGGACCCGTACATCGGCCGGATCAACTTCGTGAAAGTCGTCTCGGGAACGCTCAACCCGGGCAGCGAGCTTGTGAACTCGCGCACGAGCAAGAAGGAACGCATCACCCATGTGTTCAAGATGACAGGCAAGGAGACCGTCGACATCGACGGCGCGTGTGCAGGCGACATCGCCGTTCTCACCAAACTCGCGGACACACTGACAAACGATACTCTCTCAGCACGCGGCGACATTGCCTTCTCCCCACTGCCGCTGCCCGAGCCCCTCTATCCCGTCGCGATCGTCGCCAAGACCAAGGCCGACGAGGACAAGCTCGGCACGGCACTGAAGTCGATAGTGGACGAGGACCCCTCTTTAAGACTGCGCCGCGACGAGGAAACGCATCAGACCGTCCTCTCTGCCATGGGAGATACGGCCGTCGATGTCGTCCTGTCGCGCCTTCGTGACCGCTTCCATGTGGAAGCCGAGCTCGCAGATCTTCGCATCCCCTATAGGGAGACCATTCGCAAGACCGCACAGGCGCAAGGCCGTCACAAGAAGCAAACGGGCGGTTCAGGCCAGTTCGCCGACTGTTGGTTGCGGCTCGAACCCAACCCCGGCAAAGGCTACGAGTTCCTTGATGAGATCGTCGGGGGCAGGATCTCTAAACCCTTCATCGTCGCGATCGACAAGGGCGTCCAGGACACGATGGCCTCCGGCGCCATCGCCGGTTATCCGGTCCAGGACGTGAAGGTCGCCGTGTACGATGGCTCCATGCACCCGGTGGACTCGAACGAGATGGCCTTCAAGACAGCTGCTCGCATCGGGTTCCGGGCGGCCGCCGAGAAAGCTGACCCTGTCGTCCTCGAACCCATCGCCACGCTCACGATCGAGGTGCCCGACGAGTACGCGGGCGCGGTCATGGGCGATATCAGCTCGATGCGCGGCCGTGTGCTCGGCATGGATTCTCCCGAGCCAGGCGTGCAGGTCATCAAGGCCCAGGTCCCCTACGCCGAGGTCGTGCACTACTCCCCCCATCTGCGCTCCATCACATCGGGCACAGGCTCATACTCCATCTCGATCGACGCGTACGAACAGGTGCCGCCTGACATCCAGAAGCGGCTCGTGGAGCAGTACCAAAAGGAGCGTGCCGAGGGCCACTAGACCCTTCCACGCTCACGAACCAACGAAGGCCCCGCAACTTGCGGGGTCTTCGTGTACTGTGCGATGGCGCCCTCTGTAGGATTCGAACCTACGGCCTTCTGCTCCGGAGGCAGACGCTCTATCCCCTGAGCTAAGAGGGCGGGATGGTGGAGACGTCGCCGGGCAACAGTAGCACACCCTGCGCGGCGTTTCCAAGCCGCCGCGGGGACGTTATCCTTGAACCTCGAAGGCACCGCGACGCCACGCACGAGCACATCCAGGAGAGACGATGCCACCCGCACGCATGCTCGTCATCGTGAACCCTGCGGCACGCCACGGAGAGACCGCGGCGCTGGTACCGGTCATAGAACAGCTGCTCGAGATGATGGTGGACCACGACACGGTCATCACTGAGAGTCCCGGACACGCGATCGAGCTCGCCGCCTCTGCACAGGCGTACTCCGTCGTGGTCGCGGCTGGAGGCGACGGTACCGCGCATGAGGTCCTCAATGGACTCATGCGCATCCCTCAGGACCGCCGTCCTGCGCTCGGCCTGCTGCCGACGGGGTCGGGAAACGATACCCGCCGTACTCTTGGGATATCCAAGTCCTTGTCGGATGCCGCCCTCGAGCTTGCTGCCGACAGGCGTGAGCGCTTCGATGTGGGTGTCTGTAACGGCATCTACTTCAACAACAGCTTCGCCGCCGGCCTCGATGCGAAAGTCACCGCGAAAGCCGTGGAGTACAAGGTCACCAAAGAGCGCGACGGGCTTTGGCTCTATCTCACCGCCCTGTTCTATGTCCTTATGAAGGACCTCGACAGCTTCGATGTGCGGGTCTCCTTCGACGAAGAAGCGCCATCATCGTGCGAAGCTCTGTTGATCGCATGCACACAGGGGCCGACGTACGGCGGCGGGTTCTTCATCACGCCCGATGCCGATCCACATGACGGGCTGTTCGACGTATGCCTCATCGACCCTTTGTCCCTTCCGCAGGCGATCGTGAGACTGCCTTTCGTGGTCGCCGGAAAGCACACTTCGATGAAGGTGGTGCACATGTCGAGACACTCCCGTGTAGTCATCGAGTGTGATGAACCTTTGCCCGCGCAGATCGACGGAGAGGTGCTCCTTGAGAGGCGGTATGAGCTCTCGAGCCTCCCCGCGGCGATTGAGTGCGTCGTCCCGGAGCGGGCCTGAAATGGCCACGGTGATCGCCACATCGGTCCTTGTGGGCGTCCTTGCCTATCTTGCCGGATCGATCCCTTCGGCGTACATCATCGCCAAGCACGCCACCGGCAAGGACATCACCCGGTCCGGGTCCGGCAACGTCGGTGCGATGAACGTGCGACGCATCACGGGCTCGTGGGGATGGTTCGTGGTGACGGTGATCGCCGACATGTCCAAAGGTTTCATCCCGGTTGCGGTCACCAGGCTGGTTCTCAGCCGTGCGCCCATCTGCCTGCCGAGCGGAGGACTGCCGTTCCTCGAGCTGCTCCCCATCCAGGCCGCTGTTGCGGGAGCCGTACTCGGCCACAGCTACTCTTTGTATCTCGCCATGATGCGCGGGGTCTTCACCCGCACAGGAAAGGGGCTCGCGACAGGTGCGGGCGCTCTTCTCGCCTACGATTGGCGCTACCTCATCGCCGTCGTCGGCGCCGCATGCCTGGTCATTCTTCTCACCCGTTATCGCCTCGCGGGGCAAGTGGCAGCAGCGGCGGCGCTACCCCTTGCGTCGTGGGTGCTGAGCTCACCGGACTGGCCCTTCGCAGTCCTCATGGGCGTCCTCGTCTACCTCGGGCATCACAAGGAGTTCGTCGGACTGCTAAGAGGTCGCGAACACAAGCTGCGTGTGTGATATCCGACGGCCGGGCCCTCAGCACACCAAAGGCCGGGCACGAGGTCCGGCCTTTGGTGTCACCCGTGACAGACCTACGAGAGCTTGATCGCCTCGTTCGGGCACACTTCCTCGCATGTCCCACACTCGGTGCAGTCGTCCGGCCGCGCCAATACAGCCGTGTCTTCCAAGTCGAGCGCACTTGTAGGGCACTCATCAACACAGATCCCGCAGGCGGTACACAGGTTCGGGTCCACAACAGGCTTGCCCATGTTCAGGTCCTTTCTCGGTCGTCAGTCCCGTGCACGGCGGGACTTGGCTCATGATACACCGAGAGAACGTGACCATGACTTGCAGGGATTCCTGCACTCACGACAATCGTCATCGCACCTTGTCTGCCACCTCTCGAGGATCCCACAGGCAGAACGGGTACGACCTATCTCTCAGGACCTCCGCGGTTTCGCGCTGTGCCCGGAGACGCTCCACGTCTGCAGCGGCCTGCTCCGCCAGTGGGGACATCAGCATCGCCAGCTCCTCATTGATCTCGCGAATCCGGCGCCCGATCATCTTCTTGTCGGCTCCCTCTTGAGCAATCGCCTGCACGAGCTGGCGCTTCTCATCGGCGAGCGCAAGAGCATGGTGCCTGTCCTCGGCCGTATCAAACTCGATCTCGCCCAGCAACTGGTCGGGATTGTGCCTCAAACGGTTCAGTCGCTGCTCAGCTGAGGCGATCTCGTCGTCAGTGACCTCGTGCCCACCCAAAGGGAGAAGGAGCGTGAGCGAGGCCACCGCGAAATGCGGCGGCTCTATGCCGAGATACGAGGCGATCACCGCATCAGTCACCTGGTCATAACGCCCGCCGCCGACACCGTGGATGAAAAGGTCGGCGACGAACAGGCGCTCGAACAGCGTGAGCGTGAGCGCTCGCGGTGCGATCGGCAGGCCGGCCCTGAGAAGCGCACGGTGCGTGAGTTCGGGGTCCCGGTCAAGCGCGAGCACCACTTCCCCATCGACGAGAAGTGCCGGCGTGGATGTCTGGACCCACAGCGGTCTGCGGCCACTGGCTGCGACCCACCAAAACGGCAGCTCCACTGCATCATGCTCCGCCCGAAGGTCGGGGAAGGGCTGGGCGGACGAGCGCGCTCCCGTCTCGCGCCTGTATGTGGCGAGCTCAGCGTTGTGCACCGCAGCGAAATGCTCCGCGTCAAGCGCGATATGTGCAACCAGCCGGGTGAACGCCTGCGTCCGAGCCTGGCGAGTCACAGGGAGTTCCAGGTATCGCGTGCCTGCGGGGGCTTCATAGCGGCGTCGAGCGATCGTGATGGCGTCCGCCAGGTTGTTCGCGCGCACGATCGCCGCCTCGAGTTCATCGACGAACAGACAGAAGTGCCGTGCCAGAGCCGGAGCGGGCAGCGTTTGGAGCCCTGCGAGTCCCGCGGAGCGGAAGGCTCTCACCTCTTCTACGGATGGCGGCGGAGCACACGCGAAAGACACATCCGCTCCACCTCGGGCGAGGACGGACTCGCAGCGCCCGACACCTCGTTTGAGACACGGTGTCTCAAGAGCGACCTTGTCGAAGGTGTCAGAGTCCACCACGATGTCGAGAGCGGCGGCGCCAGTTTCATCCGAGAAGCGCTGCGCAAGGAAGCACTTGACCCACACACCGGGGTGGTAGAGCTCCGGTTGATGACCTGTCACGACCACCAACCCAGGCGCTGACGGTGGATCTTGCACAGGAACACCCAGAACCGCCGAGTACCCTGCCGCTTCTCTGAGTGTTTCCCCACGTGCCTGCTCACGCAGCGTGGCAAGTGGCACACCCGCGAT
>JAJFTR010000053.1 GCA_021372825.1 Actinomycetes bacterium
GCTCGGTCGCGATGCGCTCAAGATCGTGATCAGCGGTCATCGCGTCGTAGATCACCGGCTCGAACCCCGCCTGCCGCAGAGCGCCCGCCATGTACACGAAAGCGACGTTCGGCCATGAACCCGCGGTTTCTACCACTCCGCTGTGATAGGGCGGCGTGACAAGCGCGATGCGGCGGATCATGGGCCCCTTCCTCCCCGAGATATGTGCGCTCGACGACGGTGACTGCGCTGATGGCCAAGGGAGCGGCCGTCAGCGATCGCGTGGCTACGGGCGGATTCTACCACGCTCGGTACGCCCGGCGCCGCGTTCTCGTGCTCGCAGGAGCAATGTGACGACCAGCGCCCCCACGAATGCGCCAGTAGTGTCGACGACCCAGTCCACCGGATCGCACATCCGTCCTGGCACGAAGAGCTGGTGCAGTTCATCGGTGATTCCGTAGGCCGAAGCGAGAGCGACTGCTCGTAACCACCAGGACGGCTTCTCCAACGCGAGTAAGACGAGCCCGCCAAGCACCGCGTAACCGCCGAAGTGCCCTACCGAGCCGAAGCGGCCCGGCACCGCTGAGCCGGGCAACGCTGACAGGCGGAAGATCACCGCCATCCACACCGCGACGAGCGTCCACTTGAAGGCGCGTAGACGGTCATATGTCGTCATGGGCATGGGATGCTCCTTACACTCGTGTGGCAGGCAGTCTATCACCTCGCCGGAGCACTTGACTTCCACAAGACTGACGTGCGACCGTGGCGCATCATCTTCTTCCTGGGATCGGCGTGACCATGGATCGCAAGACATCTCTTGTCGCGGTGGTTGTTTCGGCCGCATGCTTCAGCACGCTGGGTATCCTGACCGAGCTCGCATATCGACAAGGAGCGCAGCCACTTCCGCTTCTTGCGTGGCGGTTCGCGCTCGTCGCTTTGCTCATGGGTGGATACCAGCTGCTTCGAGACCCCGGGGTGCTCGTTGCGGGTCTTCAGGACATCTGGCGGTACGTCGCGCTCGCGCTCGCTGGGTATGGCGCATCGTCGATCTGCTTCTTCTTCGCACTCAAGCAAGCCAGTCCCGCGATCGTTGCAGTCCTGCTGTACACGTATCCCGCCATGGTGTCCGTCCTCAGCGCCGTCTTCTTCAAAGAGCGTTTCACTTCTCAGCGCATCGTGGCCCTTCTGCTGTCATTCGTGGGCTGCGCCCTCGTCCTAGGGGTCCTCACCACGTCTGCGGCAGCCTCACCCCTCGGCATCCTGCTCGGCCTTGGAGCAGCATTGGGCTACTCGCTCTTCAACCTCCTGTCGTACCGATGGCTTCCAGGGCGGTCGCGCCTCGTGCTGCAGACATACACCTTCGGCCTGAGTGCGATCGTGATAGGTCTGCTCACCCTCGTGACCGGTGGGTCCTTGTCGGTCTCGGCCTGGACGCCCACCCTGTGGGGATACGTTGCGCTTATCGTCGTCGTGCCCACCCTGCTTGCCGTCACCCTCTATTTGAACGGCATCCGTCATCTCGGACCGGCGCAGGCGGCGATCGTCTCGACCGCCGAGCCTCTGTTCACCATCGTTTTCGCGTGGATGGTTCTTGGTGACCGTCTCACGCCGATCCAACTCGCCGGTGCGCTGCTCGTGGTGGGGGGCGTCGTAGCGGCCGAATGGGGACCACCACGTCCTTCCGTCCATCCCGATGAGTTGGCGGCTATCTAGGCCGCGATGTCAGCTCAACACATGTGACAGGAACAAGCGCACGACCGTTCCTGCGAACATGACTCCTGCCTGTCCCGCTCGGCCTAAAAGCCGCTGCCACGTGCGGAACCAGGCGGCAAAGGACCGTCCGAGACGGTGCGGCGAGCGTGCCTCTGGGCCATGCGATGGGCGTGCTACCATGGGCATGCCGATCCTGTGAGAATGCGGGTCTGCACACAGCATACTGGACGCGTGAGGCGCCTTGCTCGCGTGGCGCGCAAGGACGGCGGAGGGAAGAGCGTGGACTCCCCGCGCGTGGAGCGCATACTCATCGTGCTCGCCGTGGCCCTCGCGGTCCTGTGCGCTGGGTTCCTCGGCCTCGGCGTCTACTTCTATGGTCTGTCGCGGACACTGCCGGACCTCAGGGTCGATCCTCGAGCGGTCAAACCCGCTCGTACATCTGTCGTGTATGCGGCGGACGGCTCGCTTCTGGCTGCGTGGCACGGAGAGCAAGACCGTACGGTGATCACCATCGACCAGGTCCCGCAGAGCTTGCGTGACGCAGTCGTCGCCATCGAAGACGAGCGCTTCTTCCAACATCAAGGTGTGGATATCAAAGCGATCCTGCGTGCCATGCGCGCCAACACGGAGGAGGGTTCTTATGCGCAGGGCGGCAGCACCATCACGCAGCAGGTGGTGAAGATCCTGTTCACCGATGGTGAGCGCACCCTTTCTCGCAAGGTCCGCGAGGCACTGATGGCCTACGAACTCGAGACCAAGGCGGACAAGGACCAGGTGCTAGAAACCTACCTGAACCTCGTCTACTTCGGGGAGGGCTCGTATGGTGTCGAGAGCGCCGCACGACACTACTTCGGCAAGCCCGCCTCGGCGCTCTCCGTCTCGGAGTCCGCGCTACTGGCAGGGCTTATCCGATCCCCGTCCAGGTACTCACCAGCCGAGCATCCCGACGCGGCTGCGGCCCGGCGCGATGTCGTGCTTGCCAAAATGCTCGAGCTCGGCTTCTTGACACCTACGGAGTACAAAGCCGCTCTCGAGGAGAAGGTCGTCTATGCGCCGGCGCCCCGGACATCGCAGGTGGCGCCGTACTTCGTAGAGTACGTGAAACAGTCCTTGATCGACGAACTCGGATCGGAAGCGGTCTTCACCGGGGGGCTGCGGGTGTACACCACCTTGCGCCCGGACTTGCAAGCTGATGCCGAGGAGGCGGCTCGAGCGTTCCTTCCCGCCCCTGAAGACCCTGAGGTCTCGGTTGTGTGCATCGACCACACCAGCGGGGAGATCGTCGCCATGGTGGGCGGGCGCGATTTCGCGAGCGACAAGTTCAACCTGGCCGTGCAGGGAAAACGACAGCCTGGCTCGGCTTTCAAGCCGTTCGTACTGGTGACGGCCCTCGATCAAGGGATTCGCCCAACGGATGTGTTCTCCGCCACACCGTATACGGTGAAGGTCACAGACGGGGTGTGGCATGTCCAGAACTACGAGAACGCGGCGGCGGCTCCTTCCATGACGCTCGCGGCAGCCACGGACTGGTCCGTGAACGCGGTGTATGCCCGGCTCATCATGAAGGTCGGTCCCGAGCGGGTCGCCGCCACCGCCAAGGCTATGGGGATCACCAGCCCACTTGACGCGAATCCGGCCATCGCGTTAGGAGGCCTTAGGACGGGAGTGTCGCCGCTGGAGATGGCCACGGCTTACGGCACCATCGCCTCGGGAGGCATACGTCGCGACCCCATCGCGGTGCGGCGGGTCACCGATGATGAGGGCACGGTCGTCTGGGAGCCAGCGCGGAGCGAGGTCAGGGTCCTACAGCAGGGTGTGGCCAAGCAGGCCTCGCGGATGCTGCACGACGTCATCGAGAACGGCACGGGGCAGGCGGCCAAGATCGGCCGTTGGGCTGCTGGCAAGACGGGTACCACCCAGGCGTATCGCGATGCTTGGTTCGTGGGGTACAGTGGCGACTTGTGTAGTGCGGTGTGGGTCGGGTATCGCCAGGCTCAGGTCCCAATGACCGATGTACACGGCATCAAAGTGACCGGCGGCAGCTTTCCCGCCCGGATCTGGCAGCGGTTCATGGCGAAGGCCGTGGCCGAAGATGTGACCTCGCAGAAGCGTCTGCCATCTGGCGGGAACGGTGGGAGCGCACAAGAAGGAGTCGCGGTGAAGATCTGCACGCAGTCTCTCTTGATCGCCAACGAACGTTGTCCCGACACGGTCGACATGTACCTCGACAAGGCACTCGTACCGAGTGCTACGTGCGGATTGCACTGACCGATGGCCCGCGACTACTACCACATCCTCCAAGTCTCGCGTGATGCCGATCCGGAGGTCATCGAGAAGGCGTACAAGGTGCTCGCACGCCGATACCATCCGGACACGAACACAGCAGACCCAGATAAGGCGCACAAGCGCATGCTCGCCCTCAACGAGGCATACGCGACGCTTCGCGATCCCCGTGCACGTGCCGCTTACGACGCCACCTTGCCTCCGGAGCCGGAGGCGCGGCGCGGTTGGGATGTGTTCTGGGACCGGGGCCTCGTAGGCCTCTACTTGGACTGGAGACGGGGAGGATAGCGCTTAGTCAGCGGTTCGGGGTCAGCTGGCGCCCCGGAGGTGTTCGTGAGCCGCCCTTCCTAGAGTGCTCCCGATGCGGTCTCAAGCCGTGCCTGGACGGCGCGCAGGATCGCTGGATACGAGACCGCTCCTTCGTACACAGGCTCGCCGTCGATGGCGGTGACTGGATAGATCAGCCCTTGCTCTCGGATGCGAGACAGTATCTCAGCATGTTGTTGGGCGACATCCTCCCTGGAAGCGTCGTGGTACTCGATGACCGCCGCGGCGCCGAAGCGGGACTCCATCTCGGTCCGGATGATGGCAGTGATCTCCTCCGGAGACCAGCTCGGGCCTCAACCGCCACTGAAGCACGATGTTTCGACGGGGAAATCGTAGACATCCACTCTCACAGCCGATTCATCCATTTATGCGACCTCCTAGCTTACGGTCACGGCGCCGGTCGGGCATACACGCGCACACATGCCGCAACCTGCGCACTGACTCTCGTCAACGGTGTACTTGACAGCACCACGATAGTAGCCTTTCGGCGACACAGGGACGATCGCGTTCTTCGGGCACACGCGTCGTGCCGGGCAGTGGGGCGACCCATCGCACGTCACAGGGTCTATCTGGTAGGTTCGCATGTCGCCCTCTCGGTCGTGGCCTTCCATCAGTCGAGAGTGTATACCCCAAGGGGTATGACGCGCAAGCCGCGACAACGACCTCGCCAGACCCTTCTCGTGAAGTCCCCTCTGCTAGTATGTTATATGCGGCCGACACAGGCTGCGCCTACGCGGGGTCCGAGAGAGAGGCGTCATTCATGCCGTCACGTCTGGGTGGGACCGCTCGGAAGATGCTGCGCCGGCTCGTCGGGTCGGGCATCGCGATCGGGATCGCGTTCCCGCTCGTCGCGTCGCTTTTCGTCGAGCCGAAGAGTACCGTTGCCCAGTGGTTGTTCGTGGCCATCTGCATCGCTGCAGGCGTCGTCCTCGCGATCGTTGCGCACGCCATTGCTTTGGGCATGGCCGAGAAGGTACTCGCAGAAACCCTCCAGGGTGCAGCTCGTTCACTCGGTGTGTCTGTTCAAGAGGCTGAGGGTCTTGACGGCTTGAGGTCGGAACTCGACCGGGTCCTCAGCAACGTCTCCAACCTTCTCGATCAGATCCGCGCGGCCAACACGAACATACGGGCGCTCACTGCGCAGGTGATGGCGGCGACCGAGCAACAGGCTGCGGGTGCATCGGAGCAGGCAGCGGCCGTGACGCAGACCTCTGCTACCGTGGAGGAGCTGGCGCAGACATCGAGCCAGATCGCGGAGAACTCCGGAGCTGTGGTCCGCATCGCAGAGAGGACCCTTGCGAGTGCCGAGGAAGGCATGCAGACGGTTGCCGACACCGCTGAGGGCATCGAGGAGATCCGGGCGACGACGCAGCAGTCGTCCGATCGCATCCTCGCGCTCGGCGAGCGCAGCCAGGAGATCGGACGTGTGCTCACGATAATCGACGAGATCGCCGAGCAGACCAAGATCCTCGCACTCAATGCAGCCATCGAAGCGGCGCGCGCGGGTGATGCC
>JAJFTR010000063.1 GCA_021372825.1 Actinomycetes bacterium
TGATCCCTATGACCGACAGCATTCGGCCGCGTCCCGTCGAGGCATGCATACTCGCCGGGGCGCGGCCGAGGTCTTGCGTAAGCGACAGCGACGATGGCGTCACTCTGGTGGCGCCGGTGGTGCGGGTGGCGCCGGTGGTGCGGGCGGAGCAGGCGGAGCAGGCGGAGCAGGCGGAGCGGATGGCGCCGGTGGCGCCGGTGGTGCAGGCGGAGCTGGAGGAGCGTATCCCGACGGAGCAGAGACCCCCGTACCGCGCTTCACTTTCCGGTACACCATGAAGTAGTAGCAGATGGCCGCTATCCAGTACGCGCCTAACACGCAGGTCAGCAGCATGATGATCAACCACGTGCTCTTGCTGTTGCCAGATGAATTCGGAAACTCGTACTCCTGGCGTTTGACCAGGTCGACGAACATCCAGATCCAGAAGCCGAGAAGCACGAGACCCAGGATCACCAGGATCACCGTAGTGCCGCAGACGAAGCCGGTGGCCGCCTCCTCGCCGCTCCCGTAGTCTTGCGCGAACGCCGGGAATGCGGCTGCGAGCAACAGGGCGCCGCTGACCCCTGATAGTCCTAGACTGAGCGACCGCTTCATGTCGTTCACCCCCCTTCGCTGAGCGATCTTCGCACCCGTCATGACCGCGCGAGAACATCATCGCGGTCATGGTGATAGTGTGCCCAAAGACGGGTATCGGCTACCAGTCTCTGCCACCTTAGGCAACCTTGCAGCGAAGGAGGAATACATGGGAGGGACGCCAACGCTCACTCGGGTGGAGAGCGACGGCATCTTCTACTACACGGACGCCGCACTTCGCGAACGCTCAGGCATCGTGGTGGCGTTCTCGGAGCGGGCGGGCGGGGTGAGTGTCGCGCCGTATGCGACTCTGGATCTGGCTGCGCACACAGGAGACGACCCCGACTGCGTCGCGGCCAACCGCGCACGGTTCCTGGAAGCCGTCGGTCTGGCAGCTCTCGCTGCGCGTACCACGACAGCCGAGCAGGTGCACGGCTCGGCGGTCATAGAGGTCGCAGGCGACCTGGTCGGGGCAGGAGCGCGTCCCGGCGACACGGAGCACCCTCCACTTCCCGGTGTTGACGCGCTTCTCACGCGTGAGCAGGACGTGCCCCTCGTGCTGTTCTTTGCGGACTGCGTGCCCGTTGTGCTCGTGAGCGAGTCATCCCGTGCCGTGGCGGTGGCACACGCCGGGTGGAGAGGCGCCCTGGCCGGTGTCTGCAGCAAGACAGCTGGCGCGCTGCGGTCCGTGTGTGGCGATCCGCACGATCTCGTGGCATATATTGGCCCGCACATCGGCGTGTGCTGCTACGAAGTAGGTCCCGCGGTCGTGTCGCAATTCGATGCCATGTTTGCTACGATACCTCGGGCTTCTGGCCGTCTCGATCTTGCGGCGGCGGTGGCCGAGGACCTCGACCGAGCAGGGATCCCTAAAGAGCGCCAGTGTCATCTCGGCATCTGTACCGCACACAACACAGATCGCTTCTACTCGTACCGTGCCGAGGGCAGGACGGGCCGGCACGCCGCACTCGCCGTCGTCTTGTCGTCGTAACGCTACTGACAGCTGGTGCGATCGCGCTCCTGCTTTCGGGGTGCCAAGGCGCGAACGGAGCGTCGAAGCGCGTGATCGTCACGGGATCGACGACCATCCAACCCATCGCCGAAGTGGCTGCCGAGGAGTTCATGGCCACGCATCCGGGCACGGCGATCCTTGTGAGTGGTGTCGGTTCCTCGGCCGGAATAGAGAACGTTTCGAGCGGGACGAGCGACATCGGGACGTCATCGCGTGAGCTCAAGGACGAGGAGCTCGACCTTCGGCTAGTGGACACGCCTGTTGCTTATGACGCCATCGCGGTGATCGTGAATCCTTCGAACCCGGTCGACAATCTCTCGACAGCCGAGATCAAGGCGATCTTCCAGGGCAAGATCATCAACTGGAGCGAGGTCGGGGGGCCCGACATGGAGATCGGCATCGTCAACCGCGACGAGGCTTCTGGTACGCGTGAGGCGTTCTCCAAGATCGTTCTTGATAAGGAGCGCTTCGATCCCCGGGCGGTGATCTTACCTGGGACCGGTCAAGTTCGTTCTGTGGTCGCGCAGGCCCCCGGGGCCATCGGCTACATCTCCTTGGGCTTCGTGACTCCCGAGGTCAAGACCGTCGCAGTCGATGGGGTGGTCCCCGAGGAACCGACCGTGGTCTCTGGTGCGTATCCGATACAGCGCGTGTTGCACTTCTTCACGGCCGAGGAACCGGCGGGGTTGGTGAAGGAGTACGTCGACTTCGTCCTGTCCCCTGACATCCAAGAGACAGTCGTGCGCGATGCGGGGTTCATCCCGATCACCGCCAAGGAGCGTTTCAGTGAATGAGCCGATCCGCGACAAGGAGAGCGGGCTCTCGAACGCAGAGCGTGCCCCTAAGCTGAAGCTGGTGTCGCAGTCGACCTATCTTAAAGAGGCAGCGCTCAAGAATCTGTTCCTCGTGTGCGCGTGCGTGGCAGTGGCCGGAGTGGCGCTCATCTTCGTCTTCGTCGGATGGCGTGGGTGGCCGGTGTTCAGTGAGATCGGTGTCGGCAAGTTCTTGTTGGGTAAGGAATGGCTGCCCACCGAGCAGCTCTTCGGCATACTGCCTTTGTTCGTCGGGTCCTTAGTGGTGACGATAGGAGCTTTGGCGCTTGGCACCCCGCTCGCGGTGGGCACCGCCGTGTTCCTCTCGGAGATCGCGAGCCATCGCGTGCGAGCCATCGTGCGTCCTGCTGTCGAGCTGCTCGCGGGGGTTCCCTCGGTCATCTACGGCTTCTTCGGGCTGCTGGTTCTGCGGCCCATCATCGCGAAGCTCACCGGCAGCCTGGGGTTCGGCCCGCTCACTGCGTGGATCGTGCTGGCTATCATGATCGTGCCGACGATCGCTACGCTCACCGAAGACGCGCTGCGGTCACTTCCCCCGGGGATCCGCGAAGCGAGCTACGCGATGGGAGCGACGACCTGGCAGACGATCTCGCGAGTGCTGCTGCCTGCTGCCAAGATCGGGATAGTGGACGCGATCATCTTGGGGATGGGCCGTGCGATCGGAGAGACGATGGCGGTCCTCATGGTGGTGGGCAATGCCCCCGTGTTCTTCCATGGGCTTGGCCAGCCGATTTCGACGCTCACCAGCCAGATCGTGATGGACATGCCCTACGCCGCAGGGATGCATCGCACCGCCCTGTTTGGGATGGCGATCATCCTGTTCTTGGTCTCGATGGGCCTTGTAGGGATCGTGCGCTTCATCCAGCGCTTGCGCGAGGAGCAGTGATGGCGCGTCGCGACTCGAAGGACCTCGCCAACAGGGTGGCTCTCACGGGCTTCTGGATCGCCGCGCTCACGACCGTCTTCATCCTCGGCGCGGTGATAGTGTACGTATTCGTCAACGGTATCGGTGAGATCTCGCTCGAGTTCATCTTCACGAAGCCTCACGGGGTGAACGCCGAGGGCGGCATCTGGCCGATGATCGTGGCGACGCTTTATGTGACCGGACTGGCCATGCTGATCGTGACGCCCATCGCGGTCCTCGCGGCTGTCTATCTCGCCGAGTATGCGGTGCAGGGCCAGCTCGTGCGCACGATCCGCTTCGCCGCCGATACGCTTGCGAGCGTTCCATCGATCGTGATGGGCTTGTTCGGCCTGGCTTTCTTCGTCGAGGCCCTGAAGCTTGAGTTCTCTGTGCTATCAGGTGCACTCGCCTTGTCGTTCCTGATGCTCCCCATCGTCATGCGCACGACCGAGGAGGCCATCCGCGCCGTCCCCAAGTACATCCGCTGGGGTTCGTACGGTTTGGGCGCCACGAAATGGCAGACGGTGAGCCGTATCGTGCTGCCTTCAGCGGCGCCGCGCATCATCACCGGTATCATCCTTGCCACGGGCCGGGCGGTGGGGGAGACGGCTGTGGTGATCTTCACGATGGGCACGATGATCTACACACCGGTGCTTCCTACCGACCCTGGGCGGTCTATGACAGTGCACCTGTACCAGATGGCCATGGAAGGGATCAACCTGCCCGCGGCTTTCGGCACGGCTCTGCTCCTGATGGTGATGATCCTGGCATTCAATCTCTTTGCTCGCTGGCTGCTCCGCAGGAACAGGAGGATGCAGGGATGACCGATACCCTGTCTCAAAGTACGTCGCAAGCCGCGCCCGACGTCGTCGCCGAGGAGGCTACGGTGAAGATCCGGGTCAGGGACCTGGACTTCTACTACGACGACTTCAATGCGCTCACCGGCATCACATGTGACATCAAAGCCCAGGCGGTCACGGCCTTCATAGGTCCTTCCGGCTGTGGGAAGTCCACTTTCTTGCGGTGCTTCAACCGGATGAACGATCTGATCCCGGGTACGCGCGTGGTGGGGACGGTCCTTCTGGACGGCCAGGACATCTACGGACCCGATGTGGATCCGGTCGACCTTCGTCGGCGAGTGGGCATGATCTTCCAGCAGCCCAACCCGTTCCCCATGTCGATCTACGACAACGTCGCCTATGGGCCCCGCTTGCACGGTGTGAAGAAGAAGTCGGACTTGGACGACATAGTGAAGACCTCACTCAAGCGGGCGAACCTGTGGAAAGAGGTCAAGGACATCCTCGATCGAGGAGGGCTCACGCTCTCGGGCGGGCAGCAGCAGCGGTTGTGCATCGCGCGCGTGCTCGCCGTACAGCCCGACGTGCTGCTCATGGACGAGCCGTGCTCGGCCATCGATCCGACGAGCGTACAGAAGATCGAAGACCTCATGGCCGAGCTCAAGAGCACGGTCACCATCATCATCGTCACGCACAATATGCAGCAGGCCGCTCGCGTCTCGGACGATACGGCGTTCTTCTTGCAGGAGGTCATGGGCGAACCGGCGCATCTGGTGGAATTCGGGCGCACGGCCGAGATATTCACGAGTCCGAAGGACAAGCGGACTGAGGACTACATCACTGGACGCTTCGGCTAGTATCAGGAGGTCGGGCCGAAGGGGTACGCTCACCACCCGCAGCGTGCGCGCGAGCGGCTATAATCAGGTGACAGGCGAGCGAGGACAGGGGTCGAGCGAATGCGCGAGGGCTTTCGTAAGGAGCTCAAGCAGCTCAAGAAGTCCGTATTGGGCATCGGACGCGACGTCGTAGGCGTCACCAAAGAGGCCGTGGCGGCTCTGGTGGATGGTGACGTGGACCGTGCCCAGCGTGTCATCGACAACGATGATGCGATCGATGCCGCATGCCTCGGTATCGAAGAGCACTCACTCGAGATCATCGCCACGCAGTTCCCCGTGGCGCGCGACCTGCGGCTGCTGCACTCGCTCACATACATCGTCATGCACTTCGAGCGCATGGGCGACCTTGCGGTCAACATCTCCAAGGCGGCGAAACGCACCGCGTACCGGAGAGGTCCTCAGACGCTTTACGACCTCATCCAGGCGCAGGGGAACCTCGTGCACCGTGTGCTGGAGGCCATGCTCGAAGCACTTGAGAAAGGCGATCTGGAGCTTTCTCACAAATTGCCCGAGCTGGACGAGCCCATCGACCACCTTTTCAAGCAGTTCTTCCGAGAGCTGGCCAGGATCCAGGACGAAGACGACCTTGAGTGGGCGAGTCAGATGGTGCTGGCCTCGCGCTATCTGGAGCGGATCGCTGACCATGCGGTGGACATCGGAGAACGCATCACGTATATGGTGACGGGTCAGTTCGAGGGCGCTTACGAAGAGGAAGAGGCCTGATGGGCCGTGGGCATGATCGCCGAACGATACGGAGCCGTTCGCAGAGCGGTCGCGGATGCGGCTGACGCGGCTGGCCGGGACCCGGAGGGCATCAGGGTCGTGGCCGTCACCAAGCATGTGGGGGTCGCTGAGGTCCAGCAGGCGATCGCGGCGGGCTGCGACGACTTCGGCGAGAACCGGGTGCAGGAGTTCCTCGGCAAGTATGGGCTGTTCCCCGACGTCCGCTGGCACTTCATCGGGACGCTGCAGTCCAACAAGGTCAAAGACGTGGTCGGCCGTGCATCGCTCATCCACTCGGTGGACTCCCTGCCACTGCTCGAGAGGATCGATCGGGTGGCGCAAGCCCGCGGAGTCGTGCAGCCCGTGCTCCTGCAGGTGAACGTCTCCGGTGAAGCGACGAAGCACGGCATGGAGCCGGACCGGGTGGAGGAGTGCGTGAGAACGTCCGCGGACATGCCGGGTGTGGATGTCCGTGGACTCATGACGATCGCGCCGCTCGCGCGGCCTGCCGACGTCCGCTGGGTGTTCCGAGGGCTTGCCGAGCTCTTTGCCTCTCTGCGTGCGATGCGGTTCAATGGCATAGAATTGACGGAGCTCTCGATGGGCATGACGAACGACTACCGTGTGGCGATCGAAGAAGGGGCGACGATCGTTCGGCTGGGCACAGCGATCTTCGGACGCTGAGCTAGCATGGATGCGAGGAGACGACCGTGGGTCTGTGGGACTCCATCAAAGAGCGCTTCGGCATCGGGGACGAGGAGTACTACGACGATGAGTACGACGAGGAGCCGGAACAAGAGGTCGACGGGTACGACCCCAAGGTGAACTATCGCAGTCCCTACGACACGGGGGAAACGTCGTCGGTGCGTCGCCTCGACCGGCAACCCGACGTGGAGCGCGCACGAGCCGCGTCGCCGCGAGTGTCGTCTGGGGCGGCGATCCCTGGTCCCGGCGTTCAAGCTGTACCTCAAGTGAAGATGCAGATCGTCGAACCGCGGTCTTTCTCAGAGGCTCAGACGATCGCGGACAAGTTCCGCGTAGGTATGCCGGTGATCATGAACCTCACGATGACGGACCCGGATCTTGCTCGCCGGCTGATCGATTTCGCGAGCGGGCTCACCTACGGTCTGAACGGAGGTCTCCAGAAGGTCTCCGAGAAGGTGTTCATGCTCACTCCCGCCAACGTGGACGTCTCTGCCGAGCAGCGCAGGGTGTTGCGTGACCGCGGGCTTTTCGATGCGGGTGTGTGAGGCAGCCATGAAGTTCGGACGCGTGGCTGTCATCGGCGGAGGCCGGATGGGTGAGGCGATCGTCGCAGGGCTTCTTGCCGCGGAGGTCGTGGAGCCCGGCGGCATCGTCATCGCAGAACCGGACGCAGCGCGCCGTGAGGTCCTGACGGCGTATGGCGTCAGGGCGGTTCTCGACGGTCACGAAGCGGTCGTTTCGGCCGATGTCGTCATATTCGCGGTGAAGCCCCAGGTGATCGACTTGGCGGTCGCGCATCTGGCCGATGAGATACCTGCCGGTGCGGTCGTCGTGTCGATCGCGGCGGGCATCACCACAGCCCGGCTGGAGTCGCTGCTGCGTCCCGGGACGGCGGTGGTGCGCGTGATGCCCAACACGCCCGCGATGGTCGGGCAGGGGATGAGCGTCGTCTCGGGAGGAAGCGAGGCGACCTCCGAGCAGGTCGAGGCCGTCCGGGAGATGTTCGACGCTCTGGGCCGTGCGATCACGCTGGACGAGAGGTACCAAGATGCGGCTGGCGCGATCTCGGGGTCGGGTCCGGCGTATGTGGCGCTTATCATCGACGCTCTCGCGCGCGCCGGTGTGCGGCAGGGACTCTCCCGGGACGTGGCGCAGACTCTCGCGCTGCAGACGATGCGCGGCACGGTCGAGCTCATCGAGAGGACGGGTTCGCATCCTGAAGCCCTCGTGGACGGTGTGTCCAGCCCCGGTGGCACGACGATCGCTGCGATAGAGGCACTGGAGGCAGGCGGTCTTCGTTCCGCCATGTTCGACGCGGTCGCCGCTGCTGTGCGCCGCTCAAAGGAGCTGGGCTCATAGATGTCTTTGTCCTTGACTGGTGTGGTGGACTCGCTCATCTCGTTCTACTCGTTGGCTATCTTCGTCTATGTGCTGATGTCATGGTTCCGCCCGACGGGCGTCTTCTATGACATCTACCGGGTGCTCGGGCAGATATGCGAACCGTATATCGGGCTCTTCCGACGGATCTTGCCCCTCGCGGCGGGCGGGCTGGACTTCTCGCCGTGGGTCGCCATCCTCGTGCTGCAGTTACTGATCCGCCCGGGATTGGTTACACTGCTTGGCATAGCCGGACTCTGACGGTCAGGGAGGACCAGACCGATGAAACTCACACCCCTGGATATCCACCACAAGGAATTCAGCCGCTCGATCCGTGGCTACAACGAAGCCGAGGTCGATGAGTTCCTGGACGAGGTCGCCGATGAACTGGAACGGCTGTTCAAGGAGAACATCGACTTGTCGGAGCGGATCGAGGCGGCCGAGGAGAAGGTCAAGGGCTATCAAGAGATGGAGCGCACGCTCCACAACACGATGGTGAGCGCTCAGAAGTCGGCCGAGGACATCGTCGCCGCGGCACGGCAAGAAGCCGAGACGATCCTCAAAGACGCCGAGGTCAAGGCGAAGGACATCATCCACAACGCCCTCACCCAGAAGCAGAAGACACAGAACGATCTTATGCGGATCAAACAGGCCGAGGAGGACTTCCGTAAGCAGTTCAAAGCGCTTCTGGAGAGTCACATGCGCGCGCTCGCGGAGATTCCTTTGCCCGAGGACGTGACAGTGCTTACAGGCGAGGCGAACGGTGAGGTCATCGGAGAGGTGCAAGTCGCCACGCCTCGGCCGAGAGCCTCCGTCGAGGAGGGGACGGTACCGCCGGCGTCTTCGACTTACAAGGAGGCAGTGGCCTCTCAGCTCACAGCAGAGCCCGAGCCACGCCGCGAACCCGCGCGTGAAGAGCCGTTGCCCCAAGAGCCTCCCTCGCCCGGGTTCGTCCAGGGTCTCCAGCTCGGAGAGATCGCGCCTCCTGATCTTCCGGACGAGGAACCCACGCTCGATGTCCCTGAGTTCACCATAGACTTCGGGTCTGTCGGCGAGCGCGATGACGACATCGACATCGAGGAGATCGACTAGCTTCACATGACGTTGAATCTGCGCGTTCACGTCACCCCCAAGTCGGGTCGCAACGAGGTCGCGGGCTGGCGAGGGGGTGAGTTGTCTGTGCGAGTCTCGGCCCCTCCTGAGGGCGGCAAGGCGACCGCTGCCGTGTGCAAGGTCGTGGCGGATGCGCTCGGCGTGCCAAGAGGCGCGGTGACCGTGATGCGTGGCGAGACATCACGTCACAAGACGCTCGTGGTCGAAGGTGTGGGGGAGGCTGAAGCCGCTGCGGTGTTCGGTGACCCGCCAGGGCCGGGAGGTGCGCGTTGACCCGCTTGTGCGGCGTGCGATACGATGCCCGTCATGCACAAGACAGGCGTTGACGAGGACGAGTAGGCGCGAGACCGGACCCAAAGCGAGCGGGGAGAGTGAAAGCCCGCGGGACGACGGCGCGACCGAAGATCACCTCCGAGCCTCGGCCCGAACGGCGCTGAGCCGCCCAGTAGGCGTCGACGGATGCCCCCGTTAGCAGGCGGCCGAGTGGCGCGCGGTCCTTTTCTTCGGAAAGGTGCGGCGCAAGCTGGGTGGTACCGCGGAGCGCGAGCATGGCGTCGCACTTCGTCCCGGCTCGACGGGCGAAGTGCTTTTTTGTCTCTCGGGAGCGATGGAAAGGACAGGGCCGTGCCCAACGACTACAAGAACACGATGAATTTGCCACAGACCGAGTTCCCGATGAGGGCCAACCTTTCCCAGCGCGAGCCGGAGTGGCTGAAGTTCTGGGAGGACATCGACATATACCGGCGCTCGCTTCAGGTGAACGAGGGCGGGGAGACGTTCATCTTGCATGATGGCCCGCCGTACGCCAACGGTCACATCCACATGGGCACCGCCTACAACAAGGTCCTCAAAGACCTGATCGTCAAGTACAAGACGATGCGCGGCTACCGGTCACCGTACGTGCCGGGGTGGGACTGCCACGGTCAGCCCATCGAGCATCAAGTGGAGAAAGACCTGGGTCCGCAGAAGATGGCCCAGATCAGCCAGGCGGAGCTGCGCGAGCGCTGCCGCGAGTACGCTCTGAAGTTCGTTGACGTGCAGCGCGAGGAGTTCAGGCGTTTGGGAGTACGCGGCGACTGGGACGATCCGTACCTCACGCTCGCTCACGACTATGAAGCGGGAAACGTCAAGATCTTCAAGAAGATGTACCTGGACGGCGCCATCTACAAAGGCGCCAAGCCGATCCATTGGTGCGTCCGGTGCCACACCGCGCTCGCTGAGGCGGAGATCGAGTATGCCGATGAGGTCTCGGACTCGATCTATGTGGCCTTCCGCTTCACTGACGCGACGCCGTGGGACACCGAGGGGCCGGCCTTCATCCTCATCTGGACCACGACCCCCTGGACGCTTCCCGCGAATGTGGCAGTCACTCTTGCCGAAGACGCCGACTACGTGGGAGTACGCTTGCCCGACGGGCACGTGCTCGTGATGGCCGAGGAGCTGGTCGAGCCGGTCGCCTCGGTCACCGGCTGGGACTCCTACGAGATCATCGGTCCCCGGGTCAAGGGGAGCGAGCTTTCTGGGCTGCACTACGCTCACCCCATCCATGCCAAGGTCGGCGGCGTGATCGTCACCGGTGAGCACGTCGATCTCTCGACGGGTACCGGCGCGGTACACACGGCGCCCGGGCATGGCGAAGAGGACTATCTTGTGGGCCAGCGCTTCGACCTGCCGATGCCGATGCCGGTTCTCGATGATGGGACCTTCGACGCGGGTGGCGGTCCTTTCGCAGGCATGAGCGTGACAGATGCGAACCCGCGCATCATCGAATGGCTGCGTGAGCGAGGCGCACTCATCGCGGCCACCACGATCACGCATAGCTACCCGCATTGCTGGCGGTGCAAGAAGCCGGTGATCTTCCGCGCAACTGAGCAATGGTTCGTTTCGATGGAGCGCACGCACCTACGAGAGCGCGCACTGCGCGCGATCGGGGAGGTCGAGTGGATTCCCGGGTGGAGTGTCAACCGCATCTCGGCGATGGTCGCGGACCGTCCGGATTGGTGCATCAGCCGTCAACGCGCGTGGGGCGTGCCGATCCCCGTGCACAAGTGTTCCGTCTGTGGCGAGACGGTGGCCACCGCCTCGACGTTCGACGCGGTGATCGAGCTCTTCGAGCGTGAGGGATCGGACGCGTGGTTCACGAAGACGCCTGCGGAGTATCTGCCGAAAGACACCGTGTGTCCAAGGTGCGGAGCCGGCGTGGAGAATCTTGTCCCCGAAGACGACATCGTGGACGTGTGGTGGGAGTCCGGCGTCTCGCACACGAGCGTGCTGGAGGCCCGGCCTGAGCTTCGACGTCCGGCTGAGCTTTACCTTGAGGGCTCCGATCAGCATCGGGGATGGTTCCAGTCGAACCTGCTCACGAGCGTGGGTGTATATGATGCTCCGCCCTACAAGGCAGTGCTGACCCACGGCTTCATCGTGGACGGCGAGGGGCGCAAGATGTCCAAGTCGCTGGGTAACGTCATCTCGCCACTGGACGTGATCGCCAAGTCGGGGGCGGACATTATCCGCCTGTGGGTCGCTGCGTCGGACTACTCGCAAGATGTGAGTGTCTCGGATGAGATCCTCGATCGCACGAGCGAGGCCTACCGGCGTATCCGTAATACCTTCCGGTTCTTGCTATCCAACCTGTACGATTTCGAACCGTCTGAGGCAGTGGCGTGGGAGGACATGCCAGAGCTCGACCGGTTCGCTCTCGCGCAGCTCGCCGATCTTGTGGGTCGAGTGACGGCCTCTTATGACGACTGGCGGTTCCATCAGGTGTTCCATGCGGTGTACGGTTACTGCGTGACGGACCTCTCTGCGGTCTATCTTGACGTGCTCAAGGACCGTCTTTACGCGGACGCGCCCGGTTCGGTCGGAAGGCGAAGCGCGCAGACGGTGCTCGCGCAGATCCTCACCACGCTCGTCAGGCTGGTCGCGCCGATCCTTGCCTTCACCGCGGAGGAGGTATGGCAGTTCATGCCCGAGACGCTCCGCGGGGGTCATGTGAGCGTGCATCTGGCAGGGTGGCCCGAACTCGACGTCCCAGAGCAGGAAGGCGCGGCGCTGAGGGGTGTCTACGCCGTCGTGCTTCAGGTGCGCGACGCGGTGACCAAGGCGCTGGAAGACGCACGGGCGGCGGGGACCATCGGGAAGAGCCAGGAGGCACGCGTGGTGGTGGCGGCGCCCACCGACGTGCGAGCGGTCCTTAAGGAGCGCGGCATGGCGACGCTGGCTGAGCTCTTCATCGTGTCAGATGTGGAGGTCATCGCGAGTGACGAGCTTGCTGTGACGATCGAGCCTGCACGGGGCGAGAAGTGCCCTCGTTGCTGGAACTACCGCGAACTCTCGCATGACTCCGCACATCCCGACGTCTGCGGCCGGTGCGCGGACGTGCTTTCCCAGCTCGCCTAGGGGCGTGAGTGCTCTTCGCGCGCGGGTGGTATAATCGCTGCGTGCAGAGCAGCGCCCCTTGCAGGGGGCGTTTTGCGTACGGTCCCCGACGTGTGGAGGACACGATGACAGACGCGAGGAGCCTTAAGGCGCTTAGGGCCATGCTCGTGGCCGAGCGTGAACAGCTGCTCGCCGAGATCGAGGAGTACGAGCGCGAGGGCAGAGAGACCCTCTCGGACGTCTCTGGCGAGAACAACTATCGCGACCACATGGCCGATCAGGGCTCGGCCACGTTTGCACGAGAGCTCGACATGACACTTGAAGACAACGCACGTCGGCGCCTGGAGCAGATAGAAGGGGCGCTTGCGAGGATGGACGATGGGTCCTACGGCGTGTGCAGACGCTGTGGAGCGGAGATTCCCCTCGAGCGGCTGAAAGCAGTTCCCGCAGCAGATTTGTGCGTGGCTTGCAAGGAGTGGGAGGAGAGCCGCTAGTGATCCGTCGGCCCGCGCGGTACTTCGCGGTCACGGTGGCATCGGTCCTCATCCTGGATCAGGTGAGCAAGGCCCTTGTTCGGTCGTCGCTTGCTGCAGGTGAATCAGTTGCTGTGATCGGAACTGTCCTGAGTTTCACCCACGTTCGCAATACGGGAGCGGCGTTCGGGATCTTTCAGGGCGGCACACCCTTCTTCATCGCCACGTCTGTGGCGGTGCTCGCGGTGATCGCGTGGGTGTGGTGGAGATTGCGACCAGCGAATGTCTGGGTCGTGAGCGCTTTGGGCCTGGTCTCGGCAGGGGCGGCCGGCAACCTCATCGATCGCGCCGTCAACGGGCATGTCACCGATTTCATCGACGTGCATGTATGGCCCGTGTTCAACGTCGCCGATGTCGCCTTGGATGTGGGCGTCGGGATTCTCGTCGTGTGGCTCCTCTTCTCCAAGGAGGCCGAAGGCGTCTCAGACCCGGATGCGCCCGCGGAACGACCCGTCCGAGCGGGTGGCGACTCCGCACCGTGACCGAGCGGCACACTCACACGGTGCGCGCGGACGAAGCAGGCGAGCGGCTGGACCGGCTTCTGGGAGAGATGGACTACATCGTGTCGCGCTCCATGGCCCAGCGGCTTCTCGCGCACGGCGATGTCCTGGTCAACGGTCAAGTAGCGTCGAAGAACCACGTCACTCGGCCGGGAGAGCGCATCGAGGTGCACATACTGCCGCGTGAGGGGAGCTCGCTCGTACCCGAGAACATCCCGCTCGACATCCGGTTCGAGGACGAGCACCTCATCGTGCTCTCCAAACCTGCGGGACTGGTGGTACATCCCGCACGCGGTCACTATACCGGCACGCTGGTCCATGCACTGATGGCACACAGCGAAGCGCTCGGCATGCTGCAGGGCGAGGACCGGCCCGGCATCGTGCACCGCCTGGACAAGGACACCTCGGGGCTCATGATGGTGGCCAAGACCGACGAGGCCCAGGCGATCCTTTCTGAAGGCCTCAAGATCCGTTCGATAGAGCGGCGCTATATCACTCTCGTGCATGGTTACATCGCGCCCGATACGGGTCTTGTGGACGCACCTCTCGGCCGCAATCCCAAGGATCGCACGCGAATGGCCGTCGTGAGCGACGAGACCGGCAAGCAGGCAGTCACCACCTTCCGGGCGCTCGACCGGTATATGGCAGGTCGCAACGACGACGGGTACACCCTTCTTGAATGCAAGCTGTACACCGGGCGGACGCATCAGATCCGCGTGCACATGCAGTACATCGGCCACCCGGTGGTGGGCGATCCTGTCTATGGCCGGCGTCGGCTCCCGGCGGAGCTCGGGCTGGAGAGGCAGTTCCTGCACGCCTATCGGCTCACGTTCGCCCATCCGATCACGGGCGAGCCGCTCGACTTCCTCGACCCTATCCCGGAGGACCTCGCTGGCGTTCTTTCGCGCCTTGAGCCCGACTCGATGGGTATCACCGCTGCGGGTGAGGAGGTCATGCCGCTGGTTCAGCGAGCGTAGGTGTGCCAGTGACCGGGAAGATACCGGCACAGCGGACATGTGAAGTCCGTGGTCCCGAGTCTTGAGGAGGCGCTGTGAAGGTCCTCGTGGTCGACGACGACCCATCAAGCCGCTATCTGCTGGAGTCCATCCTGCGCTCAGGAGGCCACGACGTCATGTCGGCGCAGAACGGCGCCGACGCGCTCGCTCAGGCCAAGGTGACGCCGCCCGACCTGTTGATCACCGACATACTCATGCCGCAAGTGGACGGGTACCAACTCGCTCGGTCGTGGAAGGCTGACACGCAGCTCTCCGGGATCCCACTGGTGTTCTACACGGCATCGTATACCGATCCCGCCGACGAACGTTTCGCCAGCACTCTCGGCGCAGACGCGTTCTGGCGAAAGCCGATGGATGCGCGTGCGCTTCTGGAGAGGGTCGCTGAGTTCGCTCAGCGTCAAGGTGCGAGCGCGAGTCCCGCTCGGCAGCCTGAACTTGCCGACGAGGCTGAGATCCTGCAGGAGTACAGCCAACGTCTTGTCCACAAGCTGGAGCAGAAGGCGGTCGAACTCGAGCGCGCGAACGCCGAGCTGCGTTCGGCGATGGAAGTGCTTGCCGAGGAGGTCTCGGTCAAAGCGAGCCTCATAGATCAACTCAATGCTGACGTCATCGAGCGCAAGCGCGTGGAGGCGGAGCTTCGCCGCGAGCGCGATTTTACGCAACAGGTGATCGACGTCGCGGACATCTTTATTTGCGTGCTCGACGAGGACTATCGCATCGTGCTCTTCTCGCGCGGCGCGGAGGAGATGACGGGGTTCTCCTCGGCAGAGATGACCGGCAGGCCCTATGTGGACGTCCTCGTGCGTCCGGACTTCCGCGAGCGCTTCTCCACCGCATTGTCGCTTCTGGGCGAGAAGGGCGCATGGCATGTGCAACTTCCCGTGCTGACGAAAGCAGGAGCGGTACGCTTCTTGGACCTTACGGTATCCCCGACGAGTGGAGAGAGCGGAGAGGTCGTAGCGGTCAACATCTTCGGCATCGACGTGACGCAGGCGCGTCTGCTGGAGGAGCTGCGGACAGGCTTCGTTGCGAACGTCTCGCACGAGTTGAGGACGCCGCTGACCGCGATCCTCGGCTTCACCGACGTGCTGTCGCAGATGAGTTCGCTACAGCTGGCTGAGCGTGGGCCAGACGTCATCGGGAAGATCCGCCAGAGCGGTGAGCGCATGAAGCGCCTGGTGGAGGAACTCCTCGAGGTGAATACGATCCAGTCGGAGGGCAGTCTGCCGATGGCTGTTCGCGCCGTCGATCTGGAGCAGGTGGTACTCGAGCATGCGGAGATCGTGCCGAGGACCCCCGACCACCGGCTGGTGGTGGAAGCGGACCCCGACATACCAGAGGTGCGGTGCGACCCCGAGCGCATCGGCCGTGTCGTGGAGAACCTGGTCTCCAATGCCGTCAAGTACTCGCCGAAGGGTGGTCCGATCCACGTGTACGTGGGTCTGGACGGCACCTTCGCGTCCATCTCGGTCACGGACCACGGAGTCGGCATCGCTCCGGAGGACCTGCCCCGGCTCTTCGACCGGTTCACTCAAGGCGACATGGCGACTCGACGCGAGTTCGGCGGGATGGGGAACGGTCTGTTCGTGGCGGACGCGATCGTGCGGGCCCACGGGGGCCGGATAGACGTGAACAGCGCCAAGAGTCGCGGGACGACGTTCACTGTCCGGATCCCGATAGGTGCGTGAGATCGACCTCCAGTGGGCCGGCGCCTGCAGATGGATGGCACTGACCAGAAGACCGTCCCCAAGAGCTGGATACCCTGGACAGGGGCGCGAGTCCAGTACTATGACGAAAAACCGTACTCGATTTGTCCACGATGGCCAATGACCTCACCAACGGTGAACGCACTTGGACTATCTGGGACACCAGGGAGTAGGAGTAAGACATGAAGGCGAGATACAACCGCCGGGGCTTGCTCGTTGCCGCTGCGTGCATGTTGGCCGTGCTGGTCGGTGCGGCGACATCATTTGCGGGCGATTCCGACACCACCGTCGAGGATGTGACCGCGGCAGGTGTACCGGGTGTCGGGGGCGTTCACGCACCGCGGATCGAGGGGCTTGATGAAGCTACGACAGACTACTTCGCCCGAAACATGCTCGAGGTGAGTGTCGGCACGGCGCCGACCAAGATCGACGAGACTACAGCGATCGATATCGTGCGCAAGACACGTGCCGGTTCACGTGCAAGCAGTGTCACGGCGCTGCAGATAGTCGTCACCGACCCGACGACCGCGACGGTGGACAGGCCTATGTGGCTGGTATCGGCTCAAGGCTTGACGATCAGGCGGCATGGCCATCCCAACTGGCCTTCGCTGTCTGAGGAGGAGCGAGTTCTCACTAGCGGAGACACACATCATGAGCTGACCTTCCTCATAGATGCGGAGACAGGTCAAGCGCGCTCTGAGTTCAGCTACCGCTAGAGAGTCGGACGCCTTCGGCCGAAACCCCAGCAGTCTGCGGCGAGTAGCCGCGCTCCTCTCCGCCGCGGTCAGCTGGGGTTTCTTCGGCGTGGCTCGACTGGATGGAGCTGCGGTCGGGTATAAGGCACGCGCGGTTCGACGTGCGTAAGCGTGCGACGTGTCGGGCGTAGCGTCGTAGAAGGGCCACGCGCCTTCTTGTGGCTGCGCCGGTATTGCGGTATCGTCGGTACGACCTTTAAACCCGGTCCCGTGAGGCCGGCAAGGAGCAACCGCACACACGCCAGGCTGTTGAGTGACAGCCCAAGCGCCACGCAGGACGCCGACTTGCCGCCGAGCAAGGAGGCGTCTTTCAGTCTCCGGACCTGTGCGGTACAGGAGGTGGAGCAGTGGCGTATCGCGTGAAGGCGCAGGTGATGGATGCTGCGGCCATCGAGCGGGCGCTCACGCGCATCGCGCACGAGATCCTCGAAGCCAATCATGGCTGCGCGGGACTTGCTCTCGCGGGGATCGTGACGCGTGGATCGGTGATGGCGTCGCGGCTCGCCGAGCGCATCAAGTCGATAGAAGGCGCCGAGGTGCCGGTGGGCACGGTCGACATCTCGTTCTACCGGGACGATGTCGCTACGCACGTCTCTCCGGAGGTGCATCGCACCGACATCCCCTTCGACGTCGATGGCCGGACCGTCGTGCTCGTCGACGACGTGCTTTTCACGGGGCGTACGATCAGAGCGGCGATGGACGCGGTCATGGATTACGGACGTCCTGACTCGATCCAACTCGCCGTCCTTGTCGACCGGGGGCATCGTGAGTTGCCGATACGTGCCGACTACGTCGGCAAGAACGTGCCGACCTCGCGCCGCGAACGCGTGAAAGTCTCTTTCGTGGAGACCGACGGTCGTGATGCGGTGGAGATCTGTGAGACCGACGGCGGGACGGAGGCGTAGCCGGGATGCTTTCATGCCGACACATCATGACGATGAGCGATCTGGACGCCGACGACATCATCTCCATACTCGATACCGCCGACTCGTTCTCCGAGGTGAACGAGCGGCGCATCAAGAAGCTTCCCACGCTGCGTGGTCGCACCGTGGTCAACCTCTTCCTCGAGCCGAGTACGCGGACTCGCACGTCATTCGAGCTTGCCGCTAAGCGGCTATCCGCTGACGCGATCAACTTCTCGGCGTCGGCTTCCGCTACTGTGAAAGGCGAGAGTCTCCGCGATACCGCCAGGACCCTCTCGGCGATGGCGTGCGACCTGGTGATCGTCCGCCATCGCTATGCGGGAGCGCCGCACATGCTTGCCGAGTGTATGGACGCGCACATCATAAACGGCGGGGACGGCATCCATGAGCATCCGACGCAGGCGCTGCTCGACCTGTTCACGATGCGCCGCACGCTCGGACGCCTGGAGGGGCTCACAGTGGGCATCATCGGTGACATCGCGCACTCACGGGTGGCGGGCTCGCTCGTGCCCGCGCTGCGCACTGTCGGCGCCACTCCTGTGGTCATCGGCCCGCCGACGCTCATGCCGGCCCGTCCTGACGTGCTTGGCGCCGACGTGGCGTACTCGCTCGACGAGGCGCTGCCGACCCTGGATGTCGCGTACATGTTAAGGGTCCAGTTCGAGCGCGCGGACGCGATGCCGTTCCCGAGCAATCGCGAATATGCGCGATTGTACGGGATGAACGCGTCCCGCATGGCATCGGCCAAGCCCGAGATGATCGTGATGCACCCAGGGCCGATGAACCGGGGCGTGGAGATCTCAGCCGATGTGGCCGATTCACCTCGGTCGGTGGTGCTCGACCAGGTCAACGCGGGCGTGGCGGTGCGGATGGCCGTGATGTACCTGCTCCTGGGAGGCGAGGACAGTGGCGCTGCTGCTTAAGAACGGACGTGTCGTCGATCCATCCAAGGGCACGGATGAGGTTGCTGACATCGTCATCCGGGATGGGGTGATCGTCGAGATCGGCCACGACCTCACGATCCCTAAGGGCGAGACTCTCGATGTGAGCGAGAAGGTCATACTTCCCGGCCTGGTGGACCTACACACCCACCTGCGCGAGCCGGGCCGTGAGGATGAGGAGACGATCTTCTCGGGAACGGCAGCTGCTGCGCGTGGCGGATTCACTGCGGTGTGCGCGATGCCCAACACGGATCCCGTGTGTGACAACGGCTCGAAGGTGCGGTTCGTGGTGGAGAGAGCGGCCGAGGAGGGCCTGGTGCGCGTGTATCCCATCGGCGCCGTCACGAAGGGGCAGGCAGGGGAGCAGCTCGCGGAGATAGGTGACATGCGCGCTGAGGGAGCGGTGGCGTTCAGCGACGACGGGCACAGCATCTCCTCGGCAGGGATGGCTCGTGTGGCGATGGACTACCTGAAGGCGTTCGACGCGGTGATGGTCAGTCACTGCGAAGACACCTCGCTCTCGCGCCCAGGAGTGGTGAACGAGGGCGTCGTCTCCACGCGGCTGGGATTGCCGGGATGGCCGGCTGCGGCCGAGGAGGTGATGGTCGCTCGCGACATCCGGCTTTCGGAGCTGACGGGGTGTCGCGTACACCTCGCGCATCTGTCGACCGCCCGCTCTGTCGACCTGGTGCGCGAGGCCAAAGCTCGCGGCGTCCGTGTGACGTGTGAGGTCACGCCCCATCACCTCTTCCTCGATGAAGATGCGCTGGTGAGCTATGATACGAACCTCAAGATGAATCCTCCGCTGCGAACGGCGGCTGATCGGCACGCACTCGTCGAGGGATTGCTCGATGGGACGGTTGACGCGATAGCGACGGACCATGCGCCTCACGCACCTCACGAGAAGGAGCTCGAGTTCGAGCTGGCGCCGTTCGGCACCACGGGACTGGAAACGGCTCTCTCGCTCGTGAACACGCATCTCGTGGCCACGGGCCGGCTCTCATGGAACGATGTGGCGCGACTGATGAGCTCGGGCCCTCGGGCAGTGTTCGGACTGCCCCGCGTGCGGATCGAACCCGGCCAAGTCGCCGACATCACAGTCGTCGACCCTGAGGCTCGAGTAGAGGTTGCGGCCGACTCGTTCGTGAGTGCGTCGCGCAACTCAGCCTTCATCGGACAGAGGCTGCTGGGACGCGCGAGTGAGGTCCTTGTCGGCGGGTACTTCGCCCTCAAGGGTGGGAAGGTGGTCGACAGGTGAGCGACAGCGCGCGTGCGTTCCTCGCGCTCGAAGACGGGACGTTCTTCGAGGGAGTCTCGTGCGGAGCGCCCGGCGAGGTGTTCGGCGAGGCGGTCTTCAACACGTCGATGACGGGCTATCAAGAGGTGTTCACCGACCCGAGCTACGCGGGGCAGATCGTGGTGATGACCTCGCCGCATATCGGCAACTACGGAGTGAACGCGGCCGACATGGAGTCGAGCGGCGTCTTCGCCTCAGGTTTCGTGATGCGCGAGTGCTCGCCGGTCGCGTCGAACTGGCGCGCTGAGGAGAGCCTTCGCGAGTTCTTCGCGCGAAACAGGGTGGTTGCGGCCGAGGGTATCGACACGCGGCGCCTCACTCGGCACATCCGCGAGGCAGGCGCCATGCGGGCGGTGCTGTCGACTGTGGATGCCGACCCCGCGTCGCTCGTGGAAAAGGCGCGCGCCTCTCTTGGACTCGTGGGAAGGGACCTCGTGCGAGAGGTCGCCGTCACAGAGCGGTTCACGTGGGGATCGGAAGTCCCGCCCGGGTGCGAGCTTCCCGTGGACACGGGGGTGCTTCCCGCCGAGTCACGCTTCCGGGTGGTGGCGTTCGACTCAGGCATCAAGTGGAACATCCTGCGACGTCTTGCTGAAGCATCGTGTGAGGTCATCGTCGTACCGCCGGCGACGACTGCCGACGAAGCGCTTGCGCTCGCCCCGGACGGGGTGTTCTTCGCGAACGGTCCGGGGGACCCGGCGGCGGTGCCGTACCTCTACCGCACTCTAGGCGATCTACTCGGTAAGAGGCCCCTCTTCGGCATCTGCCTTGGGCATCAGATGCTCTCCCTCGCGCTGGGAGGTGAGACCTACAAGCTGAAGTACGGGCACCACGGAGGCAACCAGCCGGTCAAGAATCTGCTCACCGGTCGCGTGGAGATCACCAGCCAGAACCACGGCTTTTGTGTGGACTTTGCGAGTATCGGCGAGCTCATCTTGGAAGAAAGCGGAGGATGGGCGCTCGACCCTGGCGACCTCGCAGGGTGGGTGCGCGTGGGGGTGCCGCCAGTGGTACGCTCGGAGCGGTACGGCCGCGTGCGGCTCACGCACGTCAATCTCAATGACATGACAGTCGAGGGGCTCGAGGCTCTCGACCAGCGCGCCTTCTCGGTGCAGTACCATCCGGAGGCGGCTCCGGGCCCGCACGATGCGGCCTACCTGTTCGGGTCGTTCGTGGGACTCATGCACGGCGACGGAGAGACGCTTGAGGCGGGAGCGGGAACTCCCGCACGTCGATAAGGAGGGATGATGCTGCGGACGGTCATGGTGCCCACGGACTTCTCGGAAGACAATGAGAGCATCCTCGCCTTTGCGAAGGGGCTCCCAGCTCTGGGCGTGAAGGTGGTGGTGCTCACCCATGTGGTGGAGGCTTCCGGTATGGAGGGTCCGGTGATCGCCGCCACGGTCGATGAGGTGAGAGACCGTCTTCGGGTCTCGGCTGCTGAGCTTGAGGCGGCAGGGCTGAGCGTGGAGGTCCGAGTGCCCACCGGGGACCCGTTCGATACGATCGTGGCACTGGCGAACGAGATGGGCGTGGATGCGATCGTCTGCGGAAGCCATGCGAAGGGCATCATGACACAGCTCGTGGAAGCCTCGGTCTCGGAACGCCTCGTGCGCGACGCGCCGGTCCCTCTGCTCCTGGTGAGGTTCGACCTTCTCAAGATGCAGGCCGAGCCAGCTGCGCTGCTCAAGCGCTTCGGAGAGAAGGTGCTGCTTCCCACCGACTTCTCGCTTTCCGCTTCGCATGCGTTCACTGCGGCGATGGAGCTGCCTAAGGGCACGATCAAGTCGCTTTACCTCATGCACGTGGTCGACCCCGCGCTGACCGGTGAGAAGCTACGCAAGGCCGAGGAAGGCGCCGAATCCCACCTGCGCGATCTGCAGGCCATAGCCGCGCAACAGGGGATCCAGGCGAGCGTGGTCGTGAGAAGAGGCGAGCCTCGGCACGCCATCTTGACGGAGATCGACGAGAGACGTGTCACGGGCGTGATCACAGGCACACGAGGCCGGAACGCCGTTCAGGAGGCGCTTCTCGGCAGCGTGTCTCGCACGGTGTTCCGTCAGGCATCCTGCCCTGTCATGATCGTCCCTTAGAGGAGTCAGATGCCGCGCAGAGACGACATCTCGAAGATCTTGCTCATCGGAAGCGGTCCTATCGTCATCGGTCAGGCGTGCGAGTTCGACTACTCCGGCGCACAGGCGTGCAAGGTGCTGCGTGAGGACGGGTACGAAGTCGTGCTCGTCAACAGCAATCCCGCCACCATCATGACCGACCCGGAGTTCGCGCACCGCACGTACGTGGAGCCCGTGACGCCTTCCTTCGTCGAGAAGGTCATCGAGCGTGAGCGGCCTGATGCGCTGCTGCCCACCCTCGGCGGGCAGACCGGCCTCAACTGCGCTGTTGCCCTTGCCGAGACGGGCGTTCTGGAACGCTACGGTGTGGAGCTCATCGGCGCGAGACTCGAGGTCATCAAGAAGGGGGAGGACCGCCGTCTGTTCGCCGAGGCCATGGCCCGTATCGGCCTCGACACTCCGCGCAGCGGGTACGCCTATAGCGTGAGCGATGCCGAGGAGATCGTCGCAAGCATCGGCTACCCTGCGGTGATCAGGCCGTCGTTCACGATGGGAGGAGCGGGTGGCGGCATCGCCTACAACGTCGATGAGCTGCGAAGCGTCGTCACGCGTGGGATCGCTCTTTCTCCGGCGGGTGAAGTCCTCGTGGAGGAGAGCGTCATCGGCTGGAAAGAATACGAGATGGAGGTCATGCGCGACCGCAACGACAATGCGGTGATCGTGTGCTCGATCGAGAACTTCGACGCGATGGGCGTGCACACGGGGGATTCGATCACCGTCGCTCCCGCACAGACCCTCACTGACCGCGAGTACCAGGCGATGCGGGACGCCTCGCTCGCCATCATGCGGGAGATCGGCGTGGAGACAGGCGGCAGCAACGTGCAGTTCGCCATCGACCCGAAAGACGGCCGCCTCGTGGTGATCGAGATGAATCCGCGGGTCTCGCGCTCCTCGGCGCTTGCGAGCAAGGCGACGGGCTTCCCGATCGCGAAGTTCGCTGCCAAGCTCGCGGTGGGGTATACCCTCGACGAGATCCCCAACGACATCACCCGCAAGACACCGGCCAGCTTCGAGCCTTCGATCGATTACACCGTCGTGAAGGTGCCCCGCTGGGCCTTCGAGAAGTTCCCGGGGACCGACCAGGCCTTAAGCACCCGCATGAAGAGTGTGGGCGAGGTCATGGCCATCGGTCGCACGTTCAGCGAGGCACTCGGCAAGGCGTTCCGGTCGCTTGAGACCGGGCGTACGGGTCTCGGCGTCGACGGGAAGGACGCCTTCGACGAGGAGCACTTTGAACGTTACCTCGCAGTTCCCAACGAGAACCGGCCCTTTTACATGGCCGAGGCCTTCCGCCGTGGCCGTAGCGTGGAGGAGGTATCCGCGCTCACTCACGTCGACCCGTGGTTTTGCGAACAGATGCGTCGCATGGTGGCCGTCGAGCGCGACATCGCGGGACGGGCGCTTGACACGTTGGATGTCGAGCAGATGCGTATCGCCAAGCGGCAGGGGCTGTCCGACGCGCAGATCGCTTACCTTACGGGTTCGGTCGAGGCCGAGGTTCGCGCCAGGAGGATGGACCTCGACGTGAGGCCGACCTTCAAGTCGGTCGATACCTGTGCGGCGGAGTTCGAGGCGTCGACGCCCTATTACTACAAGACGTACGAGGACGAGGACGAGGCATGCCCGTCGGACCGTCGTAAGGTGATGATCCTCGGAGCGGGGCCGAACCGCATCGGGCAGGGCATAGAGTTCGACTACTGCTGCGTGCATGCGGCGTATGCGCTTTCTGAGCTCGGCTACGAGACGATCATGGTCAATTGCAATCCCGAGACGGTCTCCACCGACTACGACACCAGCGACCGGCTCTACTTCGAGCCGCTCACCTTCGAGGACGTCATGGATGTCTTTGAGACAGAGAGACCCTCGGGCGTGCTCGTCACCTTCGGCGGCCAGACACCGCTTAAGTTGGCACGCTCGCTTGAGGCGGCTGGCGTCCCGATCCTCGGCACCAGGCCAGAGGCGATCGATCTTGCGGAGGATAGGAAGCGGTTCGCTGAAGTGCTCGACCGGCTCGGCATCCGGTATCCTGCGGCCGGTACCGCGTCCACGGTCGCCGAGGCGATAAACATCGCGAAGCGGATAGGCTACCCCTTGCTTGTGCGCCCGAGCTACGTGCTCGGCGGGCAGGGGATGGTCATCGCCTATTCCGAGGAGTACCTGGTGCGCTACATGGAACGCGCCACCGAAGTGAGTCCCGACCACCCGGTGTTGCTCGATCGCTTCTTGGAAGGAGCGATCGAGGTCGACGTGGATGCGGTGTGCGACGGCGCCTCGGTCTACATCGGCGGTGTGATGGAGCACATCGAGGAGGCGGGGATCCACTCAGGCGACTCGGCATGTTGCATCCCGCCCTTCTCCTTGGGCGCCGAGACGGTGGCACGTATTCGAGAGCACACACGCGCACTTGCCCTTGAGATCGGAGTAATGGGGCTCATGAACGTGCAGTTCGCTGTCAAAGACGAACAGGTGTACGTTCTTGAGGTGAACCCCCGCGCGAGCCGGACGGTACCGTTCGTGAGCAAGGCCACAGGGGTGCCGCTCGCCAAAGTCGCCGCTCGCGTGATGGCGGGAGTGCGTCTTGCCGAGATGGACCTTCCCGACGAGGAACGCGAGCTCGGCCGCTTCTGCGTGAAGGAAGCGGTGATGCCCTTCGGGCGGTTCCCGGGTAGCGATTCCGTGCTCGGCCCGGAGATGAAGTCGACGGGAGAAGTGATGGGGGTCGCGGCGGACTTCCCCAGCGCTTACGCGAAGAGCCAACTTGCGATCGACTACTCTCTGCCCGACGGAGGCACGGCTTTCATCTCGGTATGCGACCGTGATAAACGGGCGATCGTCCCGGTGGCGCGGCATCTGCATCACTTGGGCTTCCGCATACTGTCCACGCACGGGACGGCGCGCTCGCTGAAGGCCGCCGGGATTCCCGTCGAGGAGGTGCTGAAGGTCCACGAGGGCCGTCCGAATGTCGTCGACGCCCTTAAGAACGGTGACGTGCAGCTGGTGGTCAACACGCCGTTCGGCCGTGAGACTCGCTCGGACGGCTACCACATCCGGACGGCCGCGGTGGAGCATGGGATCACCAACATCACCACTGTGTCGGCCGCGCAGGCAGTGACGCAGGCCATCGAAGCGATGCTCTCGGGCAGACTCGATGTGGTGGCGCTTCAGGACATGGGGACGGAGGGCGGCGCGTGACACCCGATCCTCAGGCGGCGCGCACGTCCCTCGAGCGCATGCGTGTCGTGAAGAATGTGCAGCTCACCGAGGGTGTCGGGCTTGTCGTCTTCGATGCTCCGCGCATCGCCCGGCAGGTGCGACCGGGGCAGTTCATCCACCTGCGCATCGCTCGGGATGCGGCATTCATCCTGCGCCGCCCGTTTTCCGTGCATCGGGTGCGCGGAGACCTCATCGAGATCGTGTACCAAGTGCTCGGCGTCGGTACGCGAGCGCTCTCGCTTGCCGCGCCGGGTGAGGTGATGGACGCGATCGGTCCGCTCGGTACTGGCTGGGACGTCCCAGACGACGTCACGCACGCTCTTCTCGTCGCAGGAGGACTTGGCGCTGCTCCTTTGGGCATGCTTGCCGAGGAGCTCTCAGCGCATGGCGTGGCGGTGAGTGTGGCGTTGGGCGCCCCCACGGGGGAGCGGCTGGTGGGCCGGGAGCTCTTCGAGAGTGTCGCGCGCCGCGTGGTCCTGTGCACCGACGACGGGACAGTGGGCCGAGCAGGGTTCGTCACGGCGGTCGTCGATGCCCTTCTTGTGGCTGACAGGCCCGATATCGTCTGCGCATGCGGGCCTGAGGCGATGGCGCGCACAGTGTGTGAGAAGGCGTCGGCTGCAGGCGTGCCCTGCCGCGTCTCGCTCGAGCGGCTCATGGCGTGTGGAGTGGGGGCGTGTCTGTCCTGTGTGGTGAGTACGCGCACGGGGCAGAAGCGCGCATGCATAGACGGCCCGGTATTCTGGGCGGACGACGTGGTATGGGAGTCCGTCGATGCATCGTGCTGGCGTGGACAGGGGTGAGCATGGACGTCGACATGACAGTCGAAGTCGGGCCGCTCACCTTGCGTTCCCCGGTGGTCACCGCTTCGGGAACGTTCGGCTCGGGGCGCGAGTACGCGGACTTCGTCGACCTCACGCGTCTAGGCGCTGTGGTGACCAAAGGCGTTTCGTGGGACGCCTGGCCGGGCAATCCGGGTCCGCGCATCGCCGAGACGGCGAGCGGGATGCTCAACTCGATCGGGCTCCAGAACCCCGGGGTGGAGGCGTTCATCGAAAGCGACCTCGCCTGGCTCGCGACCCAGGACGTGCCGGTGATCGTGAACGTCGCGGGGCACACGGTCGCGGAATACGTCGCGGTGGCCGAGCGGCTCTCGGCCGAGTCGAGCGTCGCCGCGCTCGAGCTCAACATCTCATGCCCGAACGTGGACGAGGGGGGTCTTGCGTTCGGCACGACGTGTAAGGCGGCGGCCGAGGTGACCCGAGCGGTGCGCGCGGCGACCGGTCTTCCACTGATCGTCAAACTCTCTCCCAACGTGACGGACGTCTCGGAGATCGCGCGTGCGATGGAAGCGGAAGGTGCGGATGCGGTGAGCCTCATCAACACGCTTCTCGGCATGTCGATCGATACCGTCACGTGGCGCCCCAGGCTTGCTCGGACTGTCGGCGGTCTTTCCGGCCCCGCCATCAAGCCGGTGGCGCTTCGGATGGTGTGGCAGGTGGCGTCTCGTGTCGGCATCCCCGTGATCGGCATGGGCGGTATCATGAGCGCCGAGGACGCCGTCGAGTTCATGCTTGCCGGTGCCTGTGCGGTGGCTGTCGGGACGGCGAACTTCGTCGACCCGGCAGCGACGATGAAGATCACTGACGGTCTGGAGTCGTATTGCCGACAGCGAGACATCCCTCGAGTCGCGGATCTGACCGGCGCTATAGTCGCACAGCGGACAGGAGAGCGATGAGAAGCGGGTTCTCGATGGCGGCGCAGCATCACGGTGTTGAAGGGATACGCCGAGCCAGCCTCGCCGCCTTTGCGGCGGCAGTGGTGCTGATTGCGAGTGTGCCCGGGGGGTGTGCGCGCGCCGAGAAGACGGATGGCGCCGCCGGTTCGCCCGCGCCGGTCGCGACTCCGGGCGCCGAAGAAGTGGTGGTCGCCTGGTCGGGTGAGGGCCGGTGTGCGGTCGTGCAGTACTCCGGTGAGGACCGATATCCCTGCGTGGCCGTATGGGACAGCCGAACGGGCGAGACGCGCGTCCTCGAGCGGCACCAGATCCTATTCGCCGAGACAGCGGCGCCAGTGCTGTGGCTCGAGCCTGCCTCGGCGGGTGACGGCGGTGCGACGACGCCAGTAGACGGTCTCGTCGATGGCGTGGACCACAGACCTCAGCAGCTCGTCGCGTGGGACGTTAGCCGCGCGGACCCTCCCAGTCCACGCGTCTCGGCCAAGTGGCATGCGTGGCCCGGACCGGGTGGTTATGTGGCCTATCCCGAGATCGATGTCCTTAAGGGTGCAGGTCTTGCCGCTGTATGGTTCAACAATGCCGCGTCAAGTGGCGAGGGGGCCAAGGCGGCTCTTCCGGACGCCACCGTCACGTTCTCACCGATCGGATGGTCGCCATCGGGCGCCTACTTCGCGGTGGAAGAACTCCTGCAAGAGACCGACGCTGCCACTTCGGCGCCGAGGGAGGCGAAGGCGCCGGCGCGCAAGTTGGTGGTCTTCGAGGCAGCGAGCGGGCAGATCGCTGCAACAGCGCCGCTGCCACCCGCCTGCTCCGGCCCCGGTGCCGCATGGGACGCGAGCGTCGACCGCCTGTACTGGCCGGAAGCGGAAGCACGAGCGACCGGGGTGTCGCTCCGAACGATGACCGCGACGGGCACTGCCGGCGACGCGTTCGACCTGCTCGGCTGGCGGAGCCTTCCCGAGCTTGAGGGCGCAAGCGACGCCTACGTCGTGGGCAGCGATTCCCAGGCCGCTCTGCTGGCCGTCGCAGACGGGCTGTATCGCGTGTCAGTGGGCGGACTGGAGCGCGTCGGTGATCTTGATGCCGCACACGCTGCGGTCAACGCGCGGGGCGAGCTTGCGATGGTGCGCCGCGTGCAGGAGGGCGCCGCGAAAACATCGCACGTGGAACTCGTCATCAGAAGCGCTGACGGCGAGCGCGTCGTTTGGAAGTCACAGCCGCAAGCAGTGTCCGAGTAGAGAGGCGCCGGATGAGTCCACAAGATCTGATGCGCGAGAAGATCATCGTCGCGCTCGACATGCCCGAGAAGGAAGCCGCCCTCGATATGGCGCGCTCACTCAAGGGGCACGTCCCTTGGGTCAAGATCGGCATGACGCTCTTCTACTCGGAAGGTCCCGATATCATCCGCGAGATGCGCGGCCTGGGGTTCAAGGTGTTCGTCGATCTCAAGATGCACGACATCCCTCACCAGGTGAGCGGGGCGTGCCGGGTGCTCGTACGTGCCGGAGCTGACATGTTCACGGTTCACGCGTCGGGTGGCCGGGCGATGCTTGAAGCTGCCGTGCAGGAGACGAAGAGCGCGGCCTCTCGGTTCCGGGTCGCTCCTCCCGGTGTCATCGCGGTCACTGTGCTCACCAGCCTCGATGATGCGGGTCTTGCCGAGATCGGCATCCAGAGAACATCCGCCGAGGAGGTCATGACGCTCGGGACTCTCGCCTGGGAAACGGGGTGCGACGGGGTTGTGTGTTCGCCCGCAGAGGCGACGGCGATCCGAGGGGTCTTCGGCGAGCAGGGCCTCGTCATCACACCCGGCGTCCGGCCCGCATGGGCCGAGGCGGGCGACCAGGCTCGGGTCGCCACACCCGCTGAGGCGATCGCGGCGGGCGCGTCCCACCTGGTGATCGGCAGGCCGATCACACAAGCGCCTGTGCCCGCCGAGGCGGTCAGGCGCATCGTGGAAGGGGAGTAGGACATGGCCGAGATGACCCCGCAAGACGTGCGTGAGGCTCTAGAGGACGCAGGAGCGGTCCTGAAGGGACACTTCCAGCTGACGAGCGGGAGGCACTCCGACACGTACGTCCAGTGCGCGCGCGTGCTCGAAGACCCGGCTCTTACGATGCGCCTCGCGCGCGCGATGGTCGATCGTCTCGGTCCACGGCAGATCGACCTTGTAATAGCGCCCGCGATGGGTGGCATCATCATCGGCTTCGCGGTGGCGCAGGTTCTCGGGGTCAACTTCATCTTCACCGAGCGTCAGCAGGGCACGATGGTGCTGCGCAGAGGATTCAAGATCCCTTCTCAGTCACGCGTGCTGGTGGTAGAAGACGTGGTCACAACCGGTGGTTCGGTTGCCGAGGTCGTCGATGTGGTCCGGGCCGCCGGCGCGGAGGTGGTGGCGGTGGCCGCCCTCATCGACAGAGGTGGACCCAAGGTGTTCGATGCCGAGTTGGTACCTCTACTTAAAGTAGAAGTCGAGTCTTGGGAGCCCGTGTCCTGTTCGTTGTGTGAGGCCGGAGTGCCCCTCTACTCGCCTGGAAGTCGACGACTTTCCGTGTGAGGGTTGGCTTCGCCGCAGGTCAGGGGTAGTATCCCTGTGTAGTCATGAACCGAGCGTGCGTCCGAAGCGCACGAGTGAGCGTGTCCCAGCCGTACCGAGTCAGGAGGAAGCATCATGGCCCTGCCCAATCTTTCCGAGGCCGATCGCAAGGCTGCTCTTGAGAAAGCTGCCCAGGCTCGTCAGGCTCGCAAAGAGCTGCGTCAGAAGATCAAGTCGGGCAAGATGTCGTTCGCGGATGTGATGAAGAACGCGGACGATCCCATCGTGGCCCGGATGAAGGTCTCGACGCTCCTGGAGAGCCTGCCGGGTTACGGCAAGGCCAAGGCTGCCAAGATCATGGATGAGCTTGAGATCTCCGAGAGCCGTCGCGTGCAGGGTCTGGGTGCTCGCCAACGCGAGATGCTCATGGCCAAGCTCGGCTAGTCCGCGTCTTCTCCGACACTGGTGAGCAAGGGCAGGCTCGTCATCATCTCCGGGCCTTCGGGCGCCGGAAAGGGGACTCTGGTGGACCGGCTCGTCTCCAGGGTCCCTGGCGTGTGGGTCTCCGTGTCGGCGACGACGCGTCGGCCTCGGCCTAACGAAGTACATGGGCGTGACTACTACTTCATGTCACCGGAGGAGTTCCAGTCTCTGATCGATGACGGCGACTTCCTTGAGTGGGCCGAGGTGCACGGCAACAGGTACGGCACACTCAAGAGCATGGTCGCCGAGAAGATGGACGAGGGTCGGCTCGTGGTGCTGGAGATCGACCCTCAAGGCGCCCGGCAGGTGAAGGCGGCGATTCCCGACGCGGTGCTGGTGTTCATCGTGGCGCCGTCTTTCCAGGAGCTCGAACGTCGGATCCGGGAGCGAGGAGCTGAGACTGAGGAGCAGGTGAGGGCACGTCTTGCGACGGCTGAGCGCGAGATGGAACTTGTGGGGACATACGATTTTGTGGTACAAAACGACGACATCGCCCGAGCTACAGACGAGCTCGTCGGCATCGTCGAATCCCTCGGTGAGAAGGAATCCTGATGATCATCAAACCCGAAATCGACCTGTTGCTCTCCAAGGTCGACTCCAAGTACACACTGTGCATCGTCTCCGCGCGACGCGCTCGGCAGATCAACGACATGATCCACGGCGTACGCGATCAGGCCTTGCTCACGATGCAGGCGCCTCAGATCGCACAGATCACGAGCACGAAGCCGCTCACGCTCGCACTCGAGGAGATCGCGAACGGCGATATCGGGTACGTGCGCACGACCGACAGCTATAAGTAGCGTCGGGACGACCGAGAACACGGAGGTGCCTCGCCGCTTGAAGGGCCGTGAGGCACGCTCTTCGCCGGGGGCTGGATGTTCGAACGCGTAGCGCTCGTCCACTATCACGAGATCGGCCTCAAAGGCCGCAACCGCGGCACATTCGAGCGCAAGCTCAAGGACAACATCGCATTCTCGCTCGGCGACCTTGCGCCACAAGGTGTGGAGCGTGTGGCGAGCAGACTCGTGGTGCCGCTCGCCTCTAAGAGCGCGGAACAAGCACTCGAGCTGATCTCGCGCATCCCAGGAGTCGCGTCTGTCGCGGACGCGTACGTGACCTCACGTGATCCCGCCGAGATGGAACGCGCCGCTACGCAGGCGGTCCTGCGGGCGGCGCCGGACGCGTCGACCTTTGCTGTGAAGGCGCGACGCTCCTCGACGGACTACTCCGAGTCGGGTCATGAGATGAACGTTCGTATCGGGGCCGCCGTGCGAGCGGCCACTGGCATGGCGGTCGACCTCGGTCACCCCGATGTCACATGCTCCATCGAGGTCGTCCAGGGTGCGGTGTACGTCTATGCGAGACGCATCGAGAGTCCGGGTGGTCTGCCGGTCGGCACGTCGGGGCGTGTGGTCGCGCTCCTTTCGGCGGGTATCGACTCTCCGGTCGCGGCGTGGCGCATGATACGACGGGGTGCGGTGGCCATCGCTCTGCACTTCTCGGGACGCCCGCAAACCGATGCGCGCTCCGAAGAGTACGCCCGTGACATCTGCCGGGTGCTGGAGCGCACCGGCGGACTTGCGCGCCTGTACGTGGCGCCGTTCGGCGAACTTCAGCGCGAGATCTCGCTCGCCGCTCCGCCTGACCTGCGTGTGTTGCTGTACCGCCGTCTCATGTTGCGAGTGGCCGAGAAGATCGCTGCGGTCGAGGGTGCGAAAGCCCTTGTCACCGGGGAGTCACTCGGTCAAGTGGCCTCGCAAACGCTCGACAACATCGCGGCGGTAGACGCGGTCGCGCCGGTACCGGTGCTTCGACCCCTGATCTGTAACGACAAACTCGAGATCATGGCGGAGGCGCGCGCCATCGGGACCTATGAGCTCTCGACCCAGCCTCACACCGATTGCTGCACGCTCTTCATGCCGAGGAACCCCGCCACGCATGCGACCATCGAGCAGGTGGAGGCAGGGGAGGCGGGCCTCGACATCGACCGCATGGTCGATGCGGCCCTCGCGGGCCTGTCGTGGACGACTTTCGCGTGCGCCTCATACCGGCCCCCTGCGCAGTGGCGGGAGGGGTGAGGCGTGCGCATCCTCGTACTCGAGCCCTACTACGGCGGCTCGCATCGCGCGGTCCTCGACGCGATTCTTCCGGCGCTGGGGCATGACTATGACCTTCTCACGCTTCCGGCGTCCAAGTGGAAGTGGCGGATGCGCGGCTCGGCCATCACCATGGCCGAGCAGGCGCGCACGCTCCACGCCTCCGGCGTGCAGTGGGACCTCGTCTATGCGAGCACGTTCATCAACCTGGCCGAATTCATCGCGCTTGCGGGACCTGCCGTCGCCGGTGTGCCCTCGATCGTCTACTTCCACGAGAACCAGTTAGTATACCCCACCAGGTATACAGCTGAGTGGGACTACCAGTTCCCGCTCACCAACATCACGAGCGCGCTCGTGGCCGGCGAGTGCCTGTTCAACAGCAACTGGACCATGGACTCCTTCCTCGATGGGATCCCCGCGTTCCTGCGGCAGTTCCCCGACCACGTGCCCACAGGCGTCACCGAGCGCATCGCGGCCAAGTCGAGAGTGCTCGCTCCGCCCTTCGACCCGGCGCCCTTCGACGCCGCGCCAGTGGTGAGGGGAGACCGCCCGCGAATCGCATGGCCCCACCGCTGGGAGCACGACAAGGACCCTCAGGCGTTCTTCGCCGCCGTCGCGGAGCTTGCTGCCGAGGGTCTGGATTTCGAGGTCGCGGTCCTCGGCCAGTCGTTCCATGACGCGCATGACGAGATGACTCGTGCGGCGGCGCCGCTCGGGGACAGGCTCGTGCACATGGGCGAACCGGGCGACAGGGAAGCGTACGCGGCGCTCCTCGCGAGCGCCGATGTGGCGGTGTCCACCGCACGCAACGAGTTCTTCGGGCTCGCCATGATCGAGGCCTGCTACGCGGGGTGCACGCCGCTCGTGCCCGATCGTCTCGCATACCCGGAGATCTACCCGGTCTCGTACCGCTACCGGAGGCCTGGCGAACTCGTCGCGCGGTTGCGTTCGCTTGTGTGCGAACCGCCCGCGCCAGGCGCGGCGCGCCGTGTCGCCGAGGCTTTCACTGTCGGTCGCATGCTCCCTGCGTACCGGGAAGTCTTCGAACAGGTTGTGGACGCCAGTCGCGAGAAGGGTGCACGAACATGCTGAGCAGCATCCCGTTCGACCAGCTTCCCGTCGGCGCGCGTATCGCACTGGGCCTGCTGGCGGTAGTCCAGGTCGGCCTGGAGGTCTTCGCGCTCGTCACGCTTGCAAGAACGCCGAACGACCGCCTCGTCTTCGGCATGAAGTGGCCATGGGTCGTGATCATCCTCCTGATCAACACGGTGGGTGCGATCGTCTTCCTCGCGGCGGGCCGGGTCTCCCGTCCCGCGGAGGAGCCTGTGCGGCCACTCGTCGAGCACGACGCCACCCGCGTGAAGAACGCGGCCGATCTGCTCTACCCCCGCAAAGACCGCGAGAGCGAGCAGTCGTGACCGCTTCCAGCGCAGTCGAGCTCGTGTCGCTCACCAAAGTCTACGGCGGAGTCACGGCGCTAGACGCGGTCGACCTCAGCGTGCCGGAAGGGTCGGTGTTCGGCTTCATGGGACCGAACGGAGCGGGCAAGACCACCACGCTGCGCATCCTCACGGGTCTTACATGGCCGACTTCCGGCTCGGCATATGTGTTCGGAGCGGATGCCACGAGTGCGACCAGCACCGTGCGTGCGCGGATCGGATTCTTACCTGACGTGCCTGGCTTCTACGACTGGATGACCGCCGAGGAGTTCCTGCGCTTCGCGGGTTCGCTCTTCGGCATCGACAGACGCACGCTCGATGAACGTACCGGCGCGCTAGTGGACATGGCGGGTCTTTCGGGTGTGACGACGCGGCTGGGGGGCTATTCTCGAGGCATGAAGCAGCGCTTGGGTATCGCCCAGGCGCTCGTCAACGCGCCCGCGTTGTTGCTGCTCGACGAGCCCACTTCGGCCCTTGACCCGCTCGGGCGCAAAGACGTGCTCGACATGATCGCGTCACTCTCCGGGCGTACCACGGTGTTCTTCTCGACACACATCCTGTCTGACGTCGAGCGTGTGTGCGACACGGTCGCCGTTCTCGACCGCGGGCACGTGGTCGCACAGGCGCCCGTCGGCGAGCTCAAAGCTCGTTACGGCGCGCAGAAGATCGTCGTGGAAGTCACGCAGGCGAGCGAGCAAGTGGAGCGCTTGTTGCGCCGGACGCCGTCGGTGAGCGCTGTTACGCGTGAGAACCACACCCTCACCCTCACAGTGAACGACGTCGACGAGGCGCGCATCGCGGTGCCCGCTGCGATCGCGAGCGTGGGGGCAGGTATCGTGCGCATGGAAAGCGGTGAGGTCTCGCTAGAAGACATCTTCGTGGAGCTCGTGGGGAGTGAACGGTGATGCGGGCTTTCGGCGCGTTTCTCCGCAAGGAGTCACTTGAGACGGTCCGGACGTGGCGCGTGTGGGTCGTCGGGGGAATGCTGCTCTTCTTCGCGCTCAGCGGACCGGTCCTCGCTGAACTCACGCCCCAGATCTTGCGCTCGGTGTCCGGCACGTCGGGGATGGGCGGCCTGATCATCGAAGTGCCCGACCCCGGATGGGCAGACGCCTACGCGCAATGGGTGAAGAACCTCTCGCAGATCGTCACGTGGGCGATCATCGTCATGCTCGGCGGGATGATCTCCTCCGAGCGCAAGAAAGGCACAGCGACTCTGGTGCTTACCAAGCCCCTTAGCCGCCGAGCCTTCCTCATGGCCAAGTTCGTGTCCCATTCGGTGCTGATCGTACTCGCCACACTCCTCGGAGCCGCCGTCACGTGGCTGGTCACGCTCCTGATCTTCGGCGAGGCCCCCGCAGGTGTGCTCGCCGAGACCACCGCGGCGTGGCTGGTCTTCGCGGTGATGCTCGTGGCGGTGATGACCTTGCTGTCGGCACTCATGGACTCGCAGGTAAGCGCCGCTCTTCTGGGCTTCGGGGTGCTCGCGGGCCTTGGGATCGCCGGGATGTGGGAGCCGGCGTCACGGTACACGCCCGCCGGCTTGATGAACGCCCCCGCGGCGCTTCTCGGTGGCCGGGAAGTCGCCACGGGCTGGCCCATCGCAAGCGCCGTGCTGGTCGCGATAGTGTCGCTGGCGGCCGCGGCGGCTGTCTTCTCGCGTAAGGAGCTCTGATCGCGGCGTTCTGCGCGAACGTTTGCCCGTGAGGCCTTCGGGAGTATCTCAGATGTAGTCTCGGGCAAGCTCGTCGAGTGTGATGTGATCGGCTTCGACCGCGCTCACCGCGTCCCAGACCTCGCGCAGCCGTGGACTCGTCGCTCGCGAGGCGAAGGTCGCGTAAAGCACGGTCGCCCGGTTCTCGCGGGCAAGCGATTCCTCGATGTCGCTCGCCCACGACCCTGTGGTCTCTCCGGGGCTCAAAAGGTCGGTGGGGGCCGGTGTTCTCGCGAGCTTACAGAACACCGAGCAGTGCTCGGCCTCGATCTTTGCGAGCCGCTTGTACGCCGACCGCAGGGTGTCGTTGTCCTTGCGCTCGGCCATCCCCAGGTAGAACCGGGTGTTCGCGTGCTCCAGCTCGATGGAGGTCTCGAGGTCGGCGCGCTCGACCTCGGTGAGCATGACGTCGTTCACGGCGGCATCGTAGTCTTGAGGCGGCCCGAAGAACTCGGTGTGCGCTCCGCAGAAAGGACAGTTCGCCGGCGGCTCGTAGCCCAGGTACGTCTCGCCACACACCCGGCAGCGCCACATCTTGAGTCTCATGCGTGTCTCCTTCGCCTGATCAGTGCAGTCCTAGCGCATCGGCTATCGCCTCGCCGAACAAGCGCGCGGCAGCCGGTCCGTTCGCGGTGATGACACGGCCATCGACCTCCACGGGCGCGCCTGTGAAGAGCGCGCCGTGCGTGATGAGGTCGGCCTTCTCGGACTCGAAGGCGGTCGCGCGCCGTCCCGCGAGCAGACCTGCGCGAGCGAGGATGCCCGGCGCGATACAGATCGCCGCCAGCACGCGCCCGTTCTCGCTCGCCGCCCGTGCGAGCTGGTGAGCGTGCGGGTCGTCGAAGAACACGCTCGCGCCATCGCCGCCCACGAAGACTACCGCGTCGTAGTCACGGGCGTCGGCGTCGGCGACAGCGATCGTCGCAGTCGCTCGCATGCCGAGTTTGCCTCGGCATGTCCCCGGCGCGACGCTTGCGGTCGTCACCGTGGCGCCACGCTGCTCCAGCACCGTCTTCGGGTGCTCGTACTCCTCATCGCGGAACATCTCGGGCGCGATGACCATCAGTACGCGTGACATGTGTCGCCTCCATTGGTACGCGGGGAGCCGTCAGCACTATACTACCCGGAAGAGGGTGTCGTACGCGGCTCGCGCGGGAAGGCAGGTCGATGGAGCAGGACCTCACGGGAGACGCCTCTCACGCGTCCGTCACGGGCGAGCGTTCCGCCGCGGTCGCGCCTCTTGTGGCGTTGTGGGTCCTGCTTGTCGCTACGTACGTCATCACGAGCTTGGTCGAGGCGCGGTCCACCGCGTCAGAGGTCGTGCGCCAACTCGCGTACATCGCGCCGTTCGCGGGAAGCCTCTTCGTCGTGTCCGCGCAGCTTGCGCGGAGCAGTGGCGAGGAGAGACGCTTTTGGCGCTCGCTCGCATTCGGCATCGCGCTTATCACCGTGTCCGAGACGTACGTGAGCTCTCGCATGGTGATGGGGCTTGATCTGGCCGGTGGATGGCCGGCGCTGCCGACGGTGCTTTCTTCTTTCGCGGGCGTCGGTTTTTCCATCCTTCTCCTGCGACTGGCCGACTTTCGGATGCTTTCGCGCGCCGCGATCATGCGCCACATCATCGACATGGCGGGAGTCGTGCTCGTCGTCTTCGGGCTCGCACTCGCTACTGTGCTCGTGCCGCTGTCTCAACGCTACGCGATGGCCAGCGCCGCAGACATGTTGCTCGCGGCAGGCTACAGCGCTCTGGGTGCCCTCATCCTTCTCGCGGTCACGGTGGACTTCGCGAGTTCAAGCTGGCGGCGTTGGCAGACGTGGGAGCGCCAGATCGTGGCGGGCATCGGTGTGTACGGACTCGCCACCTTCGCGTGGCCGGCGTGGTACTTCGGGACCGTGCTCGACCCCGCAAGCCATGCCGACGTGGCCGTCGAGTTGTTGTGGATGTCGGGCATGGCGCTCGCCTTCGCGGCGTCCGTCACCCGGATGCGTTCGCCAAAGAGCGCTTCGCGCTTCAGCACGGTCCCTCGCATCCGGCTGATGGGGCGTAACGCTCTTGCGGTCGCCGTGCCTGTCGTGTTCACGGCGGCGGTGCCTCTGTTCGCCTATCTCGGCCGGAGTTCCGCAGCTTCGCCACCCATCGCCGTCGCGTATACGGCCGCCGCGATCGGCCTTGCTGTCGTGGTCGCTGCCCGGCAAGTGGTCGTGGCCGTCGAGAACGAGTGGCTCTTCAAAACGGCGGCGAACGACCCTGTCACCGATCTTCTCGGCCATCGCTACTTCCATGAGCGTTTGCAGGTGGACATCGACCTTGCGATGCGGCACGGCAACACGGTGAGCGTCGCGGTGGTCGATCTCGACGATTTCACGCGTGTCAACGACGTGTGGGGGCACGGTCGTGGAGACGAGGTGCTGCGCCAGGCCGCTCGGGTCATCAAGAGCGCGTGTCGCGCGTCGGACGTGGTGTGCCGCTTGGGTGGGGACGAGTTCGCCGTCGTCCTGCCGGGTGGCGGAAGCGACGACGCGAGCGCGTTGTGCGCGCGCATAAAGATGCACCTGGCCGAAGTGGAATGCCCCGATGGGCGGCCGCTCACGGCATCGATGGGAGTGGCGGTGTTCCCCTACGACGCGACCGACCGCGCCGAACTCATCCGCAAGGCGGAGGGCGCCGTGTACTGGGCCAAGTACCACGGCAAAGACCGGGTCGTCGTCTTCGACGAGTCCGTGGTGGAGGCGCTGTCCGCCGAGGAGCGCATCGCCAGGCTCGAGACCGAGACCGACCTGAGCACGGTGCGCGCCCTTGCGGCGGCCGTCGACGCACGGGATCCGCTCACGCAGTTCCACTCTCGCAACGTTTCGACACTCGTCGGGATGCTTGCGCGCGACCTTGGTCTGGACGACGATCGGGTGCGCCTGCTCGAGATGGCGGCCCTCCTTCATGACATCGGCAAGATCGGCGTCTCCGACAGGATCCTGCACAAGCGAGCTCCGCTCAGCGCCGCCGAGCTCAAACATGTGCGCGAACATCCCGTTCTAGGCGAGCGTATCTTGTCCTCCGCGAACCTGGAGGAGATCCTTCCGTGGGTCCGTCACCATCACGAGCGGTACGACGGCACGGGCTATCCCGAAGGGCTGGCGGGCGAGGAGATACCTTTCGAGTCGCGGCTTCTTGCGATCTGCGACGCGTACGACGCCATGACGTCCGGCCGTCCGTACCGCTCGGCGCTCTCGCCCGGCGCCGCTATCCAGGAGCTCGACCTGTGCATGGGCACTCAGTTCGACCCTGTGTTGACCGAGGCTTTCATCAGACTCGTGGGCAGGCGACGCCTGCTCAGGGCCGACGCGCGTTTTGAGCGCGCCGAGACGGAAGGCCTTGTAGGCGCCGACTAGAACGCGGGCCGCGACTGGCGAATCGCGGCGGTGTCTACTCGCCTGCGGGTACGAACGCCGCCGCCGCTTCCGGGTCTTGCCGGTAGATCTCGACGAACGTCCGTACGTCCTCCGGGCTGAAGCCGTAGACGCTCTTGATGTCTTTGATCGGCCGGTCCTGCTCTGCGACCGGCACGCCGAACACCTGCTCGACGGTTTCGGGCGGTATCCCCGCCGCGTCCATGACTTCAGCCAACACGCTCGAACCCTTGATGAGACCGACATCGAAAGAGCCGTCCGGCGCGGGCGCCGTCTCTGCCACGCTTTGCGCGAAGGACGGAGCCGTCCAGTCGAAATGACCGGACAGCGTGGTCGCACCGACGATCAGCGCGAAGCCGGCCGCGAGGCCGGCTGCGGCCACGACGGGGGAGACTCGGCGACTGCCCGGCCCTGCGAAGGCGAGCGTGTCTTTCACGGGACACGCGGTCACGCACTCGCCGCACGAGATGCACTCGGGGCTGTCCACCTTCTGGACGGCCGAGACGGTCACGTTCATCGGGCAGGCCTTGTCGCACGCCCTGCAGTCGATGCAGTTTGCGGTGGTGCGCGTGACTCTAAAGAGACTCGCCTTGGAGAAGAGGCCGAGAAACGCACCCATCGGGCATAGGTACTTGCAGAAGAAGCGGTCGTAGACGAACGAGCCCGCCAAAGCCACCCCCAGGACCGCTAGCCCTGGGGCGAAGTCGGTGATCAGATCCGCCGACGTCAGGTGCTGCCACGCGACCCATGGGTCGTAGGGGCGTATCGCAAGATCGGCGGTCGCCCATGCAAGTCCGATGAACCCCGCGAGCACAGCGTACTTGAGAAGCCGCGCGGGCCGGTCAAGCGCCGCCGGCATCGTGCGCCGCCCCCGCAGGACGCGATGGCCGAGACCCCCCATGAGTTCCTGCAGAAAGCCGAGCGGACAGACGCGTCCGCAGAAGGAACGCCGGGCCAGAAGCGCCATGGCGACCGTGGCCACCAGAAGGATCACCGAGGCGACCGCTACCTTCTTGAGCATGGCGCCAGTGGTGACAAGTGAGAAGAGCGTTTCCAGTCCGCCGAAGGGACACAGTGCGTCGACTCCGGCGGGCTTGTCGACTGCGAGCTCTTGGTGCAGGTAGCCCAGAAGCGTCATCCCTGCGAGTACCACGCTCAGTACCGCCCAGCGAGTCCATCGTGCCCATCTCCTGGGTGTCTGAGGCGCCTTCTGATGCGCCATGATCCCTCCTCGTCTGGTGGCGCGGACGCCACGCGTTCCATCAGGTCCGTTATCTTTCTAACGAACGGCTGTGAAGGCCGCGCGTGCGGGATGTGCGCGTCCTGTGAACGCCTCTAAGAGGCGTGTGTGTGCAGATAGGCAGCCACTCCGGGGCGATCGTCGAGGTGCGCGGCGACGTAGTCGATGGCCTCCACGGCGGCGTTGTATCGCTCGACAAGAGCGTTGCGCGCGGCGAGCGCGGTGTTGTACCGCTCGACGGCGGCGTTGTACTCGGGCAGAAGCGCGTTGTAGCGGGCAGGGTCACTGGCGCGCGCGTCGAGTTCTCGCTGGAGGCGTCGCGCCCGCTCTTCGAGGACAGTGAGCTCGCTATCGGCGGCTGCGATCTTCTCGGCGAGTGCAGCGGCGCGTGTCTCAAGATCGGCGACGGTGTCCACGATCCAGGCGACTTGGTGCGCCGAAGTGTACGTGGTCTCTCCGTCGCCGAGCGCGAACGTCTGAGGATCTGTGGAGAGCCTCGTGCCGTCGCCGACGTGCGCGGGTACCATCCCCACGAATCCCGGCGCGGTCGTCTCAATGAGGGCATAGCCAGTGTCGCCGTAGGCGAGGGCGTCCGCGCGTATTCCGAGCGCTACGTGCTGCTCGGTGTCGAAGAGAAGCACTGCGACGTCATATCCTTCGCGTGCGAGCATCCCTCCCAGGAGCAGGGTCTTGTCGTCACAGTCACCCGCCCGCTGCACAAAGGTCTCCACGGGGAACTTCGGCGAGAGATCGCCAGGGTCGGTGCGGTACTCAAGCGACTGGACGAAGACGGTCATGAGCTCCACATAGCGGTCGGAGTCGAGCTTCTCGGCGTCGCGGATACGGCGCATCTGGCCGATGAGGTCCGAGAAGAACCCGTCTTGCGCGGGGTCGAACACGAATGCGGGGTAGTAGTCGCAGATCCAGTCCGTCTTACGGCTATCTCCGAACCGGACCACGCTCTTTGGAGCCTGTTGGGCTCCCGCGTAAAGAGAGCCGTCGACACTCACGGTCACGTCCTGCTGCTTGCCTTCAAAGGTGAAGCTGTGGTTGACGGTGAGGTCGTCGGTGACCGTCTTGTCGAGTGTGATCGACGGGTAGACGACACCGGACGGCAACGACACGCCCGCGGCGCATCCCGCTGCGAGCACGAGCGTGGTCGCGAGGGCGAGTGCCGCCGTGCGGATGGAGCGCTGCATGTGACCTCCAAGGAGTCGCAGGTCCCCACGAGTGTAACGCGTGAATCGCGCGGCTTCAGCGTGTGACACGCCGGCCGGGCACGTGTTCGGGCATACTCTCACACAAGACAGCCATCAGCACACCCAGGAGGCGAACGTGACCGCTCGATTCGGATTCATGCCCGTGGCATCCATCCTCGTCAAGGACGAACAGCTGTCGTCGATCATCGGCCCGTACGAGACCGCGCTTCTCGCCATGGGCGGCGAGCGGTGGAACGAGGAGGATCTCACGCGTAGCGCGCCGGCGTTCTACGTGATCGCGACCGGCGGCACCGAAAGCCTCGTGCTCGCGCTCAACGCGTCCCGGCAACAGACGGCTCCAGGCGAGCCGGTGTTCTTGATCGCGCACCCGGGCAACAACTCGCTTCCCGCGGCCTTGGAGGTGCTCGCGCGCCTGCAACAAGACGGCGTCGCGGGGCGCATCTTCTACCTGCGCGACCCCGATGACGAGCGGGGACTGGCGCACATCTCCTCGGCCGTGGAGGACCTGGCCGTGCGGAGCGCTTTGCGCTCGGTGCGCATCGGCCTTGTCGGCGAGCCTTCGGAGTGGCTCGTGGCGAGCATGCCTTCGCCTGAGGTCGTGAGGCGGACGTGGGGTCCCGAGGTGATACCTGTCGCGCTTGGCGAGCTCATGTCCCGCATCGACGCGGTCGACCCGGCCCGCATCGAACCTGCCGTCCGGTCGCTCGCCGACGGAGCGACCGAGTGCGTGGAGCCTTCCGAGCAGGACCTTGCCGCCGTCGCCGCGGTACACGCCGCGATGCGCGACCTGGTCGCCGACTTCGAGCTCGACGCGGTGACGCTGCGCTGCTTCGACCTTGTGCTCGAGCGTTCGACTTCCGGGTGCTTCGCTCTTTCGGCGCTCGCCGACGAAGGCGTCATGGCGGGGTGTGAAGGCGATCTGGTGAGCACGGTCGGAATGGTGTGGACGCATCTGCTGACCGGTGAGATGCCGTGGATGGCGAACCCGGCGCAGCTCGACGAAGACGAGAACACGCTGTGGCTCGCGCACTGCACCGTACCGCGCAGCATGGTGGAGAGGTACCGTCTGCGCTCGCACTTCGAGTCGGGCCTGGGTGTAGGCATCCAAGGCGTCATCCCCGAGGGCGATGTCACGCTCGTGCGCATCGGCGGGGCCGCGATGGAGGCCCTGTGGGTGGCTGAGGGCGTCATCACACGCACAGGCGACGCCGAGAACCTCTGCCGCACGCAGGCGCACGTCCGGCTCACCGACGGCGACGTGCGCGATCTTCTCACGGCTCCGCTCGGCAACCACATCGTACTCGTGCGCGGTCACCACGCCGATCGGCTGTGGGCGTGGTGGGAGACCATGCTGGCCTAGAAGCGCCAAGTGAACGCGCAGCCGAGTCCTTCACCCGCCGTATCGCGCAAGCGCTGTGGAGATGTCGCGGGGCTTCTCGGCGTGCTTCCACATCGGCCGGTCGAGCTGGGGCAGTCCGTCTTGGTACGTGAAGGACTCCGCCTCCTCGAAGAAGACTCCGATGGGCACTCGGCACTCATCGGGGGCGCACGTGAGCTCGTGGAACGTGGACATCGACAGGTCGAACGCCTTGGTGCGGCTCGTGGGGTCGTAGCCGGGCAGCTCCTCCAGTTTGTATACGCGGTCGCGGAACCATGAGAACGTGTTGACCTTGTTCCATGTGACGCATGGCTGGTAGACGTCTACCACCGAGAACCCCTTGTGGGTGATCGCACGCTTGTAGAGCTCCTTCAGGTGGGGGATGTCTCCCGCGAATCCGCGCGCCACGAACGTCGCGCCTTGCGCCACAGCCACTCCCACCGGGTTCACCGGCTCCTCCACCACGCCACCCGGGGTGCTCGGCGTCTTCATGAACTGGTCGGATGTGGGGGAGGCCTGGCCGGTGGTGAGGCCGTAGATCTGGTTGTTGTGGAAGATGGCGGTCATGTCGATGTTGCGGCGCACCGAGTGGATGAAGTGGTTGCCGCCGATGCCGTAGCCATCGCCGTCGCCCATCTCGACGACCACCGTGAGGTCGGGCCGCGTGAGCGCGATGCCGGTCGCAAGCGGTAGCGCGCGGCCGTGCAGGCCGTGGAAGCCCTGCACGTTGTAGAAGTCGGCGCCATTGCCATGACACCCGATGCCCCACACCATCACGAGCTCCTCGGCGCTCAGGCCGAGCTCGGCGATGGCCTCCTTCAAGGCGCGGTACATCCCGAAGTTGCCACAGCCGGGGCACCAGGTGGGGGTGAGTCCGCGGCCGAGTTCGTCAGCGGTCGGCATCTAGAGCACCTCCTTCACGCGTCGGGCGATCTGTTCAGGCGTGAACGGCCGCCCGTCGTAGCGCTGGAGCCGGTGCTCGATGCGCAGAAGGCACTGCTCGCGCACCAGGCCCTCCAGCTGCCCGGTGAGGTTGCCCTCCACCACCAGAGTTTTAGGAGCCGTGCCGATGAACGCCGCGACCTCATCGGCGGGGAAGGGCCACACCGTGACGACTTGCATGAGCGACGCGCGAATGCCCTCGCGCGCGAGCATGCTCGCAGCCTCACGCGCGGGACCCTTGGTGGTGCCGAAGAAGAGCAGCCCGATGTCGGCTTCGTCCGGCGGCGAGCCGAAGTACGCGGGCGGCGGCACGAGTGTGCGGGCCAGCTCGAGCTTGCGCATGCGTTTCTCGTTCTGCGCCGCACGGACTTCGGCGGACTCTCCCGCAGAGCCGTACCCGTACTCGTCATGCTCGTAGGAGTTGGCCAGCTGGTTCGCGCCTTTCACGCCAGGCAGCACCCGGATCGAGACGCCGTCCTCGGTGAGCTTGTAGCGCAGGTAGCGGCCGTCGTCGCCGAGCGCGTCGGCGGGGATGTCGCCTTCGGTCACCAGCTTGCCGCGGTCGACGGTGACCTGTGACAGGTCGTAGGCCGGGATTGACTGCCGGTTGTCCGAGAGGTAGCTGTCGCCCAGGATGACGACCGGCGTCTGGAGCTGCTCGGCCAAGTTGAACGCCTTCCAGGTGAGCGTGAAGGCGTCCTCGCGGTCGCCGGGCGCCACTACCACGCGCGGGAACTCGCCCTGCGCCGCGTGGATCACGTAGCGCAGGTCGCTTTGCTCGGTCCAGGTGGGCAGTCCGGTCGCGGGGCCGGGGCGCGTGAACACGCCGACCACTACCGCGCTTTCGCTCACGCCGGCCATCCCGAACGCTTCCACCATGAGCGCGAAGCCGCCGCCCGCGCTTGCGCACATCGCCCGCGTTCCCCCGAACGACGCGCCCACGACCATGTTCATGGCGGCGATCTCGTCCTCGGTATGCTTGACCACCACGCCGAATTCGCGCTCGTAGGAGGCCATGATGTGCAGCAGCGAGGACGCCGGCGTCATGGGGTATGCGGCGTACAGGCCGATACCCGACGCAAGCGCGCCCAGCGCGATGGCCTCGTTGCCGTCAACGAGCATCCGCCGGGGGGCACTCTCCACCGGCGAGAGCCGCACGAAGAAGTCGGGGAGGGCTGACGAGGCCGCGCTGTACCCGGCCTGAGCGGCCTTCACGTTGCCCTCGGCCACCTCGGGCGCCTTGCGCGCGAACTGCGTGCGGAGCGAGTCAGCGAGGTAATCTAGCGGGAAACCGACGATGCCCAGTAGTGCGCCGAGCGCCACGGTGTTGCGCATGATCTTGCCGCCAGCGTCTCGCGCCATGTCGGTGAGTGGGACCGGCACGGGTCGAAGACGGGCGGGCACGTCCTCGGCAGGGAAGTCGTCTGGATCGAAGATCACCGCGCCGCCATCGACCAATTCGTGGTGGTGCAGGTCGAGTGTCTCGCGGTTAAGGCAGATGAGTGCGTCGACCGGCTCCACATGTGAGTAGATGGGTTCGGTACTCACGCGGAGCAGGTAGTTATTGTGACCACCCCGGATGAGGGAGGGGTACTCGGTGAGGTCGAAGGTCTCGAGCCCGGCGTCAACGAAAGAGCGAGCGAGCATCTGACCTGCGGCCTTGATGCCAAAGCCGGCCTCGCCGCCGATGCGGATGCGGAGCTCTAAGGGTGTTTCGGACATGCGTGCCTCCTGGGTGTGATCAAAGGCGTTCGCAGGAGGTTATTCCCAAAGGGAGACTCGGAGGATGCGGACACTCCGAAGGCGACTGAGGGTCAAGTGACGCCATCTTCCTCGAAATGTGTTGCGCACGCGTCTCCGGATGTGTTTCCGTCTTTCGCGTAGCCGTTGCCGGGGCGGACCACGTGCTATCAAGTGCTCGGGAAACAGGGCTGCGCCCAGTACTCCGTCGGGGGGAGGATCATGAGGAACGTGCCGGGCTTCTTGTGGCTTGCGCTCACCGCTGCATACTGCGTGTACTTGGGTATGTCGCTCTCCGCGCTTCGACGCAGGACCTTGAACATGGAAGCAGGAGAGGCGAAGCGTGAGGTTAGAGCGTGGGCATACAGGGCCGGGATGCTGATGCCCTTGACCTTCGCGCCTGTATACCTTGCTGAGGTTGTGAGAGCAAGCAGGCAGCTCGGGTTCGCACGCGTAGTCCCGACGGCGCTTGCGGTGGCAATCGGCATGCTGGCGGCGGGTGCCTGGACGGGATTCTGGTTCAGTCGGATGGAACTCCGGTGGCGGAAGACCAGGGGACGGCCCTAAGGTCGCGCGAGTTGTCCACCCACCCATCGAAGCTATGGACACCATCGTCATCGGGCTGCTATCCGTTGCTCTTGAACCCCTGTCATTCCTCGACGCTTCTCGACGCGCGTCCGCTCGCTCGACGGCATCTGAGGGTTCCGGCACTCAAAGAGCATGGGGACCTCATCAGGCACCGCCTGGACAGGTACTAGACCCGGCACCTTCCGCTTCGTGTCGCCTGACCCCGCACCGCCGAGTGCAGGGGACGGCAAGGCGTCGTCCGGTGAGGTGGCGATACACGCCGAAGTGGTCACACAGGAACGGGCGGGCCGCTC
>JAJFTR010000074.1 GCA_021372825.1 Actinomycetes bacterium
GAGCGCTCCATCGCCGATGCCACGTCACACTACTACCACTACGTCCGCTCTGTGATCGCCGAGCTCGGGTGAGCATGGGGTCGCAGCCAAACCGGGGAGGTATCGCCTGATGATCGATGGTGTGAAGGTCAAGGACCTGCGTGTGATCCCTGATGAGCGCGGCATGCTGATGGAGATGTGGCGGAGCGACGACCCCGACTTTGAGCGCTTCGGCCAGTGCTACATCACCACTGTGTACCCGGGAGTGGTGAAGGCGTGGCACTACCACAAGAAGCAGACCGATCATTTCGTGTGCGTCTCGGGGATGGCGAAGGTGGTTCTGCACGACCGCCGCGAGGGCTCGCCCACGTTCGGGGAGACCAACGAGTTCGTGATCGGATATCAGCGCCAGCGCATGATCATCATACCCGTGGGGGTATATCACGGCTTCACGGCGGTGGGCCCGGAGACGGCCGCTATCGTCAACATCCCCACGGAGCTTTACGACTACGACACGCCTGACGAGTACCGCCGTCCCTTCGACGACCCCGAGATCGGCTACGACTGGAGTGTGAAGAACGGATGAGGCTGCTCGTCTGCGGCGGGGCGGGCTTTATCGGCTCGGCGTTCGTGCGGCGCATGCTCGCGCTGCATGACGACTGGCAGATCGTGGTGCTCGACAAGCTCACGTATGCGGGCAATCCCGACAACCTGAAGCCGGTGAAGGACGATCCGCGCTTCCGGTTCGTGCACGCCGACATCTGTGATGCGGCTGCTGTGGACGCCGCCATCGAGCGGGCGGGCGGCGTCGACGCCATCGTCAACTTCGCCGCCGAGACGCACGTCGACCGCTCCATCGCCGAACCCGAGGCGTTCCTCAAAACGGACATCCTCGGCACGCACACCCTGCTCGAGGCTGTTCGCGCGCACGACATCTGGAGGATGGTGCAGGTTTCCACCGACGAGGTGTACGGCTCCATCGACGAGGGCTCGTTTTGCGAGACCGGCCGCCTCAACCCGTCCAGTCCTTACTCGGCATCCAAGGCGGGCGGAGATCTTCAGGTGCTTGCGTATCACGCGACCTACGGCGTGCCCGCGCTGATCACGCGCGGGTCCAACACGTACGGCCCGTACCAGTATCCCGAGAAGCTCGTCCCGCTGTTCGTGACCAACGCCTTGGAGGGCGAGAAGCTGCCACTTTACGGCGACGGCCTCAATGTGCGCGATTGGCTGCACGTGGACGACCACGTCGACGGGATCGCCGCGGCCCTCACCGCAGGTGAGCCGGGCGAGGTGTACAACATCGGCGGCGGGAACGAGCGCACCAATCGCGAGATCACCGCGATCATCCTTGAGGAGCTGGGGCTTTCCTGGGACACGAGCGTGAGAAGCGTCACCGACCGCCCCGGCCATGACCGGCGGTACTCGATCGCGTGCGACAAGGCGCGCGCCGAGCTCGGCTGGGAGCCGCGCGTGGACTTCGACGAGGGGCTGCGGCAGACCATCCGGTGGTATCGCGACAACGAGTGGTGGTGGCGCAAGATCAAGCACGGAACGGGTGAGTTCGCGCGGTGGCGCAAGCGGTGGTACGAGGAGCGCGCGTAGCATGCAGGGGCGCTATCTTGTGGCAGGGGCGCATGGCATGCTCGGCACGGCGCTGCAGCGCGTGCTTGCCGAGCAGGGCGCGGTGTGCGTCGCGCCGGACGAGCGGGACTTCGACATCACCGACGCGGCCGCGGTGGCGCAGACGGTGCGACGGTTCGCCGATCAAGGCGGCGGGGCGCTCATGAACGCCGCCGCCTACACCAACGTCGAGAGGGCCGAGGACGACGCCGAGCGCGCGTACGCGGTGAACGAGACGGGGGCGCGCCTCCTTGCCGAGGCTGCGCGCGCAGCGGGGCTGGCGTTCGTGCACGTGTCCACCGACTTCGTCTTCGACGGCGCGAAACACGGCGCGTACACCGAAGACGACCCACCCAACCCGCTGTCGGTGTACGGCGCCTCTAAGCTGGCAGGCGAGCGGGGTGTGGCTGCGGCGTACCCGCAGTCCTTGATCGTGCGCACGGCGTGGGTGTTCGGCCCCGGCGGGACGAACTTCCCCGAGAAGATCCTGGAGCGCGCGCGCACCTCGGCGATGCTCGAGGTGGTGACCGACGAGGTGGGTTCGCCCACCTACACGATCGACCTCGCGCGCGGCATTCTCGCGCTTCTGGGCAGCGGCGAGAGCGGTCTTTTCCACCTGGCGGGCGCGGGAGCGTGCAGCCGATACGAGCTCGCGTGCGAGGTGCTGCGGGCGGCAGGAATGGACCGCGAGGTAAGGCCTGTTCTCTCGGCGGAGTTCCCCTCGCGCGCGCCTCGGCCGCACAACTCGGTGCTGGATTGCTCCAAGGCGGTCGCGCTCGGCGTGGTGATGCCGCCCTGGCAGGACGCCGTTAGGCGCTACATCGCTACCGTGTGACGATTTCCCCTTTGTTGAAGGCCACCGGTTGCGGTATCTTTTTTGAAACCGTTTACCTGCCGAGCCCACACGGCTTTCGGCAACGCGGAGGGAACAAGGAGACGGCGGCGTGGCGGAAGGCGCCGGACTTCGACTGAGTGATGGAGGCGAGCAATGCACAGACGATTTATCGGTATCATGTGCGTGGTCGTGGCCCTCGGGCTTCTCGTGACCGGGTGCTCATCCGGTGGCGGCAGCTCGACGGGAGGCGGCACCAGCAGCGAGACGGGCGACAAGATCATCATCGGTACGGCGCTGTGTCAGACGGGAATCCAGGCGCCGCTCGATGAGCCGCAGCTGCGCGGTGTGCAGCTGGCCGTCGATGAACTCAACGCGAACGGCGGTATCCTCGGCAAGCAGGTCGAGCTTCTCGCGATGGACGGCAAGAGCGACCCTGTGACCGTGGGCAACGTGGCCAAGCAGCTCATCGACCAAGGCGCCGTGGCGATGATCGCCCCCAGCGACTTCGACTTCGGTGGTCCTGCGAGCCGTGAGGCCCAGAAGGCCGGCATCGTGGGCATCTCGCCGGCGGCCTCTTCGCCGCTGTATGGCTCGGCCGCGTTGGGCGACAAGCAGTTCACCATGTCCATGTGGAACACCACCATGGGCGCGGTCACTGCTGAGTACGCGTACAACAAGCTCGGGTACCGCTCGGTGTATGTGATCACCGACGACTTCATCGACTACACGAAGTCGCTCTCGAAGTACTTCATCGCCCGCTTCAAGGAGCTGGGCGGAGAGGTGATCTTCGAGGACACGTACACGCAGGGCCAGGCGGATGTCTCGGCTCAGCTCGCGCGCATCAAAGCGCTCAAGAAGCAGCCGGACTTCATCTTCATTTCCTCGTACATGCCCGACCTGGGGCTCATGATCCGCACTCTGCGGGAGAGCGGCGTCAACCAGCCGGTCATAGGCGGCGACGCGTATGACGACCCGGCATTGTGGGAGGCTCTCGGAGAGCAGTACGGCAACGAGGTGTACTACGACACCCACTGCTTCTTCTCGGATGAAGCCAACCCCAAGTACAGCGAATGGCGCGACGCCTACAAGGCGAAGTTCGGCAAGGAGCCCGAGACGCCGATGATCATGATCGGCTACGACGCGATGATGGTGCTCGCGCAGGCCATGGAAAAGGCGGGCACCACCGACGGCGCTGCGGTGGCCAAGGCCATGGAGACCACCGAGTTCGACCTGTTCACCGGCAAGCTCTCATGGTCGGACGCGGCGTCGGGACACGAACCGCACAAGTCCGCGGTGATGGTCGAGCTCGTCAAAGGCCAGCCGAAGTTCCTCGGGTGGTTCACGCCCGAAAAGCAGCCCAAGCCGTAGTCGGCTCACGCACGAGGGATGATGCCAGGGGGAAGTCCGGCTGCGGGCTTCCCCCTGGATTCGAGTGCCTGCACGTGCGGGTGCACACCCTGGAGGGGTGAATGGAAGCACACGAAGACACGCAAGGGAGCGTCCTTGAGGTCTCACATCTGTGCAAGTCGTTTGCCGGCCTCAAGGCCGTCGACGATGTGAGCTTCACGGTCCGCACCGGCGAGATCCTGGGTCTCATCGGCCCGAACGGCTCGGGTAAGACCACGCTCATCAACGTGGTGACTGGGCTGTTGCCTGCCACGAGCGGCACGGTGACCGTGGACGGCGAGCCCGTGGCGGGCAAGAAGCCCCACCGGGTCGCCCACATGGGCATCGCACGCACGTTCCAGACCATCCGGCTCTTCCATGAGCTCACGGTGCTCGAGAACGTGGAGGTCGCCGCGGTGAGCATGGGACATTCTCGGCCCAAAGCGGCGGCACGCGCGCGCGAACTGCTGGATGACGTGGGGCTGACCGGCTCAGCGGAGGCCCTGGGCTCGGAGATCCCGTTCGGCCATCAGCGCAAACTCGAGATCGCGCGGGCGCTTGCTACCGATCCGAAGTTCGTGTTCCTCGACGAGCCGGCGGCGGGTCTTAACGAGGAGGAGTCCGACGCCCTTAACGCGCTCCTCACGGAGATTCCGGTCCGATACGGTGTGGGGCTTATCGTGGTGGAGCACGACATGCGGTTGATGATGAAGCTCTGCCCGCGCTTGCACGTGCTCAACTACGGCAAGACCATCACCGAAGGGACACCGGACGAGGTGCGGGCCAACGAAGAGGTAGTGACCGCCTACCTGGGGAGCTCTGTGTGACGATGCCGATGCTGAGTGTAGAGAACCTGCAGGCGTCCTATGGCGTCGTGCGCGCGCTCCACGGCGTGTCCCTTGAGGTCGACGAGGGCGAGCTGGTCGCGCTTCTCGGCGTGAACGGAGCCGGGAAGTCTACCACCCTGAAGTCGATCATGGGCGTTCTGCGTCCCGTGAAAGGCACGATTACCTTCATGGGTGCGGACATCACCAACAAGACACCTGAGTACATCGTGAAGAAGGGCATCTCACTCGTTCCCGAGGGGCGAGAGATCTTCGGCCAGCTCACGGTGCAGGAGAACCTAAGGCTCGGCGCGTTCGCGTCCTATGACCGCGAGCGTTACAAGGCCGACCTCAAGGAGGTATTCGAGCTCTTCCCGATACTCGAGCAGCGGTTGCACCAGCCCGGCGGGCTTCTCTCGGGAGGCGAGCAGCAGATGCTCGCGATCGCGCGGGCGCTGATGTCGCACCCCAAGCTCCTCATGCTGGATGAGCCGTCCTTGGGTCTGTCGCCCGCCATGACCGATCAGATATTCGCACTCATCAAGCGGTTACGGGAGATGGGTTCGACGATCCTGCTGGTGGAACAGAACGCCGAACGGGCCTTGGAGATCGTGGACCGCGCGTATCTGCTCGCCAATGGCGAGGTGGAGTTCTCCGGCGATGTCGAGGAGCTTCGGCGCAAGATCGACATCGCGTCTGTGTACTTCGGCGACGAGGACCCATCGAGTTGCGAGGTGCAGTCGTGATAGACCTGGAGTTCGCTATCAACACACTCAGCTTGGGGAGCCTGTACGCGCTGCTCGCACTGGGCCTTGTTCTGGTGTACGGCATCCTCAAGCTTGTGAACTTCGCATACGGCGAGTACATCATGATCGCGGGGTACGGGATGTACTTCGCGGCCACCGTTCTGCACTTCCCGTGGTGGGTGATGATGCTCCTCGGTGTGCTTGCGGCGGTGGTGACGAGCTATCTTACCGAGCTCGCCGCGTTCCGGCCGGTGAGGACCAAGTCGGCCAACGCGTTGATCGTGACGTCTTTTGCGGTGAGCATCTTCTTGCAGAACGCTGTGATGATCCTAGTGTCGCCCCGGGCCCGCGCGGTACCGCTGCCCGGGTTCATGTCCCAGACGGTGAGCATCGCCGGCGCGACGACTCCTGTGCGGAACCTGATGGTGATCGGGACGACCGCCGTGCTCTTGGTGGTGCTCTCGGTCTTGATGAAACGCACTGTCCTCGGTATGGCGATGCGTGCCGCGGCGGACAACTTCATCACGACACGGCTGATGGGTGTGCCCGCGAACCTGGTGATCTCTACGGCCTTCATCATCAGCGGCTTCTTGGCGGGCGTGGCCTCGATCTTCTGGATCGGGCGCTCGGCGTCTGTCGATCCGCTCACGGGCGCCGCGCCTCTGTTGATCGCGTTCATCGCGGTGGTGATGGGCGGCATGCACAGCCCCACCGGCGCAGTGGTGGGCGGGTTCGTCTACGGCTTGCTGTTCAACGTGCTGAGCATCACGCTGCCGGCGTCGATGATCAGCTACCGGGACGCGTTCATGTTCGTCATCGTCGTGCTCTTCTTGCTCTTCCGGCCAGAGGGCATCGTGCGCGGCGGCTACACCGAGGAGCGTGTGGGATGAGCCTTTACACGCGGTTGCACGCGTTTATCCGGCGTCATTCCACGCCGGTCATCTGGATGGTCCCCGTGGTGGTGCTCGGCATCATCATCAATGCGGTCGGGTCCCCGCTTCTGGTGAACGTCTACACGTACTTCTGCGTCAACTTGATCATCGTGCTGGGTCTGCAGATGTTCATGGGCAACTCCGGCATCCTGAATTGGACGCACATCGGTTTCATGGGTATCGGCGCCTACGCGGCGAGCATCCTTTCGACGCCGACGATGGTCAAGAGCATGGGGGTGCCCAACATGTACCCCCAGCTGGTGCAGCTCCACACCCCCGTGCTGCCCGCGATCATGATAGGCGGCATCGTGGCGGCCGCCGTTGCCGCAACGATCGGCTATCCGCTGATGCGTCTGTCGGACTTCGCGGGTGTCATCACGCTCTTCGCGACGCTCATCGTGTTCCACGTGGTGATGACGCAGTGGGACAACGTCACCAACGGGCCAAGGACGTTCTTCGGGGTGCC
>JAJFTR010000103.1 GCA_021372825.1 Actinomycetes bacterium
GAGATGGTCATGCCCGGAGACAACGTCGAGATCAAAGCGGAGCTCATCGCGCCGATCGCGATGGAGGAGGGCCTGCGCTTCGCCATCCGCGAGGGCGGCCGCACCGTCGGATCGGGCCGTGTCACGAAGATCTTGAAGTAGTGTCGAGCCGGTAGGAACAACGGGGTCCGGGCCAGGCCGGCTGGACCCCGTTTGCGCCGCTTGAGTGCCTTGTCGTGGTTTGACAGTGCCCAAGAGCGGGTGTTAGATTACGCTACCGTGCGGCCAGCCGAAGGCGCCGTATGTCCCGTCGTGCTGGAACCGCGAGGAGGATGCATGAGAACGCTCGTCACGCTGGCGTGCACGGAGTGCAAGCGCCGCAATTACACCACGAACAAGAACAAGCAGAGCAACCCTGAGCGCATCGAGTACAAGAAGTACTGCAAGTGGTGCGGTACCCATACCGTGCACAAAGAAACGCGCTGACATAGACCATCACAAGCACGTCTAGGGCAGTAGCTCCAACGGTAGAGCGCCGGTCTCCAAAACCGGATGTTGGGGGTTCGAATCCCTCCTGCCCTGCCAGGTACGATCAGCCGCGTGAGGCGGCCAGTGAGGATAGCGGGTGCCGCGTCAGTGATGCGGCCGGCAGGAACAGGTGAACGGATGGCCAAGCCAGGCAAGGCCGCGAAGCCGAACGTGTTCGTTCGAATCCGCAAGTACTTCAAAGACGTCAGGACCGAGCTTAAGCGAGTGGTCTGGCCGAGTCGCCAGGAGGTCATCAACTCCAGCGTGGTAGTGATCGTCACACTCCTATTCTTCGTTGCTTTCACCGCGGTTGTCGATACTCTGTCATCGTGGCTGTTCATCGACGTCCTCGGCCAGATCGGTAGGTAGACGCATGGCAAGAAAGTGGTATGTCATACACACCTACTCCGGGTACGAGAACAAGGTGAAGACGAATCTCCTGCATCGCATCGAGTCAATGGGCATGCAGGACAAGATCTTCGATGTCTTCATTCCTAAAGAGACCGTCACCGATCTCAAGACCGGTGGACGCAAGGTCACGCAAGAGAAGAAGGTGTTCCCCGGCTACATCTTGGTACAGATGGAGCTGGACGACGACTCCTGGTATGTCGTTCGGAACACTCCGGGTGTCACCGGTTTCGTGGGTAGTCAGGGCAAGCCGGTGCCTTTGTCCCGCAAGGAGTTCGAGCGCGTCCAAGGGCGGGTCGCCTCGGCGGCTCGGCCTAAGACGATGACCGATTTCACCGAGGGCATGGCTGTGAAGGTGACCCACGGGCCTCTCGCGGAGTTCGACGGTACCGTCGCAGAGGTGAACGCGGACCAGGGTAAGCTCAAGGTAATGGTGTCGATCTTCGGACGAGAGACCCCCGTAGAGCTTGGGTTCGATCAAGTGGCCAAGCTTTAAGAAGCGCTCAACGGACGTGACACGCCGCCGGGGAGTGGACCTCCGGGGCTTCTCGGCGTGACACGGGCGTGTGCATACAACAAGAATGGATGCGGCAGGACGTGCCGCGCGAAGGACAGGACCACACGATGGCTAAGAAGACCGCAGGCTTCATCAAGCTCCAGATCCCTGGTGGGCAGGCCAACCCAGCACCTCCGGTGGGACCGGCCCTCGGCCAGCACCAGGTCAACATCATGCAGTTCTGCCAGGCTTTCAATGCCGCTACGCAGGACAAGATCGGTACGATCATCCCGGTCGAGATCACCGTCTACGAGGACCGGTCGTTCGACTTCGTCCTCAAGACACCGCCGGCTGCGGTGCTCTTGAAGCAGGCCGCGGGGGTCGAGAAGGGCTCCGCTGCGCCGAACCGCAACAAGGTGGCGACGGTCACGCGTGATCAGGTCCGCCAGATCGCCGAGACGAAGATGCCCGACCTCAACGCGAACGACATCGAGGCTGCGACGAAGATCATCGAAGGCACCGCGCGCTCGATGGGGTTCGTCGTCGAAGGTTAGTACAGGTATGCGCCGATCATCGGCGCGGTGTGGGAGGGTCACTCGCGACCCGCTGACCACGAGGAGGATGCATGAAGCGAGGTAAGAAGTACGTCTCGGCACAAGCGGCGATCGAGCCCGGGAGGCTCTACGCGCCGCTGGAGGCTATCCGCCTGGCCAAAGAGGTCGCGCCGGCGTCTTTCGATGAGACAGTGGAAGCACATTTCCGCCTTGGCATCGACACACGCCAAGCCGACCAACAGGTGCGCGGTTCGGTCGTGCTCCCGCATGGCACGGGCAAGAAGGTGCGCGTCGCGGTTTTCGCGCAGGGCGAGAAGGCGCGAGAAGCCCTAGAGGCGGGTGCCGACGTGGTCGGTGGCGACGATCTTGTCGAACGTGTGGCCGCCGGCTTTCTGGACTTCGACGCTACCGTGGCGACGCCGGACATGATGGCCAAGGTCGGCCGCCTCGGCAAGATCTTGGGTACGCGAGGGCTCATGCCTAACCCGAAACTGGGCACCGTGACGATGGATGTCGCGCGCGTGGTAGGCGAGCTCAAAGCCGGCAAGGTGGAATACCGCGCGGACAAGTACGGTATCGCGCATGTCGGCATCGGCAAGAAGTCGTTCACTGACGAGGCGTTGGTGGAGAACTACGGTGCGGTGCTCGACGAGATCATCCGTGCCAAGCCGGCGGCCTCGAAAGGACGGTATCTGAAGTCGATCACCATCACCACCACGATGGGTCCCGGGATTCCCGTGGACACCATGAAGACCCGCGCGCTGCTCGAGGAGTGAGCGCACGCGGGATGAGGGCTTGAGTTCCGCGCCGCTGCGTCGCATAATGACGCGCACGAACTGATTGACAAAACGCACGCACGACCGCTGCCGAAGACAGCCGGTGTCCGGGTGCGCCCGGACGTAATGGGGCCCCTCCAGGCCCCGCCTGCCGAGGTGGATGCCGATAGGACGTACCGCGCATTTGCGCGTCACGTGGCCTCCGCCATCTGGTGGGGGCCACGTCGCTTGTGATGCCGATCCGAAGCGACGAGGCCCGCTGCGCAGTTGGGTGAGTAGACCCAGGGCGTGGGCGCGTGCGACGGAAAGGAGGGATACAAGATGCCACTCGCAGACAAACGAGAGATCGTGTCGGAGATAAAGGACCACTTCCATGGCGCCTCTGCCGTGATCATGACGGATTACCGCGGTTTGACTGTCAAGCAGATGCAGGCGCTCCGGTCGAAGCTCCGTGAGTCGGGAGCCGAGGTCAAGGTGTATAAGAACACCCTGACCGAGCTCGCGCTGCGCGAGCTTGCGCTTCCGTCCATGGACTCGATGCTTGCGGGACCGACAGCGTTCGTCTTCGCGACAGGCGACCCGGTCGGCCCCGCCAAGGCGATCATGGACTTCGCTAAGACCAACAAGTCTCTTGAGGTGAAGGGCGGGTTCGTCGACCACGTCGTTGTCGGCGCCGACGACATCAAAGCTCTTGCCGCGCTTCCGAGCCGTGATGTGCTCATCGCCCAGATCATGGGTGCGATGCTCAGCCCGGTTCGCGGATTCATGTCCATGTGCAACGCGCCAGCAGGAGCGTTGGCTCGTGTGATGAAGGCGGTCGCCGACCAGAAGGCGGCTGCATGACGACGGTAGGTGTCCAGTGACCGACGTCCGCCGGCACACCGCCGAGCTGACGTGAGAAGAACAAGGAGATAGAACAACGATGGCAAACATCACCCGTGAAGAAGTCCTGGAGTGGGTCAAGAGCGCTCCGGCGCTCGAGCTTGCAGAGCTTGTCAAGGACATGGAAGAGGTATTCGGCGTGTCAGCGGCGGCGCCGGTCGCCGTGGCGGCCGCTGCTCCCGCCGCAGGCGCGGGCGAAGCCGCTGCCGAGGAAGAGAAGGACAGTTTCGATGTCGTTCTGGTCGGTGCGGGCGAGAAGAAGATCCAGGTCATCAAGGTCGTCCGCGAACTGACATCGCTCGGCCTGAAAGAGGCGAAGGACCTGGTCGACGCTGCGCCCAAGCCCGTGCTGGAAGGCGTCAACAAGGAGAAGGCCGAGGAGGCCAAGGCCAAGCTCGAGGAGGCCGGCGCCGCCGTCGAGCTCAAGTAGCCGACCCCGGCGTGCCCGGACGGGCGTCTTTGGAACCCGATGGCCGACGGTCGTAGGACCGTCGGCCATCGGGTCATCACAAAAGCCAAGAGAACATATTGACCAGGCGTCGATAGTTCGCTAAATTGATGGTTTGCGACTCTCGCACACCACTGCTGTGTACCTAAGGAGGAATCACCTGGTGCGCCCCGAAGCAGGTTCCCCCGCTCCCGCTGGCCAGCGCCAGCGCCGCACTTTCGCCAAGATCCCTGAGATCCTCGACGTTCCCAATCTTATCGCAATCCAGACCGACTCTTTCAAGTGGTTTCTTGAAGAAGGACTGGGGGAGACGTTCCAAGACATCTCCCCCATCAAGGACTTCGCCGATACCCTCGCCGTGGAGTTCGGCGCGTACGAGTTCGGCGATCCCAAGTACTCCGTCGAGGAGTGCAAAGAGAAGGACATGTCGTACCAGGCGCCGCTCTTCGTGGATGTGCGGTTCGTGAACAAAGAGACCGGCGAGATGAAGGAGCAGTCCGTGTTCATGGGCGACTTCCCGCTCATGACGGACCGTGGCACATTCATCATCAACGGTACCGAGCGTGTCGTCGTGTCACAGCTCGTACGCTCTCCGGGTGTCTACTACGCCGAGGAGAGGGACAAGACCACCGACAAGGCGATCTTCACCGCAAAGGTCATTCCTGCGCGCGGCGCATGGCTTGAGCTTGAAACAGACAAGCGCGATGTCGTGAGCGTGCGGGTGGACCGCAAGCGCAAGCAGCCGGTCACCGTTCTTCTGAAGGCTCTCGGTATAGCGGAGACCAAAGAGGAGATCCTCGATCTCTTCGGGGATGCCGAGTGTATCAAGCGCACGCTCGAAAAGGACTTCACCGAGACGCGCGAAGAAGCACTCCTCGAGATCTACAAGCGACTGCGACCGGGTGAACCGCCCACTGTCGAGAGCGCGCGTTCGCTGTTGGACGGCTTGTTCTTCAACGAGCAGCGGTACGACCTCGCGAAGGTGGGCCGCTACAAGATGAACAAGAAGCTCGGCCTCACTCTACCCGACACGCAGTCGACTCTCACGCCCGAGGATATTCTCGCCAGTGTGCAGTATCTGGTGAAGTTGTGGGATGGTGTCGATGGCTACGAGGTGGACGACATCGACCATCTCGGCAATCGACGCGTCCGCAGCGTCGGCGAGCTGATCCAGAACCAGTTCCGCATCGGGCTCGCGCGGATGGAGCGCGTGGTGCGTGAGCGCATGACGACACAGGACGTGGACCAGATCACGCCGCAGTCGCTCATCAACATCCGGCCGATCGTGGCAGCCATAAAGGAGTTCTTCGGCTCCAGCCAGCTCTCCCAGTTCATGGACCAGACCAACCCGCTTGCCGGTCTCACCCACAAACGGCGCGTCTCAGCACTCGGACCGGGTGGATTGTCGCGCGAGCGTGCCGGTTTCGAAGTACGAGACGTTCACCCCTCACACTACGGCCGCCTTTGCCCGATCGAGACTCCCGAGGGTCCGAACATCGGCCTTATCGGTTCGCTCGCGACGTTCGGGCGTATCAACCGGTACGGGTTCATCGAGACCCCTTACCGTCGCGTCGTGGACGGTAAGGTCACCGACGACATCGACTACCTCACCGCTGACGTGGAGGAGCAGTTCGTCATCGCCCAGGCCACGGAGGAGTTCGATCCCGAGACACGCATGTTCAAGAACGAGCGCGTGCTGTGCCTTCTCAAGGGCGGTGAGCCGGAGGACATAGAGCCTGCTCGTGTCGACTACATGGACGTGTCACCACGTCAGATCGTCTCGGTCGCGACGGCGCTCATCCCGTTCTTGGAGCACGATGACGCCAACCGCGCACTCATGGGGTCGAACATGCAGCGCCAGGCGGTTCCGCTTCTGCGTCCATCGGCGCCGCTCATCGGCACCGGTATGGAGCACAGGGCGGCAGTGGACACCGGTGAGATCCTGGTGGCGACACGGGCCGGGATCGTGCAGTCCGTGGACTCACGACGCATCGTCGTACTTGCCGAGGACGGCACGACCGACGAGTACCGGCTCCCCAAGTTCATGCGCTCCAACCAGGGGACGTGCATCAATCACCGGCCTCTCGTGAGCCTAGGCGAAAAGGTGACGGAGGGCCAAGTGCTGGCCGATGGCCCCTCCACTGAGGGAGGGGAGCTCGCGCTGGGGCAGAACCTCCTCGTGGCGTTCATGCCGTGGGAGGGTTACAACTACGAGGACGCGATCATCCTGTCGGAGCGCGTCGTCACTGACGACCTGCTCACCTCGATCCATATCGAGGAGTACGAGGTGGAAGCGCGCGACACCAAGCTCGGGCCCGAAGAGATCACGCGCGAGATCCCGAACGTGGGCGAGGACGTGCTTGGCAATCTCGATGAGGACGGGATCATCCGGATCGGCGCAGAGGTCTTCCCGGGTGACGTGCTGGTCGGCAAGGTGACGCCCAAAGGCGAGACGGAACTCACGGCAGAGGAGCGCTTGCTGCGTGCGATCTTCGGCGAGAAGGCGCGAGAAGTCCGCGACACGTCTCTTAAGGTGCCGCACGGCGAAACCGGCCGAGTCATCTCCGTCCACAAGTTCTCGCGCGACGCCGGCGACGATCTGTCGCCCGGAGTGAACGAGCTCGTCCGGGTGTACGTGGCCCAGAAGCGTAAGATCTCGGAGGGCGACAAACTGGCGGGTCGTCACGGCAACAAGGGCGTCATCTCCAAGATCCTTCCGATCGAGGACATGCCTTTTCTCGCGGACGGGACACCTGTCGACATCATCTTGAATCCTCTGGGTGTTCCAAGCCGCATGAACATAGGGCAGTTGCTAGAGACGCACCTGGGCTGGGCTGCTCACGTGGGCTGGTCGGACGACCCTGCGCAAGACACACCTGTGGAGGGATCTATCCACGTGGCGACGCCGGTGTTCGACGGCGCAAGTGAGCACGAGATCTCGGTCACCCTCGAGAAGGCCGATCGCAACCTCGGCCTCAAGGCGGCAGCACGCTACGGTGACAAGGTGCTCGATGCGGTCGTGCCCCACATCGGCGCGCACGGCAAGACGACGCTGTTCGATGGTCGCACCGGCGAACCGTTCCGCGAGCCGGTCACCGTCGGTCAGATCTACATCCTGAAGCTGCTGCACTTGGTGGATGACAAGATCCATGCCCGCTCCACTGGACCGTACTCGCTCATCACCCAGCAGCCGCTGGGCGGCAAGGCGCAGTTCGGCGGTCAGCGCTTCGGCGAGATGGAAGTATGGGCGCTCTACGCCTATGGCGCGGCCTATGTGCTGCAGGAGATCCTGACGATCAAGTCTGATGACGTGGTCGGTCGCGTGAAGGCATACGAGGCCATCGTTAAAGGCGAGAACATCCCCGAGCCTGGCATTCCCGAGAGTTTCAAGGTGTTGGTCAAAGAGATGCAGTCGTTGTGCCTCGACGTGGAGATCGTCTCGGAGTCGGGCCAGGAGATAGAACTCAAAGAAGACGAAGACGACATCTTCAGGACTGCGGAGGAGCTCGGTCTGGACCTCACCGGCGTCGGCGAGCACAAGGAATCTTCACGGAGTGAGGATGAGGCGGCCCGAGTCACACTGGAGGATCTTGATACGAGTGATTTCGACAGCGATCTGGATCTGGGCGATTCCGAGGATTAGGTCATCGCAAGATGTTCTCCGGCTGTGTCGGCCGGGGCGGATGGAGGAGTAACGTTGCTCGACGTCGACGTCAACAACTTCGATAAACTGCGGATCGGTCTGGCATCTTCTGAGCAGATCCGCCAATGGTCTCGCGGTGAGGTCAAGAAGCCCGAGACCATCAACTACCGCACTCTCAAACCTGAGAAGGACGGGCTCTTCTGCGAGAAGATATTCGGTCCTACCAAGGATTGGGAGTGCTATTGCGGCAAGTACAAGCGAGTGCGCTTCAAAGGCATCATCTGCGAGCGGTGTGGTGTCGAGGTCACACGTGCCAAAGTGCGGCGCGAGCGCATGGGGCACATCGAGTTGGCGGCGCCGGTCTCGCACATTTGGTATTTCAAGGGCGTACCAAGCCGCTTGGGCTATCTTCTGGATATCACGCCCAAAGACCTTGAGAAGGTCTTGTACTTCGCCTCGTCGATCATCACCTCAGTGGACGAGGAGGGTCGCGAAACCGATCTCCCGATGCTCAAGGACGAGCTTGCGGGCGACCTCGAGGCTCTCGATGCCGAGATGGCCGAGGAGCGCGATGCGATCCTTGCCGAGCGCGACAGGCTCATCGCGGTCGCCAAGGGCGAATTGGAGCCCGGGGAGGGCGAAGAGATCGACCCTGAGGTCGCACCCGCCGATCGCATCAAAAAGCTCGAGGCGGAAGCCAAGCGCGACCTGCGCGACGTGGAAGAGGAATATGCAGAGCGCAGGGAGCTTCTGCAAGAAGCGTTCGAGCGGTTCACCAAGCTCGCGGTGAAAGACCTCATCAATGACGAGACCTTGTATCGAGAGATGAAGCTCCGCTACGGCACGTACTTCCGCGGTGGCATGGGCGCCGAGGCGATCAAGGACTTGCTTCAGCAGGTCGACCTCGATGAATTGGATGCCGAACTTCGCCTCCAGATCAAGGAAGGCAAGGGACAGAAGCGTCAGAAGGCCGTGAAGCGCCTCAAGGTCGTGGCCGCATTCAAGGCGTCCAAGAACAGGCCTGAGTGGATGATCCTCGACGCGATCCCTGTGATCCCGCCGGACCTGCGACCGATGGTGCAGTTGGATGGCGGTCGTTTCGCCACATCGGACCTGAACGACTTGTATCGGCGTGTCATCAACCGCAACAACCGTCTCAAGCGGCTTCTTGACCTTGGAGCTCCCGAGATCATCGTCAACAACGAGAAGAGGATGCTGCAAGAGGCCGTGGATGCGCTGTTCGACAACGGACGCCGTGGCCGCCCCGTGACCGGTCCGGGCAACCGGCCGCTGAAGTCCCTGTCGGACATGCTCAAAGGCAAGCAAGGCCGCTTCCGCCAGAACCTGCTCGGCAAGCGCGTCGACTACTCAGGACGTTCGGTCATCGTCGTCGGGCCGGAGCTCAAGCTCCACCAGTGTGGCTTGCCGAAGGTCATGGCACTCGAACTGTTCAAGCCGTTCGTCATGAAGCGCCTCGTCGACCTGGACTACGCGCAGAACATCAAGAGCGCGAAGCGCATGGTGGATCGCGGCCGCGACATCGTGTGGGATGTGCTTGAGGAGGTCATCCGCGACCACCCCGTTCTGCTCAACCGTGCGCCGACCCTGCACCGCCTCGGCATACAGGCGTTCGAGCCTATCCTCGTCGAGGGCAAGGCGATCCGGTTGCATCCGCTCGTGTGCACCGCCTTCAACGCGGACTTCGACGGTGACCAGATGGCCGTGCACCTCCCGCTGTCAGCGGAGGCGCAGGCCGAGGCGCGCATCTTGATGCTGTCAACGAACAACATAAAGAGCCCCGCTCACGGGCGTCCGCTCACGGTGCCTTCGCAGGACATGGTCATCGGCCTTTACTACCTCACCACGGTGCGCGAGGGCGCTGCAGGTGAAGGGCGCGCGTTTGCAAGTGGAGACGACGCGTTGTTGGCCTACGACAACCGAGCAGACCTCGACCTGCAGGCGAGCATCCAGGTGCGTCTTTCGCGCGACATAGTGGAAGAGTACATGGACGAGTCAGGTAAGATCCGCTTCCGCGAACGCAAGGCGGGGGAGCGTATCATGACCACCGTCGGCAGGATCACATTCAATCGATCGATGCCGGAGGATCATCCGTACGTCAATCACGACGTCGACAAGAAGCAGGTCTCTCGGATCGTCGAGGAGTGCGCGAGCACATACTCCACGACGCGGATGGCCGCCATCCTCGACGAGATCAAGCGGCTGGGCTTCCACTACGCGACGCGGGCAGGTGTGACCGTGTCGGTCTATGACGCCGAGATCCCTGCCGCGAAGTCAGAGATCATCGCCAAGGCCGAGCGAGAGGTCCAGGCGATCGAGCGTGAGTACGATCGTGGACTGGTCACCAAAGACGAGCGGCACCGCCAGATCGTCGACGTGTGGACTCGAGCCACCGATGAAGTCGGCGATGCGATGGCGAGGAACTTCGACAAGTTCAACCCTATCTACATGATGGCCTACTCTGGAGCTCGCGGTAACATCAAGCAGGTCCGTCAGCTGGCGGGTATGCGCGGTCTGATGGCCAACCCGAAGGGCGAGATCCTCGACCGGCCTATCAAGGCGAACTTCCGAGAGGGTCTGTCGGTCCTGGAGTATTTCATCTCGACGCACGGCGCGCGTAAGGGTCTGGCCGACACCGCGTTGCGGACGGCAGACTCAGGATACCTGACGCGTCGTCTTGTGGACGTGGCGCAGGACGTCATCGTGCGCGAGAGCGACTGCGGCACCGATGAGGGCATGACGTTCGAGATCGCAGACCCACAGACAGGGATGGTCGAGCATGACCTCATCGGCCGTTGCCTGCTCACGCCTGTCGTGCATCCTGCGACGGGTGAGATCATGAAAGAAGCTGGCCAGTATGTCACATCCGAGGCCGAACTCGCCGACTGGCTCGCTGCCGGAGTGAAGACCATCGAGGCCCGCACCGTCATGACGTGTCATGCCCGTCATGGCATCTGCCAGAAGTGCTACGGCTGGGACCTCGCTGCTGGCCGTGCCGTCGATATCGGGACTGCGGTGGGTATCATCGCCGCCCAGTCCATCGGGGAGCCGGGCACTCAGTTGACGATGCGCACGTTCCACACGGGCGGTGTCGCAGGCGAGGACATCACCCACGGTCTGCCTCGCGTGCAGGAGCTTTTTGAGGCCCGTAAGCCGAAAGGCCAGGCTCTCCTAGCCGAGATCAGCGGCACGCTCACGATCGAGGACGATGACAAGACGCGCAAGTTCACGATCAGCGACGACAACGGACACGAGAAGCATTACACGGTGTCGCGTCGTGCTCGCCTGCGCCCCGGGATCGCCGACGGTGTACAGGTAGAGGCGGGTACGCAGCTTACCGAGGGCTCGGTCAACCCGCATGACTTGCTCCACTTGCGTGGTCCGAAGGCGGTGTTGTCCTACATCGTCCGCGAGGTGCAGGACGTATACGCGAGCCAGGGTGTCGACATCAACGATAAGCATATCGAGGTCATCGCGCGTCAGATGATGCGCAAGATCTCAGTCCTGGACGCGGGCGACACGACGTTCTTACCTGGCCAGCTCGTCGACCGTTTCGTGTTCGAAGACCAGAACGAACGCGTGATCAGTGAGGGTGGTGAGCCGGCCACCGGCCACTCGATCCTGTTGGGTATCACCAAAGCCTCCCTCGCGACCGATAGCTTCCTGTCCGCCGCATCCTTCCAGGAGACCACGCGGGTGCTCACCGACGCGGCGATCGCGGGCAAGGAGGACGAGCTGCTGGGGCTGAAGGAGAACGTGATCATCGGAAAGCTCATCCCGGCGGCGACCGGTATGAAGCGGTACCGCTCGGTCCGGCTCACCTACAAGGGCCAGGCGGCAGAGTGGAGTGCCGAGGAAAGTACAGGTCCGTTGCCTGAGTTCGCCCCCGAGGAGCTGCGCGAGATCGAGGCCATGTTGCCAGGTCCGTCAGTCACCGAGCAAGGTGGGCTTACCGAAGAAGAGGCCGCGGCCTTCTTTGCGGACCTCGATCTCGGGTCTGGGGACGAGGGTGTCGACGTGAGTCACCTTGTCGGTCACGTATTCGATCCGAGCGAGGAAACCGCTGCCCGGCGCCCTGAGCCCGACGCATTCGATGAGGTCATGGGCACAGCGGTGGAACCTTTTGAGGGCCAGTGCGAAGCAGTACGCTCCGATGGGACCCGCTGCACCAACCGAGCCAAAGAGGGGACGCGGTACTGTGGCGTCCACGCCAAACTGGCCGAGACCGACGGTATGTGCAAAGGGCACTACGCCGATGGGAGGCCCTGCGCCAACAAGGCCAAAGAGGGCAGCGACTACTGCGGTGTTCACGCAAAGCAAGAGACGAAGGCATAGCGCATCTTGCGCCAGGGTTCTTGATCCAGGTGCCCGTCGTCGCACCGTGCGTCGACGGGCACCAGTGTGAGGATGGGGTGTCGTCGTGTCAGAAGGGCTAGATACGCCCGGATGCGTGGTTTGACACAGGGCTGGTGGTTTTGTTAGAGTTCGGCTTTGTGACTTCATGCTTGCGTCGTGTGTTCTTGGCGGCGTGAGAGACTCTGGAGCAAGACGAGACGAGGAGAGTGCGTTGCCCACCATCAACCAGTTGGTCCGCAAGGGTCGTAAGCAAGCTGCGGAGAAGACCAAGACTCCCGCGCTCAAGGGTAACCCGCAGAAGCGGGGCGTTTGCACGCGCGTGTACACCACGACGCCGAAGAAGCCGAACTCGGCTCTACGGAAAGTCGCTCGCGTGCGTCTCACCAATCAGATGGAGGTCACTGCCTACATCCCGGGTATCGGTCACAATCTGCAAGAGCACTCGATCGTGCTCGTGCGTGGCGGGCGTGTGAAGGACCTCCCGGGTGTGCGATACAAGATCATCCGCGCTGCGCTGGACTGCGCGGCGGTCAACAACCGGGCGCAAGCGCGCTCTCGGTACGGCGCGAAGAAGCCCAAGTAGGAAACGAGGACACCTTCAAGACGGTCCGCTTCCCTTCCGGGGGAAGCGGACCGGCATTGTGAGCGGAGGAGTGGAAGAATGCCCAGACGTGCAGCGGCCCAACGCCGCGAGATAGTCCCGGATGCGGTGTACAACAACCGCCTCGTGACGCAACTGATCAACAAGGTCCTCCTCGACGGCAAGAAGTCGGTTGCGGAGCGGATAGTGTACGGCGCGTTCGACATCATCGAGTCGAAGACCGGCAACGATCCGTTGGCGACCTTCAAGAAGGCGATGGACAACGTCCGGCCGGCTCTCGAGGTGCGTCCGAAGCGCGTGGGCGGCGCGACGTACCAAGTGCCGATAGAGGTCAACTCACGCCGCGCGACCACGCTCGCCATCAGGTGGATCGTCGGGTTCTCGCGTAAGCGTCGCGAGAAGACCATGGCCGAGCGGCTCGCAGCGGAGATCATGGATGCCGCGAACAACCCAGGCGCCTCGGTCAAGAGGCGCGAAGACCTCTTCAAGATGGCCGAGTCCAACCGCGCTTTCAGCCACTACCGCTGGTAGCGCGTTCAGCAGAAACGTTCGAGAAAGAGACGACGACACTTCATGACTCGCACGCGATTCCCTCTCGCCAAGACCCGGAACATCGGGATCATGGCTCATATCGATGCCGGCAAGACCACGACGACCGAGCGCATCCTGTTCTACACAGGGAAATCGCACAAGATCGGCGAGGTGCATGACGGCGCAGCAACGATGGACTGGATGGTCCAGGAGCAAGAACGCGGGATCACCATCACCTCGGCCGCAACGACCTGTTTCTGGAAGGACCATCGCATCCAGATCATAGATACTCCGGGACACGTTGACTTCACTGTCGAAGTGGAGCGCTCCTTGCGCGTGCTCGACGGCGCGTGTGCCGTGTTCTGCGCTGTCGGAGGCGTGGAGCCGCAGTCCGAGACGGTGTGGCGGCAGGCGGACACCTACGGCGTGCCGCGCATCGCATATATCAACAAGATGGACCGGACAGGAGCCGATTACTTCAACGTCGTCCAGATGATGAAGGACCGTCTCCATACTCGGCCCGTGTTGATCCAGTTGCCTATCGGCGCGGAGGACAAGTTCACCGGCATCATCGACCTGGTCGAGATGAATGCCGTGTTCTTCAACGAGGACGACAAAGGTATCAATCCGACGGTGGGCGAGATCCCTGCGGACATGCGGGAAGAGGCGGAGCTGTATCGCCACGAGCTCATCGAGGCGGCGGCCGAGTACGACGACGGCCTGTTGGAGAAGTTCCTGAACGACGAGGAGATCTTCTCCGCCGAGGTACGGTCTGCGGTGCGCAAGGCCACCATCGCATGTGCCGTGACCCCAGTCACTTGCGGGGCGTCGTTCAAGAACAAGGGAGTCCAGCCGCTTCTGGACGCGATCGTCGACTACTTGCCGTCGCCGCTCGACATCCCGCCGGTGCGGGGCATCGATGTCAAGACGGGCGAGGAGATCGAGCGCAGGGCGGACGAGAACGAGCCGTTCGCAGCGCTCGCGTTCAAGGTCATGACGGACCCGTATGTGGGTAAACTCACGTACTTTCGTGTCTATTCGGGCACGCTGTCCTCGGGGTCCTACGTGCTCAACTCCACGAAGGGTCATAAGGAGAGGATCGGACGCCTTCTCGAAATGCACGCGAACCATCGAGAAGACGTGGAAACGGCGAGCGCCGGTGACATCGTTGCCGCCGTGGGCCTGAAGAACACGACGACGGGCGATACCCTCTGCGCAGAGGGCGCGCCCGTGCTCCTGGAGTCCATGGTCTTTCCCGATCCGGTGATAGACATCGCCATAGAGCCGAAGACGAAGGCCGAGCAAGACAAGCTCGGCAGCGCGCTTGCGAAGCTCGCCGAGGAAGATCCCACGTTCCGGGTGCGTACGGATGAGGAGACGGGTCAGACGATCATCGCAGGGATGGGGGAGCTCCATCTGGAGATCATCGTCGATCGTCTGCTGCGCGAATTCAAGGTCGAGGCCAACGTCGGAAAGCCTCAAGTCGCATATCGAGAGACCGCCGGCAAGGCGGTGTCTAACGTGGAAGGCAAGTTCGTGCGTCAGACGGGCGGTCGTGGACAGTACGGCCACGTGATCATCAACCTCATCCCGCAGCAGCCCGGCGCCGGCTACGAGTTCGAGAACAAGATCGTGGGCGGTGTCATACCCAAGGAGTACATACCTGCGGTCGACAAGGGTATCCAGGAAGCCTTGACCTCCGGTGTCCTTGCGGGCTACCCGGTGGTCGACGTGAAGGTGGAGCTCGTCGACGGGTCGTATCACGAGGTCGACTCGAGTGAGATGGCCTTCAAGGTCGCGGGGTCCATGGCGATCAAAGAAGCGCTGCGTAAGTCGCAGCCAGTGCTGCTCGAACCTGTCATGGCCGTCGAGGTCAACACGCCTGAGGAGTTCATGGGCGACGTGATGGGAGACCTCTCCAGCCGGCGTGGGCATATCGAAGGGATAGAGCCGCGTGGTGGCGCTCAAGTCATCCGAGGCAAAGTGCCGCTGGCCAACATGTTCGGGTATGCGACAGACCTGCGCTCTCGAACGCAGGGTCGCGCGGCGTATACGATGCAGTTCAAGGCGTACGAACCGGTTCCGAAGTCGATCGCTGACGAGATCGTCAGCAAGATGCAGGGCTAGGAGAATCCGATGGCGAAGAAGAAGTTCGAGCGGACCAAGCCGCATATGAACATCGGCACCATCGGTCACGTCGACCATGGCAAGACCACGCTCACGGCGGCTATCACCAAGTGTCTTGCAGCCAAGGGCAGAGCCGAGTTCACGCCTTTCGACCAGATCGACAAGGCGCCCGAGGAGCGCGAGCGCGGCATCACCATCGCCATCGCGCACGTCGAGTACGAGACCGAGAAGCGCCACTACGCGCACGTCGACTGCCCGGGCCACGCCGACTACGTGAAGAACATGATCACCGGCGCCGCTCAGATGGACGGCGCGATCCTGGTGGTCTCGGCCGCCGACGGACCCATGCCCCAGACGCGTGAGCACATCCTCTTGGCCCGCCAGGTGGGCGTGCCGAACATCGTCGTGTTCCTCAACAAGGTCGACATGGTCGACGACCCCGAGCTCCTTGAGCTCGTGGAGATGGAGGTACGCGAGCTCCTCTCCGAGTAC
>JAJFTR010000019.1 GCA_021372825.1 Actinomycetes bacterium
GCATTGATCAGGCAGTTGCCTTCGTAGGCATCGTCGAAGTACACCTCTCCCCCCACGGTGGGAACGCCAAGGCAGTTGCCGTAGCCGCCGATACCGGAAACCGCGCCCTCGAACAGGTACCGCTGACGCGGTTTGTCCAGCCCTCCGAACCGCAGGGAATCGAGACTGGCGATAGGACGGGCGCCCATCGCGAAGATGTCACGGATGATGCCGCCGACGCCGGTGGCCGCGCCTTGATAGGGTTCGATCGCGCTCGGATGGTTGTGCGACTCCATCTTGAAAGCCACGGCCCAGCCGTCGCCCACGCTGATGACGCCGGCGTTCTCCCCCGGCCCCTGCAACACCGCAGGCCCGGAGGTCGGGAACATCGACAGTGCTTTCTTCGAGTGCTTGTAGCTGCAGTGCTCGCTCCACATGAGCGAGTACATATAGAGCTCCGTGATGGTGGGGGTCCGACCCAAGATCTCGACGACGTGCTCGTACTCTTCGGGCTTAAGACCCAGGTCGACGGCGAGCTTGGAAGCGAGTTCGGGGGTCAGGTCCGCACGCATCAGTGGCTCTCCTCCGATGCGTGGGAGTGCGCCTGCTCCTCTAGTTGATCTTCTAGGACCGTCGTCGCACCCGCGTCCACCTCGCGCTTGGGCGCAGGGAAGACGACACGGAGGAGATACGCCACGTCCACCACCAGCGCGACCACGTACGAGAAGCCGAAGACGGTCATCGTCGTGTCATTCGTAACGATCATCGCCGCTGCGAACGACAGCACGTACTCCGCCGCGAGCACGACCCACAACCACCGTATCCACGAGTGTCTCCACCGTTCGGCCTTTCGCCCGAGCGCATGCACGACCACGAAGAGCGCTCCGGCCACGAGCACGAACGCGAGCCCTTGCAGGAACAGGGCGAGTGGACCCGTGAACGATTGGGCGTGCATCTAACCCACCACCCCTTCCAGAGTGCGCACGATGCCTTCGAAGATGTACCGTCCGTCACCGCCGTCGCCGGTCACAGGATCGACGACACGCTCAGGATGCGGCATGAGACCAAAGACGTTCCCGCGCTCGTTGCAGATGCCCGCGATGTCGTCCAACGCCCCGTTCGGCGCGCTCCCCTGCGGCCGACGAGAACCATCCGGCTCGCAGTAACGCAACACCACTTGTCCGTTGTCTATCAGGCGTTCGAGCGTCGCAGGGTCGCAGATGAAATTCCCCTCATTGTGGTTGATGGGCAGTCGCAGCACAGTGCCGGCGGCCACGTCCAGCCACTGGCATGCGCTCTCCTCGGCACGCACTGTGACGGTCTTGCAGATGAACTTGAGGCCGCGGTTGCGCAGGAGCGCACCCGGAAGCAGGTGCGCCTCCGTAAGTATCTGGAAACCGTTACAGATGCCGAGAACAGGGCGGCCAGAGCGGGCGTACCGCACCACTTCAGACATCACGGGAGAGAACCGTGCCACGGCGCCGCACCGGATGTAGTCGCCATAGCTGAACCCCCCGGGCAGAACGACCGCGTCGTAGTCCGCCAGGCCGGTGTCGCCGTGCCATACGTAGCACGCGTCGTGGCCCAGGACACGGACCGCGTGTACCACGTCTTGCTCGCAGTTGGACCCGGGGAAGACCACGACGCCGAAGCGCATGCGCCTTACGCCTCCTCGGCGGACTGGATGCGGTAGTCCTCGATCACGGGGTTGGCGAGCAGCTTGTCACACATCTCGCGCACGCGCGCTTCGGGTGTGCCATCTGCGACTTCCAGCTGGATGTACTTCCCGATCTTGACCGACGAGACCTCGGTATACCCGAGGTTCTGGAGCGCCCGCTCGGCGGTGGCTCCCGGAGGATCGAAGATGCCTTTCTTGTAGGTCACGTAGATCTCGAACCGCGCCACGTGCTCTCGCTCCTTCTAGTCGACGTCGACCCGTGCGGCGTCCGCCAGTTCGGCTTTGCGCTTACGCACCGCCGCGTTCACTCGATGACGGCTGTACCAGGCGAGCAGCCCGCCTCCCGCCCACATGAATATCGAGATGTATGCGAACCACGGGATGTCGGTGCTGACGTCGGTCGCCCATCGGCTCGGCCCGGCGACCTCGTTGAACGACAGGATGAATCCCAGCACGCCTAGGCCGGCGACGATCATGCCAGCCCACCACAAGACAAGGTGGACCTGCACGTTCTTAGGCAGCGCGCGGAAGCTCACGAGGCTCCCTTCTTCTTCTTTGACGACTGCGCCTGCTCGAGCAGCTCCTTCCGGAGCCGGCGGATCTTCCCGAACTCGATGTACATGGTGCCGAAGAACGCAGCGGTAAGCACTCCCATGCCGATGCTTTCCGCCTGCGGATCTCCCCGAAGCCCGGGGACGAACTGCACTGTGGCCCAGGTGACGATCATCAGTCCGAAGAGCACCCACCATATCGTGCGCCACTGTTTGATCTCCGGAGAGGTCGGCACTGCTTCTCGCCATGACGGACGAGTCTTCGTGTCGTCTTTCGCCTTGGACGGAGCGGGCTTTGAGGAGGTGGCTTCCCCCGCCTCGCGCTTGGGCTTCATAGACGACGCGCTCCGGCGCGTGGAGCCTACTTTGGCGTCCTTGCCGTAACGCGGGTTCATCGGGCTGCGGCGGGACATTTCACTCACCCTGTGGGATGAACGGCTCGCCGGTGATGGCCTCATAGGCCTCCACGTACTTCTCGGCGGTGATCACGATCACGTCCTCGGGCAAGGAGGGAGCGGGCGGCTTCTTGTCCCAGCCGGACGCTTCCAGCCAGTCGCGCACGAACTGCTTGTCGTAACTCGGCTGTCCGTGGCCGGGCTCGTAGGATTCCGCTGGCCAGAATCGGGATGAATCCGGAGTGACGACCTCGTCGATAAGGGTGACCTTACAGTCCACCATTCCGAACTCGAACTTGGTGTCGGCGATGATGATGCCGCGTGAGCGCGCATGCTCGGCCGCACGGCTATAGAGCTCCAGAGAGGCGTCACGCAGTCGCTCCGCGTACTCCCGTCCAACGATCTCCGCCATCCTGGCGAACGTGATGTTCTCATCGTGCGCACCCGCGACAGCTTTGGTGGACGGCGTGAAGAGCGGCTCTGGCAGCTGCTGCGACTCGACCATACCCTCGGGGAGCGCAATACCGCACACCGTCCCATGCTCGCGGTACTCTTTCCACGCCGAGCCCGCGAGATAGCCGCGCACGATGCACTCCACAGGGAAGACCTGCGCCTTCTTGACGAGCATCATGCGGCCCGCGAGCGAATCCGCGTAGGCGGCGTACTCATCGGGAAGATCGGCTGTATCGGCAGACAACACATGGTTCGGGATGACATCTTTCAAGAAGTCGGACCAAAAGAGCGAGATCTGCGTGAGCACTTCGCCCTTATAGGGGATCGGGTCGGGCAAGACCACATCGAACGCGCTCAGGCGGTCGGTGGCGACGATGAGCAGCTTGTCGCCCAGGTCGAAGATGTCACGCACCTTGCCCTGTGCATCGGGAGTGAGCTCAAGAGGTGACACGGGCGTCCTTTCAACAGACGACCGCCGGGCGGCTAGCGCAGCGGCGGGACGACATTCTTCGCCCCTGCGTGCATTGTAGGCGATGCCTCGACCGAACGGTACGGCCTGACGCCGAACCGCTCAGTTGGGAAGCCCCGCACGGTCGAGGGAAGCCGCATCCGGGGCAGGCCGCTGTGAGACGAGCCCGAAGAGGCTCGATAGAAGGTCCTGGAAGCTGTAGGTGGGCTGGAAGCTCACGATCTTAGGTTCGCCCTCGATCTCGCCGAGATCCGCCGCGCGGTCCACCGCGTCGGAGTAGTTGCCAAGGGTGTCCACCAAGCCCAGGTCCTTCGCCTCGGTGCCGAGCCACACCCAGCCCGTGGCGAGCTTGCGGATCTCATCCTCGCTCAGGCCTCGGCCCTCCGCCACGTCCGAAATGAACTGATCGTAGGCGATCTCCATCTGCTCCTTGAACATCGCGGACTCGGTGCCGGTGACGCTGCGATACGGGCTACCGGCGTCCTTATAGTCTCCCTGCGTGAGAACGGTGAACTCCACCCCGAGCTTGTCGAGCAGGCCGCTTACGTTGGGGATCTCCATGATCACGCCGATACTGCCGACCGAGGAACCTGGCGCCGCAAAGATCTCGTCGCTTTGGCTCGCCACCATGTAGGCGCCTGAGGCGCAGATATCACCGACGCTCACGACCACAGGTTTCTGGGCGCGGTCGACCGCCATGGCGATCTCCTGCGACGCGGCCACCGTGCCACCGGGAGAGTCGACGCGAATGAGCACCGCTTTCACGCGAGGGTCTGCCTCGGCCTTATCCAGTTGCTCGATGAAGCTCTGAGGAGTGATGACGCCGCTCGTCACCGAGCCGGTCCCGGCGATGACGCCATCCATGCGGATGAGCGCGATGCTGTCACCGAAGGCTGGCGAGGGAGTTCCTTGGGAGGAAGAGAGCCACACCGCGAAGCCGACGCAGCCGAACAGCAGCAGAGCTGCGACCACGACGAGCGCGATCACCCACCCGCGGTTCTTCCGGGCGGGAGGCTGCACTGCCACCGGCTGCGGCCCGGCGGGAGGCGGCGGGTAACCGGGCGCCGTGACGCCAGCTGAAGGATTCGTGACCCGACCTGCCTCGTCCATGACCGCCTCCCTTGTATGGGCATGCCACCATACTGGAAGCCATGATGTGCGAGGTCAAGCGCACTTGCCGGTCACCGTGCGCACGCGCCTGTCCATGCGCACAGGTTCTCGCCGAGCACACCAGGCAGAGCCTCCACCAGGTCGAAGGCTCGAGACGCCGGGGTGGCCCCAATGGCCGCCCCCGCTTGCCGGTTAGCCCTTGCCGCACAGACGGCGGCCTCGAGAGTGGGAAAGCCCGCCGCAAGGAATGCGACGGCAAGTCCAGTGAGCGTGTCGCCCGTACCGCCGATGGCCTCGAGTGCGGGCACGTTGGGAGTGTCCACCACCGCCCGCGTCTCTCCGCGTTCGACGATGTGGTCGCACGCCCCTTTCACCAACAGCACACGGGCTGCACCCCCGGTCTCATACGCGCGGCGGGCCAGCTTCTCCGGATCGAAGCCCTGCGTTCCGAACAGGTAGTGTGAGACATACGCGGGGTGTGTCGCTCGGCTGTCAGCAAGGAATCCCACCTCGCCCACATCAGGGGTCATGAGCTCGAACTGCGCTGCCAGACCCGCGGCCTTCGCCGCATACATCCCGCCGGCATCAGCCACCAGTGACGCGTGCGGTGCGGTGCGGTTGATCGTGTCGAGCGAGCGCCGCATGAGCGCCATGACCGGCTGCATGTAGTGGAAGGCGATGACATCGGGCCGGCTCACCTCGATCGCATCCCCGAGCGCCTCGTGCACGGCTCGAGTGCCGTCTCCCTGGCCGATGTCGCCGGCCAGAAGCGCCCACGGCGACGTGAGACCAAGATGCGCCGCCACGGCGCTCGCCGCCCCGAGCATCGCCGACGTGCCTTGGCCGCCGGGCAGCGCGAGGTCACCGACCTGGACCCGCGAGTCGCTCGGCACGCTCACGGGCCCCATGACAAGCGGACCTCCTGCGACCGGATAGGTCCCCACCACCAGAAGGCTCATCGCGCCTCGCCTCCAAGCAGCGCGCATGCCTCTACGAAGGCGCGGTCGAGCATGAGACCGCAAAGCGTGAAGCCGAGGTCCTTCGGCCGAGGCGCGGCGAAAATCTCCCGGCCCACAAGCTGCAGGTTGAGGTACGGGATGTCGGGGCATCCCCCGCCGGACGTGTTGACGATCGTGCCTGTCGCCTTCTCGACCGTGATCTTCATGTTGCCGGCCCGCACCATCACATGATCACCGAAGTCCACCGTGGTGACGATGTCGCACAGCTTCGTCGGCTCCTCGGGGTCGTCTATCCAGTCTCGGACAGAGACGCCGGCCGCTTGCAGCTGCCGCGCGGCGCCGGGGTATTCGACACGTGGCAATGCGAGCGCCAAGTCACAACCCGCGCGCAACCGCATGGGCGGAGCCACGAGCGCGACCGCGTGACCTGCCTGTTCGAGCACCTTCTCGCCCCGCAGCGCATCCTGGACCCGGTCGAACAAGAACAGTCCGGTCGCCTCGTCAGGCGCTGCATCGCGCACGCGCCCTCCACGCTCACGCGCTCTCACCCGCGCCTCGCAGATATCCGGTACCCTCCCGGTTCCTCGGCCACTTCGACCACGTAGCCGGAGTCCTTGAGAAGGTTCACGACATTCGTCTTGGCTGTCCCGCTGTCAGCGAGAACGGTCAGCTGGTCTGGATCGGCCTCGAGAGCCTTCTTGGTCCGCATCAAGGGTATCGGACACGAAAGTCCGCGCACATCGAGTTCCATCACTGCCTCCTATGCCGTCTGGCCACGTCTGGCGAACGCGATCACGACCAACAGAGCCGCCCCTGCGGCAAGCGCCGGCCACCCGAGAGAAGAGAGTCCTTTGGCTGTCGACGCGATGCCGAAGTAGTGGGAAGCAACCGCGCCGGCAACCATGCCAACGACGGCGGCGAAGGCGTCTGCATCTCCTTCGGCCGACATGATCACCTGACGGAAGGGACATCCGCCGAGCAGGACCGCAGCAAGCCCCGCCACCGCCATCGCCGCGAAATTACCTAAGGCGTCAGTGTGCGCGATGGGTTGGCCTTCGAACCCGAGGTGGAACTGCCCAAGCGCCACGTTGGCGACGAACGCGCCCAGGAGAAGGCCGAGCACACCGAAGAGCAGGTCGAAGCGTTTCACCAGCAGCGCGTCACGGATCCCGCCCACCGAGCAGAACCGGCTGCGCTGGGCGATGACCCCGATCGCGAGACCCGCGGCGAGCGAGATGAGAAGCGGCGCGCGTTTGCCCCCCGGTTGCGGTTTGGCTGCGGCCACCGACGCCGCGGATGCCGCCACGGACCCGTCGGAAGCGATGATGGACCCATGGGCGCCGACGGTGCCTCCCGCAGGCTTCACAACGTCGGCCGGAGCGCCGTCGGCCCCCTTCACGAAGACCGCCGGCGGGTCGTCGCCCGTCGCTAGTGCATTAGCGGTAGTGACCGTGAAGCCGTTCGGCGGACCCGAAAGGGCCGTGACCACCGAGAGGACGAGGAGCACCACCGCGACGAGTGGCGCAATCCAACCCATCGCCCGCGGAACAGAGCCTGCTCGGCCAAGATCGAAACCACGGCGAAGCGCGAGCACGCCCACCGAGACCCCCGCGACGATGCCGAGGATCCCCCACAGCGCGTTAAGGTCACCGCCACCCAGACGGAGCCACGCCCGCACGGTGCACCCCAGGAACACGAGGGCAGCCACCATGAACACGAAGCCGAGGAGGAATCTCACCGCCGTTGCCGACCCGCCGCGCGGGCGGAACTCCTTGGTCGCAAGAGCCGCGAGCGTGGCGCCGAGCATCAGCCCCACGATCTCAGGTCTGATGTAGGCGACTGCTCCCATGTTGGCCGCAGGACCTATGAAGAACCCTGCGGTGTCGCGCAAGAAGCATGCGATACACAGTCCCATGTTTCCAGGATTGCCTTGACTCACCAGCCAGGCAGCGATGACGCCTATCGCAACGCCTGCTCCTCCCAAGATCCACGCCGATGGACCGACACGCCGCTTGGTAGCCATCCCGCCTCCTTGCCCCGTTGACACATTGGCTTATATATCACATTCGTCTAGCTTATTGTCAACGACGTGTGGCTGTTATCGGCCTGCTCGTGCGGCGGGAGTTGTGCGATAGGCAAGGGCGAGCTAAAGCCGCGGGAACTCCAGGGAAGCGATGTAGCGCTCGTGGAACTGGGGGTGGTCCGCAAGTGACAGTGTCGACACCGCGCGCGCGATCTTCTCGGCCTTGCGCCGCATCGCTGTCGAGATGAGCGCGAGCCGCGCTCCTTCGATGGCGGTGTTGCCCACGAACGAGATCTTCTCGGCCCACACTGCGGGCACCATCCCGAGGCGCACCAGCGACCGCGCGTCCACGTGGTAGCCGAAGCCGCCTGCCACGAGGACCTTGGAGACCTCGTCGGCCCGCACGCCCGACTCTGCGAGAAGCAGGTCCAGCGCCGTCCTCACCGCTCCCACGGCGAGCTGTACCGCGCGGACGTCCTTTTGCGAGAAGACCACGCCGGCGTCTGCATCGACAACGAAGACGCGCACGTCATCACGCTCGATGACCCGGGAGCCCACCGGCCCGGGCACGCCCGTAATGAGGCGCCCCGATGCGTCCAGGACCCCCGCGTCCAGCATCGCTGCGACGAGGTCGAGCACGCCCGACCCACAGATCCCCACGGGCGCGATCCCGCCCACCGTGGCAAGCGCGATATCGCCGTCCACGAGCCAGACCCGCTCGATCGCACCTGGCTCGGCCCGCATGCCCGCAGTGATGCCCGCGCCCTCCAAGGCCGGCCCTGCCGCCGCTGACGCCGCGAGCAGACCCTCCGGGATGGTGAGCACCATCTCGGCATTCGTCCCCAAATCGAGCATGAGCGCTCGATCACTCTGCTGGTCCAGATTCGTGGCGAGGACCCCGGCGACAACGTCAGCTCCCACGAATGCCGAGGCTCCCGGCAGAACGTAGCATGTGGCAAGTTCGAAACGCGGCATCCCGGCTCTGGCCGCAGAGATGTACGTGGCGTCGAGCACGGCGCCAGAATACGGGGCAGCTCCTAGGGGTGTGAGGTCAGCGCCCAGGAAGGCATTGGTCATGACCGTGTTGCCCACGATCGCGATCTCTCGAAGGTCGGCCGGCCCAGCCCCCACTGCATCGAGGAGGTTCGAGAGCATGCGCTCGACCTGCATGGCGATCGGATGCGCAAGGATCGCGACACCCTCGTGCATCGCCATCGTCACACGGGTCATCACATCCGCGCCCCATGGGTACTGGACGTTCAGCATGCCGCTCGTGCCCAGCACGTCACCGTTCTCCAAGTCGACGAGGGACGCCACCACCGTCGTGGTCCCGATGTCCACCGCGGCGCCGAGCAGGTAGGGCGAATCCTCGAGGGCGTCGATGCCACGCTCGGTAGGAGGTTCTACCTCGGGAGCGGAAGACGAGGTGGAGCCGGTCACGATGACGGGCGCTTCGCGCTTCGTCACGTGAACCGTCACGTCGCCCCTCACGCGCGCGCGGCAGGCGAGCCTGACCCCGCGAGCGAGGTCCTCTCGCGTGATCAGGCGCAGTTCGTCCCGTGTCGGCGGGAAGACCGGCCCGTCCACGCGCACCAGGCACCGGCCGCACCGCCCGAGACCCCCGCACGGCGCGTCCAGCGCGACCCCCGCAGCGCATGCGGCGGCGTGGACCGCGGACCCGGCAAGGACCGGCACCGACTCTCCGCCTGGTTCGAATCGCACGTGCACGCGGTCCATGGGCTCTCTCCTCGGCATACCTCACTCTCGATTCTATGCGTTCAGCGTGAAGGATGCAGGTGACGCGACCTGCGTGCCGTATGATTGCGGGCATGATGCTCAACTTCATCGTGTTCAGCTGCGGCGCCGCACTCATGGGACTGGAGTTGCTCGCTGCGCGTGTTCTCGCTCCGGTGATGGGCAACTCGATATTCGTGTGGGGAGCGATCATCTCGAGCTTCATGATCGCGCTCTCCATCGGGTACTGGGCAGGCGGGCGCATCGCGGACACATACGGCGCGCCCCGTAGCCTGGGCCTTGTGATCGGCGCTGCCGGACTTTCGACGGTGCTCGCGCCTCTGGTCTCCCGCGCCACTCTCGTGCCCGCCGCGGGACTGGGGCCGCGTCTCGGCTCGCTCGTCGCCACGACCGCGGTCTTCTTCATCCCCGCGCTCCTGCTCGCGATGGTCTCGCCTCTGGGTGTGCGCATCGCCGCGCACGCGGGCCTGTCCCGCATCGGGCGCACCGCGGGAAGTCTGTACGCGGTCTCGACCGCAGGGAGCATCGCCGGAACGCTCGCCACGTCCTTCTGGCTCATCCCGATGCTGCAGGTCGAACCTCTGGTGGTGGGGATCGGCGTGGCGCTCGCCCTGACCTCACTCGCAACGCTCACACTGTCCGCCGAGCAGGAGCCCACCCTCGCGCCACGTGAGCTTGGACGCCGGTGGATCGACGCCGTCGTGGCGCTTGCCGTCGCGGGATGCGTCGCTGGGACGGGCATGTTCCTTCACGTGAACCGGCCCGAGGACGTCAATTCGTTTGGCGAGACGGTGCTCTTCCGGAAGGACACGCAGTATCACCGCATCACAGTGACGGAGAAGGACGACATCCGGTACCTGCGTTTCGACCGCTCCACCCAGTCCGCGATCTCGCTTCGCGACGAGTACACATCCGCGATCGCCTACCCGGACTACCTCCACCTCGCACTCGCCGCGAACCCGGGCGCCACGCGGGTGCTCGTCTGCGGGCTTGGAGGCGGCACGGTCGCCAAGCGCATGTGGCGCGACTACCCGGAGGTCTCGATCGACTGCGTGGAGATCGACCCCGTGGTGGTGGACGTCGCAACGCGCTACTTCGGGCTTCCTGATGACGAGCGCCTCACCGTCACGGTCAACGACGCGCGGCGCTTCATCCAGAGCACCGATGAGCTCTACGACATCATCATCGTGGATGCGTACTACGCCGACGCGATGCCCTACCACCTCACCACGAAGGAGTTCTTCGGCGAACTCGAGGCGCACCTGCGCCCGGGAGGAGTCGTCGCCTACAACGTGATCTCTGCTGTCTCGGGCGACAAGAGCGAACTCTTCCGCAGCATGTACCGAACGGCGAGTGAGGTGTACTCCGACGTGCTCGTCTTCCCGATCGGGATCGCGGCCGACAAGATGCCCGAGAAGAACCGCAACATCGTCGTGCTCGCCACCGACGCGGATATCGACAGGAGAGTCCTCTTGAGTAGGATCGACGACCGGCTCGACGGCCGCGTGACGGTCGACGGGTTCGAGACGTTCGGGCGCGACCTCTACACCCGTGTGATACCGGTCGCCGACGTGCCCGTGCTCACCGACGCCTTCGCTCCCACCGATTCGCTCATCCAGGTCGACTGACGCCGCCGTTCGCGTGAGAGCGCGTCTTGCTACCGCGAGAGCAGCGCCATGAGGTCTTCCACGCTCGGGACGCGCCCGGCAAGCCTGACTTCCTCGTCGACGACGAGCGCGGGCGTGCTCATGACGCCATACCGCATGATCTCGGCGATATCGCTCACATGCACGACCTCATCGTCGCGTCCGAGTCGCGCGAGAGCCTCGCGTACTCGCTCCTCCAGCCGGTTGCAGTTCGCACAGCCTGAACCGAGCACCTTGATCACCATCGACTCACCTCTCATCGGTAGGAAGTGCCGGCCGCTCTTGGGCGGTCGCCACGCGTGCGTCGTAGCGTGCACGCGTCTTGCCTGCGATCCACACGAGCGACAGCATGACGGGCACCTCTGTGAGGACGCCGACCACCGTGGCGAGCGCCGCGCCTGACGTAAGCCCGAAAAGCGAGATCGCCACCGCGACCGCGAGTTCGAAGAAGTTGGACGCGCCCACGAAACCCGCTGGAGCCCCGATGGCGTGCGGCAAGCGCCACAGATACGACCACCCGTAGGCGATCGCGAAGATAAGGTAGGTCTGGGTCACGAGCGGCACCGCGATGAGGACGATGTGCACGGGATTCGCGATGATCGTCTTCCCTTGGAAGATGAAGATGATCACCAGAGTGGCGAGAAGAGCAATCATCGTGACCGGGGCGAGTCTCGGCAAGAAGGCGTTCTGGAACCACTCCAGGCCCTTGCGTCTCACAAGCCGCACGCGAGAGATCCACCCCGCCGCCAACGGCACCACCACGAACAGGACCACCGAGAGGATCACCGTGTCATAGGGCACACGGATGTCCGACAACCCGAGCAAGAACATCACGATGGGCGCATATGCGACCAGGATGATGAGGTCGTTCAGGGCGACTTGCACGAGTGTGTACGCAGGATCGCCATCGGCCAGATACGACCACACGAACACCATCGCCGTACAGGGAGCCGCTCCGAGCAGGACCGCTCCAGCGAGATACTCACGCGCGAGGTCCACAGGAATCCACCGACTGAACACGACATTCAGGAAGAACCACGCTATCGCGTACATCGTGAACGGCTTGATCAGCCAGTTCGTGACCGTCGTGACGACGAGTCCTTGCTTCTTCTCACCCACCCGCTTGAGCGACTCGAAATCGATCTGCAACATCATGGGGTAGATCATGAGCCAGATGAGCACCGCGACCGGGATGGATATCTGTGCGTAGGTGAACCGGGACAGCCACTCCGCCACAGGCGGCCACGTGTTGCCGATCAGGGTGCCCCCGGCAATGCACAGAGCCACCCAAAGCGAAAGGTACCGCTCGAAAACGCTCAGGCGCTTCCGGCCGCTTTCGTCAGTCATCGCCACCTCTTGTGTCTCGTGCCGCCGGTTTGCGCGCGCTCACCCGCACGCTCATGAAGCGTGCCGCGATATCGCCGGCCTCTTGCTCGGTCACACCGCAACCACGAGCGATCTCTTCTACGAACGGATCGGAAGGGCTGCTGATGAAAGGCGCGCGTTCCCGCACCTTCACCCCCTCAAAGCCCGCTTCTTCCACGGCCGCCAGATACTCGGACTCCAGCGCCGCACCCGAAAGGCACGCCACATACCCCGCGACCCACTCGCGTAGCCCGGGTGGGACCTCGGAGGCGAGCACGATGTCCGAGACCACCAGCCGGCCGCCTGGCACCAGCACGCGATACGCCTCGGCGAAGGCCCGGCGCTTGTCCGGCACCAGATTGATGACGCAGTTGGAGATGACGACGTCGACGGTAGCCCCCTCCACAGGCAGGTTCTCTAGTTCGCCGAGACGGAATTCGACGTTGCCAAGACGAAACGATGCAGCGTTGCCACGAGCGCGCGTGATCATCTCGGGCGTCATGTCCACCCCGATCACGTGTCCCATCGGCCCCGTGTGCTGGGCTGCCAAGAAGCAGTCGATGCCCGCGCCTGACCCCAAATCGAGCACTGTCTCGCCCGGTTGTATGGCCGCAAGCGTGATCGGACTTCCACAGCCCAGCCCCAGATCGGCCCCTGCGGGGACGGTGTCAAGGCGAGCGCCGTCGGCGGCGGACTCCGCGCTCGTCTCCGCAGGACCACAACACGAGCTCATCGCAGATCCACAGCAACAAGAACCGCCCTCCACGGCGATCTTGCCATACTGGTCGCGAACCGCCTTCTTCACATCATCTGTCACGACGCCGCCTCCTGACTCGACTCACAGCAACATCCATGATCGTGCCCGCGACCCGCGCTCGCGGGGCGTGACAGCCCTTCGAACTCCTCTGCAAGCGCAGCGAAGACCGCGGGTTCGAGCGAACAGTGGAGCCATGTACCCACCCTCCGGGTGCGCACGAGTCCCGCCTCACGCAAACGCTTCACGTGATGCGAGACCAGCGCATCAGAAAGGTCAAGCTCACGCGCGAGCTCACACACGCAGCGCTCACCGTCTGCGAGCATGCGCACGATGCCGAGACGGTTCTCATCGGCGAGAGCTTTGAATACTCCGGCGTCCACGAGGACAGCATAATCAAACCGCTGTTTGAATAGCAAGCGCCGTGGATGATATCGACGCCTTGCCGTCCTGTCGGCGCGCGGATAGACTCAGAGAGTCACGCTAAGGCTCTCTTTAGGGTGGGCACATGGAATCGATGCGACGCCTCGACCGGAACGAGCAGCTCGTCACGATCGCCGACGACGCTCGGCTCGCGATCCTCCGCCGTGTGATGGCCCGCCCACTCACTATCACCCAGCTCGGCGAGATGTTCGGCCGGCATCCCGCGTGGATCCGGCACCACATTCTCATGCTCCAGCGCGCCGGGCTCGTCGAGCTCGCCGAGGAACGCCAGGTCCGTAACTACACCGAGAAGTACTACCGCGCGAGTGCGCGCGCCTATAGAGCCGACGTGCTCATCGTGCCAGACGCTGGCGACAACCCCGAGGTCGTGGTTCTCGGCAGCCACGACCTGGCCCTGCAATCGCTCGCCGACGTCACGGCCGCTTCGGGCGGACCCGCAGTGGTGCCCGTGGCGATAGGGAGCCTCGACGGCCTGATCGCTCTTCGACAGGGACTCGCCGACGTAGCTGGGTGCCACTTGCTCGACACCGACTCGGACGACTACAACGCACCCTATGTGCGCCATCTTTTCCCCGACAGGCAGGTGACGATGTTCACCCTCGCCCACCGTGAGCAGGGGTTGATCACCGCACCTGGCAATCCCCTCGGCCTGCGCAGTCTCGACGACGTGGTGGCCAAGAGGGTACGTATCGCCAATCGCAATCCCGGCTCGGGCACCCGCATCTGGGTGGACAGGAAGCTGCGGTCGCTGGGCATCGATCCGGAGGATCTGCCCGGCAGTGAGTCCGTTCACTACACCCACTCTGGCGCGGCGCGGGCGGTGCAGCGGCATGAAGCCGACGTGACGGTCGGGCTGCGCGCCGCGGCCACGAGCCGAGGTCTGGGTTTCGTGCCTCTCTTCATGGAGCGCTTCGACCTCGTGATCGCCCCGGACGCGCTCGACGCACCCAAGCTCGACCCTCTGTTGAACATGCTCGAAGGACGCGCGTTCAAGAAGAGGGTATCGGCCTTCGACGGCTATGACCCCACCCACACAGGTGAGGAGTTTCGGGTGGCCGTGTAGGCCGCTTGCATCTGTCCAGACATCACGCCGAGAAGGAAGGAGAGGAAATGCGGATCGCATCAGCACTTCGAAAGGGCTTCGCGCTGGTCCTCGTCAGCGCGCTGCTCGTGCCGGGGATGACTATCGTCCCCGCGTACGCGGCTGGTACGTACACGGGAGGAGCCAGTGAGGCGCCGCTGTTCGTGCCGAACGACCACACCGCCGTCGGCATCAGGTTCAGTGCATCGGCCGGCCTCGAGGCGACCACGACCTACTATGTGAAGGTGAGGTTCACTGCCGCAGACACCCCCGATCCCAGCACCAACCGCGGGTGGACATGGAACCCCGCCACACACGAATGGGTCCAGGAGCGTGAAGCCTGGACGAACTTCCCCACCGTCACGACAGACGCGTCCGGTGCGATCGGTGACACGTGGTTGTATGCGAAGTTCGGCGACGACGACACCACCGGGACATACAAGGTGATGGTGTCTTTGAGCAAAACCGGCGCGTCGAGCACCTTCAACCCCTCTTCGCTGCCCGAGGTCACCGTGATCGACATGAAGTCGCACGGCGGATGGGTGCACAACGCGACCACGACCGGCCAGACGAACAAGCGGGTAGAGTGCACTTCATGGGAGACGTCTCTCTCGGTTTACTCGCTTTCGCAGACCGAGCCGAACCTGGTCGATGACGACGGCAACGGCGTCGTGGACGACGAGGACTACGGCCCCGCTGGCGTGAGTGGTGACTTCCGCCTCGGCGTGTCGGCCGACACGACGATGGACGTCGCCGTCAAGCGGACCTTCACTCCGCCGTACTACAACGACTTCATCTTGCCCGCCCCCGACACGGAGGTGGCACTGAACGCCGCCGACATGCTGCCGCCATCATCGGTGAGCTCGCTGGCCGCGGAGGCCACCGAGACCTCCATCACACTCAGCTGGGAGCCCGCGACGGACGAAGGCTCGGGGGTGACGGCGTACAAGGTGCTGAGGTGGATCGCTTCGCCCTCGGATGCCTATACGATGCCGCATGAGATCATCGGGACGGTGGCGGCGCCCGCGACGACCTTCGTCGACAACGACGCTGCGCCGGACACCGAGTATGACTACGAGGTACGAGCCGTCGATGCGAGCGGCAACGTGGGCCCGCGTTCGAACATGGCATCCGCCACTCTCAAAGGTCTCGGCGAGACGACCCGCACCGCGGGCACGGACCGCTACGCCACCGCGATTGCGATCTCCTCGGCCAACTTCGCGCCGAGCAGCGTCACCACCGCCGTCATCGCCACAGGCCGTGACTTTCCTGACGCTCTCGCGGCATCGGGGCTTGCGGGAGTCTACGGCTCACCTGTGTTGCTCGTGGGGACTACCGTCACCGAGCAGTTGAGGACGGAGCTTGACCGGCTCGGCGTGGAGGCCGTCGTACTTGTGGGAGGCACGACCGCGATTCCCAACACGGTGGCCGACGCCCTCGCAGTAGACTACGACGTCTCACGCCTCTACGGCCAGAACCGCTACGAGACGGCGGCGGAGGTCGCCTATGCGATAGAGGAGGCGACAGGCGTCTGGGGCTCGGCCTTCTTCGTCCGCGGTGACCAGTTCGCCGACGCGTTGGCTGTCGCGCCCTTCGCGTGGAGCCAAGCGATGCCTGTGCTGCTCGTGCAGACAGGCGCGGTGCCTGGTGCCACATCGATGGCTATCGACGACCTGGGGATCACGGGAGGCGTGGTCGCGGGAGGCACGAGTGCGGTCTCGGCTGCGACCTTCACGACGCTTGACGGGATGCTCACGGGCACCCTGGAGCGGGTGAACGGCGCCGACCGCTATGCGACTGCCCGCGCCGTTGCCGACTGGGGTGTCACAAACAGCATGGCGGACTACTCCTACGTCGGGATCGCCACCGGACTCGGCTTCGCCGACGCACTGGGCGGAGGTGCAGCGGCCGGAAGCAAGGGCGGAGTGTTGTTGCTCACCGCACCGGCCTCGCTTTCTGCGCCAGTCTCCTCGGCGATCAGCGCGAACGCCACCGCGATCGACCTGGTCGAGATCTACGGCGGGCCGAGCGCGGTGAGTGACA
>JAJFTR010000034.1 GCA_021372825.1 Actinomycetes bacterium
TAGCCGAGATGGTCCACGAACGGCTCCATGAACTCCTTGAGGTCATCGGCCGTGGTCCCGGGCGCGAACCGGCGCCGAACGGGTTTCTCCGTGTTCACAGCCCCAACAGCTCCTTGATCTTCTTCTTGTTGAATCCCACGATGACCTCATCGTCTATGACGATAACCGGGAACGCCGTTCCTCCAGAGATCTCTCTGACCTTCTGGATGGCGTCTTCGCGCTCTTGCCCTTCCAGCAGGTCGACTTCCAAAACGTCATAGTCGACGCCGTTCTCCTCTAGGTATTTGCGCGTCTGACGGCAATACGGGCACGTCGATAGCGCATAGACCATCACAGACATGGGTCCTCCTCATCGCATCGGCTCTTGGCATGACGATCGTGACCATTGCAGCACACGCCCCTACCGCATGGCGTCTTGGTGCGATTATTCCCGAAGCCGGCTGTCGGAAGCGGGTGGTACGATGCACTCCATGGATATGACGGCATCCGCGATCCCCTCCGAAGGCGCCGCGTTCCTCGCCTCCGGCTCGAGCGGGAACGCCACGCTCGTGCACGCAGCTGGCCGAGGAGTACTCATCGACTGCGGCATCTCCGCCCGAGAGTGTCGCCGCAGAATCGCCTCGGCGGAGCTCGACGGCATCGCGATCGAGGCGCTGCTCCTCACCCACGAACACAGCGACCATCTCCGTGGCGTTCGCGTCATGTCGCGCACTCTGGGCATCCCCGTGTATGCGACCCGCGGAACGCTCGCGGTCGCCAGGGCGGACCTCGCCGACGTCCCCGGCTGCGTGGAGATCACTCATGAGGCCATCTTCGGGGCCGCCGGGCTTCGGATCATGGCGATCAGGACATCGCACGACGCCGCCGAGCCGGTGGGATTCCGCATCGAGACACCGCAGGGACGCGTCCTTGGATTCGCATCCGACACGGGCGTCATCACCCCTGAGTGCGCCGAAGGCCTCGCGGGATGCGACCTTCTCGCCATTGAAGCGAACCACGATGTCCAGATGCTCGAGGCGGGGCCATACCCGCTTTTTCTCAAGCGGCGGATCCTCTCGGAACGCGGGCACTTGTCGAACGTGCACGCGGCGGACGCGGTCAGACGGCTCGGCTGCGACCGGCTCCACACCATCGTCGGCCTGCACTTGTCTCAGCACAACAACCTTCCGGCCATCGCGTGCGATGCGGTCTCAGACGCGGTGCGACAGACCGGACTCGGCGCACGTGTCCTCACGGCGTCGGCTGCACACGTCCTCACCTGCTCGCTCGGCTAGAACTCGATGCCCTTGCGCGCTTTGACACCGCGGTCGTACGGATGCTTCACAGGCCGCATCTCGGTGACAAGGTCGGCTGCGTCGACGAGTTCGCGGGACGCGCCGCGACCCGTGAGCACGACCTCTACATGGAAGGGGCGTGAGGCGAGCGTCTCGAGCACCGCGCCTTCGTCCACCAGGCCGACACCGAGCGCCACACACACCTCGTCCAGCACGACCATGTCGTAGCGCCCCGACATGATCGCCTCGGCCGCCACCTTCCAGGCTTGGTCGGCCGCACGGCGGTCCTCCTCGGTAAGACCGTTCCCGAGAAGCCCCGTGGATGCGCGTGCGGGACGCGTCACGTCCACGCCGAGACGCTCGAGCATGGCAAGCTCGCTCGAGCGGCGTCCCCCTTTGATGAACTGCACGAATGCGACCGCGAGTCCCGCTCCGCGTGCGCGGACCGCAAGCCCTGCCGCCGCTGTGGTCTTGCCCTTGCCATCACCGGTGTAGACCTCCACCAACCCGACCCTTGTGGAGTCAGCCATCGACGCTCTCCTGTCCGTCTATGATGCCGAGCACCGCCGACATCGCTTCTTCCTCATCTCCTACCCTCAAGGCGCCGCGCTCGACCGCGCGCTCCCACAGCGCTGTCGCCTCTCCTGCCGCGTAGTCGCGGTCGGCGCTCATCTTTCCCACAAGCACGAGCGGCACACCGGCTTCCACCGCTGCCCTAAGGTTCCCGACATTGGCCCTCCCGAACGGCGTCGAGGTCACGACGACGGCAGCCGCCCTTGAATAGGCGGCGCGGACCTTTGTCTCAGCGGTCACGTCGACGTCGCCGAACGGCGGAAGCTCCACGACGCTGGCTCCCAAAGCCAAGGCGACGGCGTGGTCGACATCGCCTTGGTTGAGTGCGCCACAGCACACTTGCACACCCAGAAGAGCGAGACGTCGCAGCATGGTCGCGCCGGACCCGGACCCACACACCAGACCCACCGGACCCCGTACAGACGCGGCGATGTCAGCCCCGCGCACGATCGGTACCACGGTCACCGCACCCGTCGCCGGCTCGGTCCTGACCACCGCACGGACGTCGAAGACCTCCGAGAGCACGCTCGCGTCGAGCGCATCGCGCGGCGGCGCTGGCGCCGTCACCGCTCCCGATGCCACAACCGAGATCCTGTCCGAGTACCGCGCCGCGAGGTCCAGGTCGTGGAAGACCCCGAGCACTGCAAGGCCGTCATCACTGAGAGAACGCACGAGTTCGAGCACCTGAAGAGCGTGGTTGATGTCCAGATGAGCGGTCGCCTCGTCCAGAAGGAGCACCTGGGGGCGCTGAGCGAGCGCCTGTGCCACCGTGAGGCGCTGCAAGTCCCCGCCTGAGAGTGTGTCGACGGTCTGGTCCGCAAGTCTGGCGGTGTCGGTGAGCTCCATGACCTCATCGACGATCGCCGCGTCTTGCGTCGTGAGGTCTTGAAGCCTTCCGAGGTGCGGATTCCGGCCCATGGCCACGAACTCGCGGGCGCGGAACGCGAACGCGATCGGCGGCGACTGCGGCACCACTCCGACAAGGCGCGCACGTTCGCGCGGTGTGAGTGACGCCGACGGCACCCCCGCGACCGTGACCGACCCGTCGAGTATGTCCGCCGAGCCGCTCACCGCTCGCAGCAGTGTGGACTTCCCCGCGCCGTTGGGACCGACCAACCCCACCAGTTCGCCGGACTTCACACTGAACGTGACGTCGCGGAGGACGGTGCGGGTGCCGTAGCCGATCGATACGTCCCTGAACGCCAGCAGGGGCGACTGCGCACGGGCTGGCCTCATCACACACGCTCCTGACGCACCAGAAGCCACACGAAGAACGGTCCGCCGGCAAGCGCGGTCACGATGCCGACAGGAATCTCGACCGGAGCCAAGACCACGCGTGCCACAAGGTCGGAGAGCACCATCACGATCGCGCCCGCCAAAGCCGACGCGGGCAAGAGCGTCCTGTGCTCGGGGCCGAGAACGAGCCGCACCATATGAGGTGTCATGAGTCCGACGAAGCCGATGAGCCCGGACACGGACACAGCGCCGGCGACAACGAGGGAGGCACACCCCAAAGCAAGGAGCTTGAAGCGCTCCACATCCACACCCAACTGTGCCGCCCGTTCGTCGCCGAGGAGCATCAGGTCGAGTTCGCGTGCGCGCACAAAGGGAAGCGCCATGCCCACCGCGAGCATGGCGGCGAGGATCGCGACGTAGCTCCACGTCGCTCCCTCCAGTCCGCCCATCATCCAGAAGACGACAGCCTGCATGGATTGCCGCTTGAAGACCATGAGAAACGAGGTGACAGCAGCAAGCGTGTAGGAGACTGCCACGCCGGAAAGGAGCAGCGACGTGGACTCGACGCGTCCGCTGCCGCTCGCGAGCCGCACCACCAGCACGATCGTGAGCAGCGCTCCGGCGAACGCCCCGAGGGGAACACCCACCACACCGCCCACCGCTGTGGCGCCGACGGTCACCAGGGCTATCGTCGCGCCGAGTCCCGCACCCGAAGACACGCCCAGGATATACGGGTCGGCGAGAGGGTTACGGAACAGGGCCTGATAGAGAACCCCTGCGGTGGAAAGCGATGCTCCCACGAGCGCGGCGAGCAGCACCCGTGGGAGCCGCAGGTCCCAGATGACAGCATCGGTCGCCCCAGAAGCGCGACCCGACATCCCACGGAGCACGGCTCCCGCGATCTGGTCGGCCCGCACTGGCACCGCACCGAAAGCAATGGCTACGACGACCGAGAACAGAAGCGACACTCCGAGCACGGCGAGCCACACCGAGCGCGCCTTGCGTGTCGAGGGCACCACCCTACTTCCCGAACGCTTCGGGGTGGAGAGCCTCGGCGATCTGCCGGACACCCTGGATCACGCGAGGACCCGGCCGGCTCACAAGGTTGTCGTCAAGGATGTACACACGGCCGTTCTTGACTGCAGAAAGGTCCGAGTAACCCGGGCGCTTGGCGAGCTGTGATGGATCGCTCATGGATCCCTTCGTCGCCAGATACACTTCGGGATCGTCGGTCACGAGCTTCTCGAGCGAGTACGCCACGTAACCCTCGTCTGTGACGACGTTCTCTCCGCCCGCCTGCTCGATAAGGTCGTTTATCAGCGTGCCGCTTCCCGCGGTGAAGAGCGGGTCTTGCGCGAGTTCGACGAAGCACGTGACCGGGGAGGCGTCGATCGCCTCTTGCAAGACCGCAAGCTCGTCCTTCATGCCTCGGACCACCTCTGCAGCGGCATCAGACTCGCCCGTGACGGCGCCCACTGTGGCGATCGAGGCGTAGAGCCCGTCGAGCGACTGCGGATCGATCGCGACCACTGCGGCGCCCGTGGACTCCAACTTGTCGATCACGTCTGCCTGAACGCCGGTCGTCACGAGTATCAGGTCCGGCCGCGCGGCTGCGATCGCTTCCAGGTTAGGCATGACAAAGTCGCCGACCTTCTCGACCGAGGCGACCTCCGGCGGGTAGTCGTCGTACGTGGTGACTCCCACCACGCGGTCGAGGATGCCAAGCGAGTACACGATCTCCGTGTTTCCAGGCGCGAGGCTCACGATGCGTTGCGGCTTCGTCTTGACGGTCACCGAACGCCCCGCGTCGTCTTTGACAGTCACTGGAAACGATGATGCGGGTGCGGGTTTCTCGGCTGACGTATCCTGGCCGCATCCGGCAAGACCGAGAAGCACCGCGACACTGAGCGCGAGCGCAACAAACCGTCGTAGCGTGTGTCCCATCTGTTCGTCCTTCCACTCGTATCCGGGCATACCATTCCCGATACAGCGCGGCCGAGAAACACAAGAAGACCCGCACTTGTCGGCGGGTCTTCGAGTCCTCGGTCTCCCGGAAGCACACGCATCCTGCGTGGCGACGGGGCCTCGTGTCCTCGAAGGCCTACATCGCAGGGATCCCGGGCAGGTCTCCTGACTTACGAGCGCGGGCGCTCGATCACAGTGGCGGGTCCGTGCCGGTCTTACACCGGCTTCCCTATTCTCCCGCTTCCAAGCGGGCACCCGGGACCGCTGTTCGGTTGTGACCCTATTCTAGAGCCGACAGCGTCACACGCCAAGCCAAGAACGGTTAGAATCATCCACAGACAGAACCCAGACGTGAGGGGACCATGGACATCTTCCAGAAGTGCCGGGACTTCACGGAGGCCGACGAGGCACGGACCTCGGGCTATTATCCCTATTTCACCGTCATCCACTCGGAGTCCGACTCCAAGGTCTCGGTGGATGGGCGTGAACTAGTGATGCTCGGCTCCAACAACTACCTCGGCTTGACGACTCATCCACATGTGCGCGAGCGCGCAGCCGAAGCGCTCGCCAAATATGGCACCTCGTGCACCGGCTCGCGACTCCTCAATGGGAACCTCGACATCCACGAGGAGCTCGAACACCGGCTTGCCGCCTTTGTCGGCAAGCCGTCCGCACTCGTGTTCTCCACGGGGTTCGGCACGAATCTCGGGACGATCTCGGCCATCGTCGGTCGCCATGACACGGCAGTCATCGACAAGGACGACCACGCAAGCATCTACGACGGTTGCAAGCTCAGCTATGGCAAGGTCATACGATTCGAGCACAACGACATCGCAAGCCTTGAGGAAGCCCTCGTCAGCGCGATCGAGCGCAATGGTGATGGAGGAGTGCTGGTCGTCGTCGACGGCGTCTTCTCCATGGAAGGTGACATCGCACCGCTGCCCGAGATGATCCCCTTGTGCCGACGGTACGGCGCGCGACTCATGGTAGACGACGCGCACGCATCAGGCGTGCTCGGCCCAGGAGGCGAGGGCACTGCCGCGCACTTCGGCGTCACCGGCGACGTCGACATCATCATGGGCACGTTCTCCAAGAGCTTCGCCTCACTCGGCGGCTTCATCGCCGCGGACGCGAAGGTCATCGACTACATCAAGCACAACTCGCGCCCGTTCATCTTCTCGGCGGCCATGGCCCCACCCAGTGTGGGGGCGTGTCTCGGCGCGCTTGATGTCATGGAGAGCGAGCCTGAGCATCGGCTGCGGCTCTGGAAGATCGTCGACCGCATGCAGTCCGAATACCGTCGACTCGGCTTCGACACGGGAGCGAGCACGACGCCGGTGATCCCGATCATCCTCGGCGAGGAGCGGCTCGTCTTCGAGTTCTGGAGGCGTCTGCTCGACGCGGGAGTGTTCGTGAACCCGGTGAGGCCGCCCGCTGTGCCTCAGGGCCGCGCCCTCCTGCGCACGAGCTACATGGCGACTCACACGGACGAGCAGATGGATCTCGTCTTGACGGCTTTCGAACGTATCGGCCGCGAATTGGGCGTCATCGGCAGCTGAGCCCGTCGGCTCAGCCATACACGTCACGGCCCGCCTACCTCACGCGAGCGTCTTGCTCTGCTCGGGGGCGGGGCCGTTTCGCGACCAGGACCACGATCCCGAAGACGGTCACGGCGATCGAGGCGACCATACCGAGGAAGGCGGCGATGTACGCGGGGTTCCCGGAAGAGAACACAGGGCTGTCGGGATGGAACAGGTTCGGCAGAACCAACACCATCACCCATAGCGTCGCGGCAAGAAGGGCGTCGAGCACCGCCGAGATGCGTGGTGAGTCCAAGAGCATCTCGGCCGCGAACACGAGTGCTGCTCCAGCGAGCACGCCGAACGTCATGGCAAGACGCGGCTCACCCCACAGTATCCCGCCCCAGATGAGTTTCATCGACAGCACGCCGAGCACGGTGTTGACGGCCCACAGCGGCAGGGACACCCAGCGGAACGCGGCCTCCCACCTCCGGAGCGATGTCGCGCCGGCAAGCATCGCGATGCCGAGCAGTCCCGCGATCGTGAAGGTTGCCATGTTCACCCAGGTCGAAGCGCCGTGGAACATCACGAACCGCACCATCGCACCGAGCTTCTGATCAGGCGGCGTCACGAGCACTGCCACTGCTGCGCCCACGATCCCCACAGCGACGGCCATGAGCGCGGGCTTACAGGTCTTCTCGGCATGCGGCACGGGAGTCCCTCCTTGGAAGCGTGGTATCGGGTCGTGGTCGCGTCACGAAATCCTAGCAGGCCGAGTCAAGACGCTCCGAATGCTCACGTCTGGCCTTTCTCCGGATGCG
>JAJFTR010000037.1 GCA_021372825.1 Actinomycetes bacterium
GACTTACATTGCTCTGCTATGTATAGTGCTACAATGTATAGACGAGCGTGACTCGATGTCACCTCTCGGCATGTCATGGCAGGTGGAGCCGTGGAGATCAACAAAGACCTGGTGGCCGCGTCCTCGACGCCGATCGTCCTCGCGATACTGGCCGAGCAGGAAAGTTACGGTTACGCGATCCTGAAGCGCGTGCGTGAGCTTTCAGACGGCCGTCTTGAGTGGACGGACGGCATGCTGTACCCCGTTCTGCATCGGCTTGAACGGCTGGGGTTCGTCGAGGCTCGCTGGCAACAGATAGGCGGCGCGCGGCGTCGCAAGTACTATCGGATCACGCCCGAGGGCCTGGCCCAGCTTGCCGAGCAGCGCAGCCAGTGGGAAGCGGTGGGGGAGACGCTCGGGCGGTTCTGGCAGGTCCGGTCCTCGGTGGCGAGCGTTGCCGGCCTGGCCTCGCCGATGTCCTCGATGCAAGGAGCGTAAGCCATGCTTGACAGTGACAGCGCAGCTCACCTCGAGGACGAGATCGGAGCGTGGCGCGATTATCTTGGCAAGAGGCAGGCGATCCACACCGCCGATGTCGACGAGCTCGAAGACCATCTTCGGGCGCAGTTGGCACAACTGATAGAGGCGGGACTCGCCGCTGACGAGGCGTTCCTGATCGCGGTGAAGCGTGTGGGAGACCTGGACGCCGTGTCGCGCGAGTTCGCGCGCGAGCACTCGGAGCGTCTCTGGAAGCAGCTGGTAGTAGGCGGGACTGACGCTTCGGGGTCTTCGGCGGCGCGAAAAGACGGCGTCGTGGCGATCTCGCTCGCTGTTGCGGCGGCAGCGCTCATCAAGCTGCCGGCCCTTTTTGGCATCACGATGAGCGAGGACGCCGGCTTCTATGGGCGGAACCTCAGTCTGTTCGTCCTACCTGTACTCGCGGCGTACTTCGCGTGGAAGCGCGGACTCGAGGGTGCTCTGGTGCGCAGGATCGCAGCCGTGTTCGTGGTCGCGGCTGTGGTGGCCAACGCGTTCCCGTTCGTTCCCGGAGGATCCACCGAAGCACTCACGGCGCTGCACCTGCCGATAGCACTGTGGCTCACGGTGGGACTGGCGTATGCGGGTCACCGTTGGAAGGACGGCGCCGCCCGGATGGACTTCATCCGGTTCTCTGGCGAGTTCGCCATCTACTACGTCTTGATCGCGCTCGGTGGGGGCGTGCTCATGGCGTTCATGGCGATGATCTTCCAGGCCATCGGGATCGATGTCGAGCCGTTCTTCGAATCGTGGCTGCTTCCGTGCGGCGCGGTGGGCGCTGTGATCATCGCGTCATGGCTGGTCGAAGCCAAGCAGGCGGTGATCGAGAACATGGCCCCTGTGCTCACGCGGCTGTTCACCCCGCTTTTCGCGGTTGCGCTGATCACGTTCCTTGGCGCTGTCGCATGGACGGGCCGCGGAGTGGACATAAGCCGAGACGTGCTCATCGCGTTCGATCTCTTGCTCGCCGTGGTGCTCGCGCTCTTGCTGTACTCCGCCTCGGCACGAGACCGCCAGTCGCCGCCGGGGCTCTTCGACGTACTGCAGGTGGCTCTGGTGGTGAGCGCCCTTCTTGCCGATGCGGTGGCGCTTTGGGCCATCGCCGCGCGCATCACTGAGTTCGGCTTCACTCCCAATCGGGTCGCCGCTCTCGGGGAGAACCTCGTACTTCTCGTCAATCTGGGCTGGTCGGCGGTGCTGTACACGCGCTTCCTGCGCAACCGCGGTCCCTTCTCGGCCGTAGAGAGGTGGCAGACCAGTTACGTACCCGTCTACGGCATATGGGCGGCGATCGTGGTCGTGGTCTTCCCGCTGTTGTTCGGGTTCTCGTGACGCGGAGTCTTCGAGCACGTGCGCGCCGGGGGGTGGCGTACAATACTGGTGGATCGTGAGCTTTTCCACGGGGTTATCGGGGAGAAAGGAGCGAACGTGAGCGATTCCACGGGGACCATAGAGATCACGACGAAACACATGAAAGGGTCAGTCGCGCAGGAGGCGTTCAATCCGATCATCGAGATAGACGGGGAGCCCCATGTGGCGCAGTGGGGGGCCAACACCTTCACGGTCGCGCCGGGACATCACACTCTGAAGGCCTACCACCGGTGGCTCATGTTCCCCCAGGCCTACGCGAGCAGCACAGACGTAGACGTCGCGGCGGGGGAGACGGTACGGCTGGAGTGGCGCACCGGCGGCGCGGTGTTCTCTCACGGTAAGTGGTCGATGCTTCCGGCTGAGAGCTGACAGACCGGCGGGTTCGTCGACGGGACGAGAGGGGAATGGACGCGGCTGAGAACGGCGTGGGCGTATCACGACCGATCGGCTCTCTTGAGCGCACGTGGCTCGGACTCGTCTTTGGAGGGCCCGTGCAGCTGTGGGTCGCCCTCGCGCGCTTGGTAGGCGTGCAGGTCGCGAAGGGTGCGACTGTCGATGACGAGCTGCTTGCCGATGCGGAGGCAGGTGCGATGCTCGCGGCACGCTGGTTCCCGTGGGGCTTAGCGGCCACTGCGGTCTCGCTGGCCGGGATCGCGATCTGGTCACCTGTCGAGACGCGACTGATGTCGGCGGCAGCGGATGTGGGGTTCGACGTGATTTTCACCGCGACGGATTCCCGAGGGGTGCCTTGGGGCTTCGCGTTGTGGCTCGCGAGCGCCGGACCGGTACTTCTCGGCGGGATGGTCGGTATCCTTAACGCGTGTGTCTTCGGTGGGATCCCGCTGTATCTGCTCAGGCGGTCGGCATCCGCCGCCGCGCCTGCGGTGTCTGTGGCGCTTGCGCAACGCGAGGGGGACACTGCCGCGCCCGAGGCCGAGCGCTACCCGCGAGTGCATTACGCCGTGGACTGCGTGCTGCATGGACGATCCCGCCGCGTTTCTACGCCCTCGGTCCGCGCCTGAGGCAAGTTCTGGAAGGGAGGGTCATGCACGCCGACCAGCCCCTGCCTGTAAAAGCCAAGGCGTTGTTGCTTGCCGCGGACTCTGATCGAGTGGTGTGGATGAACGAGGCCGCGAGCGAAAGCATGTCACGTCACTGGCGACAGGGCGAACGACCGTCGCTGGAGGAGGCCTTTTCGATGGCGGGACCGCTCGGGCTCGCCGACGCGGTGAGGCAGGTGCGCGCGACAGGGGAAGCCGTCCATGCACAGTCCCGGGTGATCTCGACGCGCAAGGGGGCGATGGTCGTGGCGGCCTCCGTGTACCGCCTGCCTGACGGAGCGGTGCTCGTCGTCTCGGAGACTACCTTCCGCATGGGCGAGAAAGGTTAGTCGAGCGGGTCGAGGACCACGTGCTCGAGATCCGACGCGGAGTACTGGTCCGCGAGCGTTTCGAAAGAGACGTAGGCGGCATGGGCGCGCTTCCGCATGATCGCGGCGAGGTGATCGAAGCCGGCAGGAGACACGCCGGCAGCTAGCGCGCGGGCCCTAAGATCCTCGTCTCGCAGGATGCCCAAAAAGACGTGCGCGTCGTGAAGCACACCGAGCGTGTCTTGGAATTCCGTGAGCGTTCCGTACGCGGCGTCGAATCCATCTGTATAGCATGGCGCGAAGACCTCAAGCGCGTAACGCAGTCGTTTGACGGCGATGCGCAGGGCGTGCTGTTGACCAACGGCTCCTTCGATGAGCGCCGGTGCGTATGCGCCTTTCACGACGCCGACCCGGTCGCGAAGCGCCTCCCGGGCGAAGACCCCCAACGGCTGGTCAGCCTCAGGGGTATCCCGCACGGCGCACGCGGTGGTGGCAAAGATCCGCCGGTCTCGTCGCACGTCCACGCGCGCGAGCTTGGAGCGCAATCGCTCGAACTCTTTGTCTCTCACCGCGGAACGGTAGCCGATGAGGAACGCGATGGCGCGTTTGCCGCTCTTGTCCACCTCAGGCACGAGCGAGCTGAACGTCTCGATGAAGACGTCGCTGTCGCGCACCGGGCCAAGGGCGCGGGTGATACCTCGCACGCGGCGGTACGCGGCATCGATCGCGTGCGGGTCATACAGAGATTCGAACAGCCGCAGCGCTTCGCGCAGGCGTCGAGAGGCGACCCGCATGTCATGCACCGCCTTGGCGTCGGCGCCGCGTGTGGCGGCGGTGACCGAGGCGAACACAGGTTCGGCCTTGGCGAGCACGATCGCCGGTGCTGCCACGCGAAGCGGCGTCGCCGCATCGGTTCCGGGTACCGCGAATCTGTCTGTCATCGCTCCTTCTCACCGTCGCGCTCTTCCTCGACGAGATTCTACCCCGGGGGTCTTGGTGCGCTGACGCGAGTGGGTACAGTCTCATCGGTTCGATCGTGCAAGTCCACCGCAAGAAGACGGCTTGCGCGAAGTCCGTCAAGAAGGAGGAAGGCTATGGACGTGACGGCTGTAGCGGCGCTTATCGGCCGCTCGCTGGGTTGGGAAGAAGCGAAGGCATCCTTCGAGCACGTGACCGAGGGTGTTCCTTTCGAGCTGCAGGGCGTGCGTCCGCAGGGACTGCACCACTCGCTGTGGGAGCTGCTCGAACATGTCCGTATCACTCAGGCGGACATACTCGAGTTCTGCACGAGCGCCGACTACCATGAGCGGGCGTGGCCTGCGGAGTACTGGCCGACGTCAGCCGCGCCGCCTGATGAGACCGCATGGCCCGCGAGCGTGGCGGCTGTCCAGCGCGACCGGTCGGCGCTTGCCGCGCTTCTCGGCGAGCACGCTGACGACCTGCTGTGGCCTGTGCCAGGGAGTGACGAGGGCCAGCCTCTCTTGCGCGAAGCGCTGCTCGTCCTCGACCACACGTCGTACCACGTCGGCCAGATGGTGACGGTCAGGACGCTTCTGGGCGTGTGGGGGTAGGCGAGTGCGCGGGGCCTCGCGTACAATCGGCCTCGCTCGGCGGGCGCTGTGACCCGCCCTCACCCAACAGGAGGCCGCAATGGCGAAGCACACCGTCACGCTCATCCCCGGTGATGGCATCGGACCCGAGATCACGACCGCGATGCGCCGGGTGGTCGAGGCCACCGGGGTCGATATCGAGTGGGAGGTGGTGGAGGCCGGCGAGGCTGTCATGGCCGAGCACGGCACCCCGCTTCCGGAGTACGTTCTCGACTCGATCCGCAAGAACAAGGTCGCGATAAAGGGCCCCGTGACCACGCCCGTGGGCACCGGTTTCCGCAGCGTGAACGTGGCGCTTCGTAAGGCGCTCGACCTCTATGTGAACCTGCGGCCCGCGTTCACTATCCCCGGGACGGGCGCGCGCTACGAGGACATCGACATCGTCATCGTGCGTGAGAACACCGAGGACCTGTACGCGGGGATCGAGTTCGAGGAAGGCAGTCCCGAGGCCGCCGAGCTCATCGAGTGGGTCGCCGCCAAGGGCGCCGGTGTCATGAGACCCGACTCGGGCATCTCGCTCAAGCCGATCTCGATCACCGGGTCTGAGCGCATCGTGCGCTGGGCCTTCGAATACGCGCTGGCCAACGGTCGCAAGAAGGTCACCGCCGTGCACAAGGCCAACATCCTCAAGTACTCCGATGGACTGTACCTGGACGTCGCACGCAAGGTCGCGGCAGAGTACGAGGGCCGCGTGGAGTTCGAAGACCGTATCGTGGACATGACCTGCATGGGTCTGGTGCTCTACCCCGAGCAGTTCGACGTTCTCGTGCTGCCCAACCTGTACGGGGACATCGTTTCCGACCTCGCGGCAGGACTCGTGGGCGGACTCGGCATCGCGCCGGGCGCCAACATCGGCGCGGACTGTGCGGTCTTCGAGCCCGTCCACGGCAGCGCGCCGAAGTACGCGGGCAAGGACATGGCAAATCCAACGGCAGAGATCCTCACCGCAGTGCTCATGCTGCAGCACCTCGGCGAATTCGAGGCCGCCGAGAAGATCCTTGCCGGCGTGCGCGCGGTGCTCGCCGAGGGCACGAACGTGACGTACGACATCAAGCGCACCATCACGGGATCGACAGACGGCAGCGTCGGCACCCAGGCGTACGCCGACGCGATCATCGCCACCTTCTAGCAGCGGAGGCCGCGCATGGCCGAGGAGATCCGCAGCAACGAGCCGACGGACGCCTCCGGGTGGAGGGCGATCTCGAGACGTCGCAGGCGGGCGATCGCACTTGTAGTCGCGGGTGTGGTCCTTGCGCTGATCGCGGGTGGCCTTCTGGCGGCGGACCGTTTGAGCACGCGCGAGCCCCGCGGAGGCACACCGACGATCCAGCACGCGGAGACCACGAGCGCACCCGACGACGCTGGCGGGTCTGTCGCTTCTTCGGCGAGTGTCAGTGCGACTGGCGCTTCCGGGGCGACCGAGACCGCGAAGGGAGCGCCGCCGCGGACGGGGCCGCCCTCGCAACCCGGCAGAGCCCTTCGGATCGCGTACCGAAAGGGCGGCTTCGTGTGTGTGGCGCAGCCGGATGGCACGGGTGAGGTTCGCGTCCTCCCCTCGCGCGACGGAGCCTTCGCCCTCTCGCCCGATGCGAAGAGCGTGGTGTTGGTGGAGGGAGGCACGCTCGCGGCCGTCGACGTGGCATCCCGCGCGGTGCGGAGGCTAGACGCCGCGGCGCGCCTCACACCAGCGTGGACTCCCGACTCGATGTGGATCGTTTACGCTGTCGATCTCACCACGGGCCCCCAAGTCCGCCGCGTTCGCCGTGATGGAACCGGCGGGAGCAAGCTCTTCGACGGGTCTGGCCCGGCAGTGTCGCCCAAGGGCGACGTCATCGTGGGGCACGCCGAGGGTGCACTCGTGGTCTGGAGGGCCACAGGCGTCACGCGGGTCGCGGTCGACGGGCACGTGGGCAGCGTCGCGACGGACGGCGAGCGTCTGTATTTCGTGGAGGTGGGCGATGACGAGGCGGCGTCGAGCTTGCGGAGTGTCAGCTTCGACGGCCGAGACGCGATCACTCTGCGTGATACGAGCGCCGCAGCAAGGCCGGTGACCCTCGATGATCTAAGCGTGTCTTTCGACGGTGCGTACCTTGCGTTCACCGAGTGCGGAGACGACGGATACTCGCGTCTGTTCTCGATGGAACTTGGCCCCGAGCACTCGGTGACAGCGCTCTCCGTACGTCGCGACGACTACCCACTCGGGTGGGGCCGAGACGGTCGCCTCTACTTCATCGAGGGCAATGCGTTCCAAGGGGAGAGCACGCGTCTTATGGCCGTGCGTGCCGATGGGCTTGGCCGAGTGACGCTCGTGGAGGGCGCGACCAGGTAGCGCATCACTCCTCGGCGATGAGGTCAGCAGGCACGGGGCGGCCGAGGAGGGAGTAGGCCAGGGCGGTCCAGGCTCGTGGCACGGTGTCTTCCCATGCGTATCCGCCCCCGCCATGTGCGACCATGCGCCCTTGCGTGACCTCGGTGGAAAGCTCCACCAAAGACTCGACCAGTGCGGAGTACCCACGAAGCGTGAGGCCAAGTGTCGTGAGCGGGTCTGCGCGGTGGGCATCGGCGCCGTTCTGCGTCACAAGCAGGTCGGGGGCGAAGGCTCGCACGGCAGGCTTCACGCGCTCCGCGAAGGCGCGGGCGTACTCGCTGTCACCCGCATACGGCGGCATTGGCACGTTGAGCGCGCTACCAGGCGCGTCCGGGCCGCCTGTTTCTGTCTCGAAGCCCGTGCCGGGGAAGAGGTAGCGGCCCGACTCGTGCATCGAGACGGTAAGCACGCGCGGCTCGTTCCAGAACGCCTCCTGCACTCCGTCGCCGTGATGCGCGTCGATGTCCACGTACGCGACACGCAAGCCAGGATCGCGGTCGAGCGCCCAGGCGATGCCGACCGCAGGGTCGTTATACACGCAGAAGCCGGCCGCTCGGTCACGGTGGGCGTGGTGCAGGCCGCCGGCGATGTTGAACGCCCGGTCGGCCCTGCCGTCGAGCACCTCGCGTATCGCGGTGATCGCGGCGCCTGCGACAAGCGCGGAAGCGTCGTGCATGCCCGCGAACGCGGGAGTGTCACCAGGCCCGATGCCGTGCCGGGGCCAGAGCGTGCGCGGCGAGGCGGACAGGTCCTTCACGACCTTGATGTAGTCCGCGTCGTGCACGCGGAGCAGGTCTTCATCGGTGGCTGGTGTCGGCATGACCACTCGCATGCCGTTCGGACCGATGAGGTCGCGCTTGTGCATCATTTCGACCGCACGCGTGAACCGCTCCGGCCTGAACGGGTGGTCCGGCCCCAGGTCGTAGGCGGCGAGGCTATCGGAGTACACAAGCGTGACGCGCATGAGATCGTCCTCGTAGAGTCGATGTCCTGCCACCGAGGGTATCCGACAGAACAGTCACGGTCGATAGCGGCTGGTACGGTGAGGGGACACGAGCCCAGTGGCGTGGTATTCATTGACGGTGTGTTCGTCGTGCCGCTCGACCGCTGATCGGCTGGCTGACAATCCCGTTTGCCCTCCTCATCTCTCTTCGGCTATACTTGCCGCCAATCCCATAGGGGAATGGCGACGACGGGGAGTAGTAGAGGTCAATCCTCGCTCCAGAGAGCCGGGGGTGCTGTGAGCCCGGCGCAGGACGCTTCGAATCTGGCCCCCGAGCCGCCCGGAAGAACGCACCGGAGCGAAAGCGCGGACGACCTCCGCTGAGCGCCGGGACAAGTAGACCGGGTCGGTGGCATCCGTTATCTGCCGCATGAGAGGGCGCACGCATATGCAGCGTGCGTCAAACGGGGTGGTACCGCGGGAGCGCAGCTCTCGTCCCTGGTCGGGACGACGCATGCGCCATCGCGGTCTTTTCTTTCTCGGCCGAACCATCCTCTTCCCTCGCCTCATATGCGGCACACGCGGCGCCGGCCCACCAGGAAGGTGGAGGCATGGAGTTGCGTAGCGACCGCATGAAGCGCGGAGTCGTCCGGGCCCCGCACCGAAGCCTGCTCAAGGCCGACGGTTTCACCGACGAGGAGATATCCCGCCCGCTCGTGGCGGTCGTGAACTCCGCGAACGAGATCATCCCCGGGCATCTTGAGCTCGACCGGATCGCCGAGGCGGTCAAGGCGGGTATTCGCATCGCCGGTGGCACCCCGCTCGAGTTCTCCACGATAGGCGTGTGCGATGGCATCGCCATGGGCCACGAGGGGATGCGTTACTCGCTCGCCTCGCGCGAGATCATCGCTGACTCGGTGGAGCTTGTCGTGCAGGCGCACGCCTTCGACGCGATGGTGATGATCCCGAACTGCGACAAGATCATCCCCGGCATGCTCATGGCGGCCGCGAGGTTGGACATCCCGACCATCGTCGTGTCGGGCGGGCCGATGCTCGCGGGCAAGTGGCAGGGCCGCGGGGTGGACCTCGACACCGTGTTCTCCACGGTCGGGGCTGTCTCGGCCGGGAGCGTCTCCGAAGAGGAGCTCCTCGACCTTGAGAACAACGCGTGTCCGACGTGCGGAAGCTGCGCGGGCCTGTTCACCGCCAACTCGATGAACTGCCTGACCGAGGCGATCGGGCTGGGCTTGCCGGGCAACGGCACGATCCCCGCCGTCTACTCCGAGCGCATCCGGCTCGCGAAGCACGCAGGCATGCGGATCATGGAGCTGCTGAAGCGTGGCATCACCGCGCGCGACATCCTCACGCCCACGGCTATCCGCAACGCGATGACGCTTGATATGGCGTTCGGCGGTTCGAGCAACACGGTGCTGCACTTGACCGCCATCGCGCATGAGGCGAGAGCGGACATCACCCTCAAGGACTGGGCGGAGGTGAGCGCCCACACCCCCAATCTCGTGCGAATCTCTCCTGCGGGCGAACACCACATGGAGGACCTCTACTATGCGGGCGGCGTGCAGACGATCCTCGGCGAGCTCGCCAGGCACGGACTCATCGACACCGATGTGCTGACGGTCACCGGCGACAAGCTGAAGCACACTCTCAAGGCCGCGCGTCCGGCTGACGGCATCGTGGTCCGCACGGTCGAGGACCCCTACTACCCCGAGGGTGGGCTGCGCGTGCTCACGGGGAACCTCGCACCGAGGGGAGCGGTGGTGAAGCAGTCGGCGGTCCCTGCCGAGATGCGCAAACACAGTGGCCCGGCCCGAGTGTTCGACTCTGAGGACGCCGCGTCTCAGGCCATCCTCAGCGGGAAGATCGTGCCGGGGGACATCATCGTGATCCGTTACGAGGGACCCAAGGGCGGGCCAGGGATGCGCGAGATGCTCGGTCCTACATCGGCGGTCAAGGGTATGGGGCTTGCGGGCAGCGTCGCACTCGTGACCGATGGGCGTTTCTCGGGCGCGACCTCAGGAGCGTCGATCGGACATGTGTCGCCGGAGGCTGCGGAAGGCGGCGCGATCGCGTTCGTCGAAGAGGGGGACACGATCGACATCGACATCGACGCGGGCACGCTCACTGTGGATGTCACCGACGAGCGCCTCGCCATGCGCAGGCGAGCTTGGACCCCGCCGGAGCCGCGGGTGAAGGAAGGCTACCTCGCGCGTTACGCGCGCTTCGTCACGAGCGCCGACCAGGGTGCGGTGCTCTCATGAGGACGGCTGACACATGGGAGGTGATCAGATGAGGACAAGTGGCGCGGAGGCGTTGGTGAAGTCGCTGCAGGCCGAGGGTATCGAGGTCGTCTTCGGGTATCCGGGCGGCGTCGCGCTCCCGATCTTCGATGCGCTTTATGACGCCGAGGGGATCCGCACGATCCTCGTGCGGCACGAGCAGGGCGCGGTACATGCGGCTGACGGCTACGCGCGTGCGACGGGTAGGCCAGCGGCGGTCGTCGTCACCAGCGGTCCAGGCGCCACGAACACCGTCACGGGCATCGCGAATGCGTACATGGACTCGATCCCGATGGTGGTCTTCACCGCTCAGGTGGACACGCACGTCATCGGCACGGACGCGTTCCAGGAGTCCGACATCACCGGCATCACGCTACCGATCACGAAGCACAACTACCTGGTGCACGACTCGGCGGACATACCTCGCGTGGTGAAGGAGGCCGTCTATATCGCAACGACCGGACGTCCGGGCCCTGTGCTCATCGACGTGCCCGTCGATGTGAGCAAAGGCGAGCTCAACTACCGGCATCCGGAATCCGTGAACCTTCCCGGATACAAACCTACGTACCGTGGGCACGCACGCCAGATAAAGAATGCGGCGACGCTGATCGCCAAGGCGCGTAAGCCACTGTTGTACGCAGGCGGCGGTGTGCTCTCTTCGGGCGCGTGGAAAGAACTCAAAGAACTGGCCGAGTTGATGCAGCTGCCCGTGGTGACCACACTCATGGGCAAAGGCGCGTTCCCGGAGGACCACCACCTGTTCGTCGGCATGCCGGGCATGCATGGCGGCAGGTTCACGAATTACGCGATCACCGAGACCGATCTGCTCATCGCCGTGGGCGTGCGCTTCGATGACAGAGTCACTGGCAAGCTCGCGGCGTTCGCGACCAAAGCCAAGGTCATCCACGTCGACATCGACCCCGCCGAGATCGGCAAGAACCGTCCTGCGGATGTGCCCATCGTCGGCGACGCGAAGTCGGTGCTCTCAGCGATCGTCGCGGAGCTCCGCAAGATGGGAGCGGAGCCCAAGACCGACGCGTGGATGCGGGTGATCGATGACTGGCGCACGCGGATGCCGTTCCACTACCACCCTCGTGAGACCGGCGTGATGCCGGAACTTGTCGTGGAGCGGATCCGTGAGCTCACCAAAGACACTCCGACCGTCTACTGCACGGAGGTCGGTCAGAACCAGATGTGGGCGTGTCAGTACCTCAAGATCAAGGAGCCGCGCACCTGGGTCTCCTCGGGAGGACTCGGCACCATGGGTTTTGGCCTGCCCGCGGCGATGGGGGCGCAGGTCGGCAGGCCCGAGTACCTCGTGGTGGATATCGCGGGTGACGGCAGCATCCAGATGAACAGTCAAGAGCTCGCGACGATATCCACCAACAAGCTGCCCGTGAAAGTGGTCATCTTGAACAACGGGTATCTCGGCATGGTGCGCCAATGGCAGGAACTGTTCTACAACCATCGTTATGCGTCGAGCGAACTTCCCCAAGACTGCCCGGACTTCGTCAAGCTCGCCGAGGCGTACGGCATCTTGGGGCTGCGCGTGACCACTCCTGACGAGCTGGACGCGGCGCTTGCGCGTGCTTTCGACCACGATGGGCCCGCCGTGGTCGATGTCCGGGTCGTACGCGAGGAGAACGTGTTCCCCATGGTCGCCCCGGGCGGTTCGATAGACGAGATGCTTGGCGGCGTCCCGGGAGGTCCGGTGTCCGAGATGCTTGACGACGAGTTCTTGAAGGAGGTGTGGGAATGACACTCCACACGATCTCCGTGCTCGTGGAGAACAAACCGGGCGTGCTCACGCGAGTGTCGAGCTTGTTCGCGCGTCGCGGTTTCAACATCGAGTCGCTCGCTGTGGGCGTGACCGAGGACCCGACGCTCTCGCGCATGACGATCGTCGTGAACGCCGAGGAGACTCCGCTCGAGCAGGTCACCAAGCAGCTGCACAAGCTCATCAACGTCATCAAGATCCAGGACCTGGACCCCGCCGAGATGGTGGACCGCGAGCTCGTGTTGTACAAGGTGAACGCTCCACCCGACCGGCGTCACGAGATCATCGAGATCGCGAACGTCTTCCGGGCGAAGATCGTCGACGTGGGCAAGAACTCACTCACGATCGAGGCGACCGGGGCGAACACCAAACTGGACGCGATGGAGGACCTGCTTCGCGCCTACGGCATCAAGGAACTCGCCCGAACCGGCCGCATCGCGCTGTCACGTGGCTCGCGAGAGGCTTAGGCACCAGCTGCGGCTGGACGACAAGGGAGGAACGACATCATGGCAACGGTCTACCACGAGCAGGACTGCGACCTTGACATCATCCGCGGCTACAAGGTCGCTGTGATCGGCTACGGCAGTCAGGGCCACGCACATGCGCTCAACCTGCACGATTCGGGCGTGGATGTCCGCGTCGGGCTGCGTTCGGGTTCCCGCAGCTGGGACAAGGCGAAAGAAGCGGGCCTCAAGGTGATGACGCCTCGCGAGGCGGCGGCGGAAGCCGACCTGGTGATGATGCTCACGCCCGACGAGACCCAGGCGCACGTGTACTACAGCGAGATCCACGAATCGATGACCGAGGGCAAGGTCCTCGCCTTCGCGCATGGTTTCAACATCCACTTCGGCCAGATAGTCGCGCCGGAGGGCGTGGACGTGATCATGGTTGCGCCGAAGGGTCCTGGGCACATGGTGCGGCGGGTCTTCCTCGAGGGCTCCGGTGTGCCGGATCTGATCGCGGTGGCCCAGGATGCGAGCGGGCGTGCGAAGGACATCGCGCTGTCCTATGCGGCGGGAATCGGTGGCGCGCGGGCCGCGGTGATCGAGACAACGTTCGCCGAGGAGACCGAGACGGACCTCTTCGGCGAGCAGTGCGTGCTGTGCGGAGGACTCACGCACCTCATCCAGGCCGGTTTCGAGACCCTGGTCGAGGCGGGGTACCAACCGGAGATTGCGTACTTCGAGTGCATGCATGAGGTGAAGCTCATCGTCGACCTCATGTACGAGGGCGGCATGGCCAAGATGCGCGATTCGATCAGCAACACCGCGGAGTACGGAGACTACGTCACCGGCCCGAAGATCGTGACCGATGCGACCCGCGAGGCGATGGCCGAGGCGTTGTGGAACATCCAGAACGGTTCTTTCGCGCGCGATTGGATCTTGGAGAACCGTGCCGGACAGCCACACTTCAAGGCGATGCGGCGCATACACGCCGAGCACCTCATCGAGGACGTCGGCGCGGATCTGCGTGGCATGTTCTCGTGGATCGACAAGGGCAAGTGACACCCGGTACCTGCTACGCCGTCGATGCCGGGCGACGGCACCACCGAGTGTGATTGGGGAGAAGCGAGATGCAGAAGAAGTACCTGATGACGCCGGGACCCACGCCGGTCCCCTCGGAGGTCCTGCTCACGCAGGCCGCCCCGATGATCCATCATCGCACGCCGGACTTCTCGGCGGCGTTCATGGAGGCGGTCGAGGGGCTGAAGTACGTGTTCGAGACGAAGGAGTCCGACGCGCTCATCTTTGCGTCGTCGGGTACTGGAGCGATGGAATCCGCGGTCGCGAACTGCTTCTGCGCGGGGGACACGGTCGTGGTCTGCCGCAATGGCAAGTTCGGCGACCGTATGAAGCAGATCTCGGAAGCCTACGGCCTGAACGTCATCGACCTTCAGTACGGGTGGACCGAGGTCGTCGATCCAGCCGATGTGGCCACCGCCCTTGAGGAGAACCCTGGAGTCCGCGGTGTGATCGTCACACAATCCGAGACTTCCTCGGGGATCTTGAACGATGTGGAAAGGGTGGGCGCGATTGTGCGCGAGTACCCTGAGTGCGTGCTTATCGTGGACAGCATCACCGGTATCGGGGCGGTACCCTGCAAGACCGATGAGTGGGGACTCGACGTGGTGATGACCGGCTCTCAAAAGGGGCTGATGCTGCCGCCGGGGCTCGCGGCTGTGACCGTCTCGGCGAAGGCATGGAGGGCCTATGAGCGCTCCACGCTGCCGAAGTTCTACTTCGATTGGATGAAGTACAAGAGGAACCTCGACAAGCAGACGACTCCTTTCACGCCCGCGGTCTCCCTTATCTTGGGCCTGAACGTCGCGCTCAAGATGATCCGCGACGAGGGGCTGGAGAACACTATCGCGCGCCACGCGAAACTCGCCGAGGCGACGAGACGCGGATGCGAAGCGCTCGGCCTCACGCTCTTCGCGCCCCCTGAGGGGCGGGGCAACGCGGTCACGCCCGTGTGGGTGCCCGAGGGCGTGGACGGCAAGGCGATCGTGAAGATCATGAAGGAGAAGTACGGTGTGACGATCGCCGGTGGACAGGACGAGTACACGGGCCGCATCTTCCGCGTCGGACACTTGGGGTACTTCGGGGAATTCGACATCATCACGACACTCGCGGCGCTTGAGATGACGCTCGCCGAGCTCGGCTACTCCTTCGAGCGAGGCGCGGGGATCAAGGCCGCCGAGTCCGTCTTCATGGGGGAGTGAGAAGATGAAGGTACTCATCGCAGACAAGATCTCCGATACCGGCATCGCGAAACTGCGCGACGCAGGGTTCGACGTCGATGTGAACACGGGACGCTCGGAGGCCGAGCTCGTGGCCATCATCGGCGACTACCAGGCGCTGGTGGTCCGCTCGGCCACCAAAGTCACCCGGCCGATCATCGAGGCGGCGGAGCAGCTCAAGATCATCGGGCGTGCGGGAGTGGGCGTCGACAACGTGGACGTGAAGGCTGCCACCGAGCGTGGCATCGTCGTGTGCAACGCGCCGACCTCCAACATCATCTCGGCGGCCGAGCAGACCATCACGCTCATGCTTGCGAGCGCGCGCAACACCCCGCAGGCCAACGCGAGCATGCACGTCGGCAAGTGGGAGCGCTCGAAGTTCACCGGCGCCGAGGTCTACGACAAGACGCTCGGGATCGTGGGACTGGGGAGGATCGGGACCCTGGTGGCGGAACGTGCGCGGGGCCTTGGGATGAAGCTGGTAGGGTACGACCCGTACATATCGCAAGAGCGCGCTGCCGCCTTAGGCGTCGAGTTGGTCGAGACGCTGGACGACCTTCTGCCGCGAGTGGACTTCCTCACCGTCCACCTGCCGAAGACCAAAGAGACGATCGGCATGTTCGGTCCCAGGGAGTTCGCACTCATGAAGGACGGCGTGCGCCTGGTGAACACCGCGCGAGGCGGCATCTACCAGACCGATGCCCTCGTCGATGCCCTTCGAAGCGGCAAGGTCGCCTCTGCTGCTATCGACGTGTTCGAGGTCGAGCCCTGCACCGAGTCTCCCCTGCATCAGTTCGAGAACGTCATCCTCACCCCGCACCTAGGCGCCTCGACCGATGAGGCCCAGGATCGCGCGGGCGACCAGATCGCTGATTTCATCATCGCGGGACTGACAGGTCAGATGGTGCCGACCGCGGTGAACGTGCCGCCTGTTCCGCCGGAGGTCATGGAGAAGCTTGGGCCCTACATCTCTCTGGGTGAGTCGATGGGGGCTGCGATCGCGCAGCTTGCACCCTCGGGCATCAGCGAGGTGGACGTGCTCACCATCGGCCAGCTCGCCGAGATGGACACCCGTATCCTCAAGACCGCGGTGCTCAAAGGGATGCTTTCGAAAGTGTCAGACGAGCCGGTGAACCTGGTGAACGCGGGCTACTACGCGGAACAGCGCGGTATCGCGGTGACCGAGACGAAACGTGAGGAGATCCACGATTACACGAACATGCTCGTGGTGCGCGCCAGCTCCTCTTCCGGGCCGATCGAGATCGCCGCGTCGCTGATCGGCAAGAACAACGAGCCAAGGCTCGTGTCGCTGTTCGGCTACGATCTTGACATGGCGCCCGGCCGGCACATGGCCTTCTTCCGCTACCCCGACCGCCCCGGCATGATCGGCAAGGTCGGCACCATCCTCGGCGATGCGGGCGTCAACATCGCGAGCATGCAGGTGGGACGTACCGCTGCTGGCGGAACGGCGCTCATGGGGCTCGTGGTGGATTCCGAGATCGGCCCCGATCTTCTCGGCAGGATCAAGGACTCTGCCGAGATGACCGACGCCTGGAGTATCACGCTGTGACATCTGCTGCGACAACGCTTGCAGTGATGCGCCGACTTACCGAGCCGGCGGGCCGTCTGGTGCCCGTCGGCGCGGCGCATCTCGGAAGCGACGTTACAGGAGGTCGATACACGTGAGTACCGAACGAGTCCGCATCTTCGACACGACGCTCCGCGACGGGGAGCAGTCCCCTGGCGCGAGCATGAACACCGACGAGAAACTCGAGATCGCCCGGCAGCTCGTGCGCCTCGGCGTGGACGTGATCGAGGCGGGGTTCCCCGTCTCGAGTCCTGGCGATTTCGAGAGCGTGAGGCGCATAGGCGCCGAAGTGGGCGACGCCGTGGTGGTGTGCGCGCTGACACGCGCAGTGCCACGTGACATCGAGGTGGCTGCCGATGCGCTTACGACCGCAGCGCGGCCACGCATCCATACGGGTCTCGGCGCTTCGGAGAGTCATCTGCGCGACAAGCTGCGCATCACGCGGGACGAGGCGGTCGAGCGCGCCGTGGCGGCCGTGAGACTCGCACGCACCTTCGTCGAGGACGTCGAGTTCTATGCCGAGGACGCGGCGCGCGCAGAGCCGGAGTTCCTGTACCGGCTCGTCGAGGCGACTATCAAGGCAGGCGCCACGGTGGTGAACATCCCGGACACCACCGGATACACGTATCCCGAGGTCTTCGGCGCCCTCATCGCGGGGCTGAGGGAGAACGTGAACGGTATCGAAGACGTGACCATCTCGGTCCACTGTCACGACGACCTCGGAATGGCGACGGCCAATGCGCTTGCGGGTGTCAAGGCAGGCGCGCGTCAAGTGGAGTGCACCATCAACGGCATCGGTGAGCGCGCGGGTAACACGGCGCTCGAAGAGGTCGTGATGGCCCTGAAGCTGCGGCCCGATCTCTTCGGCGTCGAGACCGGCATCGCCACGCGCGAGATCATGCGGACATCGCGCCTGGTCTCGTCCATCACCGGGTTTCGGGTGCCGCCCAACAAGGCCATCGTCGGCGCCAACGCCTTCGCGCACTCCTCGGGGATCCATCAAGACGGTGTGCTCAAGGAGCGCTCGACCTACGAGATCATCGATCCTGCCGATGTGGGAGTGGGCGGTTCGTCGATCGTGCTCACCGCGCGCAGCGGCAGGCACGCCCTGCGTCACCGGCTGGGAGAACTGGGCTACCAGCTCACCGACGAGGACTTCGAGCGCGTCCATGAAGCGTTCCTCGCGCTCGCGGACAAGAAGAAGGAGGTCTACGACGAGGACCTCGAGGCGCTCGTAGGCGAGAAGGGGCGTACCGTCGACGAGGTCTACCACCTCGAACAAGTGCATGTGAGCTGCGGCGAGCCGGGCATACCCACCGCAACCGTCGAGCTCGTCTCCCGAGACGGCACCGAGCTGATCGATGCCAGTCATGGAACCGGCCCGGTGGACGCGGTGTACCGCGCCATCAACCGTATCGTCAACGTCCCCAACGAGCTCACTGAGTTCAGCGTGCAGTCTGTGACGCACGGCATCGACGCACTTGGCGAGGTGACGATCCGAGTGACCTCCGAGGACGGCCGTGTCTTCACAGGCCGAGGCGCTCACTCGGACATCATCGTCGCTTCCGCCAAGGCGTACACCAATGCGCTCAACCGGCTGCTCGTCGCGACCGAGTCAGCCCACACACAGGAGTCCTGAGCATGCCGAGACCGATGACCGTCACCGAGAAGATCCTCGCCAGCCACGCCGGTATGGACGAAGTGCGGCCAGGGCAGCTTATCAACTGCCGGCTCGACCTCGTGCTTGCCAATGACGTGACCGCACCCATCGCCATCAAGGAGTTCCGCAAGGTCGGGGTGGAGTCGGTCTGGGACCCCGAGAGGATCGCGCTCGTGCCCGACCACTACACCCCCAACAAGGACATCAAGAGCGCCGAACAAGCGAAGATGGTGCGGGAGTTCGCACGCGAGCAGCACATCACGCACTACTACGAGGTGGGTTGCATGGGAGTAGAGCATGCGCTCCTGCCCGAGCAGGGAGTGGTCGTGCCGGGTGATGTGGTGATCGGCGCGGACAGTCACACGTGCACCTACGGCGCGCTAGGCGCCTTCGCCACAGGCGTGGGCTCCACCGACGCCGCGGTGGGCATGGCGACAGGGGAGGCGTGGTTCAAGGTCCCCACGAGCCTGAAATTCGAGGTGACCGGTGAACTCGGGCCGTGGGTGAGCGCCAAGGACATCATCTTGCACATCATCGGGATGATCGGTGTGGACGGGGCCCTCTACCAGGCGATGGAGTTCACGGGTGACACCATCGAGCGCCTGGACATGGACGGCCGCATGACCATCTGCAACATGGCCATCGAAGCGGGTGGCAAGAGCGGCATCATCGCGTACGATGACGTGACGGCCGCTTATGTGACGGGGCGCGCGGAGCGCGAGTGGACCGTCTTCTCAAGCGACGGGGATGCCGAGTACGTGCGGACGTACTCTCTTGACGCCTCCTCGATCAAGCCGACGGTCGCATTCCCTCACCTGCCCAGCAACACGCGTCTTGCCGAGGAGAGCCGCGACATCACGGTGGATCAGGTGGTGATCGGCTCATGCACCAACGGGCGCCTGGAAGACCTGCGTGTCGCGGCGGGGATCCTCAAAGGCCGACACGTGCACCCCCATGTGCGTGCGATAGTGATCCCGGCGACTCAGAAGGTGTGGACCGACGCGATGCACGAGGGGCTTTTCGACATCTTCGTGGACGCGGGAGCGGCGGTATCGACGCCGACATGTGGGCCGTGCCTCGGCGGTCACATGGGCATCCTTGCCTCCGGGGAGCGTGCGGTCGCTACCACCAACCGCAACTTCGTCGGCCGCATGGGCGATCCTACAAGCGAGGTCTATCTCGCCTCGCCCGCCATCGCCGCGGCGACTGCCGTGGCAGGACACATCGCTTTGCCTGACGACCTGGACTAGAGAAGAGGGCCCGATGAGATTCGAAGGCATAGCGCACCGCTACGGACGCGACGTCGATACAGATGTCATCATCCCGGCGCGTTACCTTAACACGAGCGACCCCGATGAGCTTGCTGCGCACTGTATGGAGGACCTGGACCAGGATTTCGTCAAGAAGGTGCAGCCTGGCGACATCCTCGTCGCGGAGGAGAACTTCGGCTGCGGGTCGTCCCGAGAGCACGCGCCGATCGCGATCAAGGCATCGGGCGTGAGCGTGGTGATCGCCAAGAGTTTCGCGCGCATCTTCTACCGCAACGCCATCAACACGGGTCTGCCCATCATGGAGGCCCCGGATGCCGTGGACGGCATCTCTTCTGGTGATCGGGTGGCGGTGGACGCGGATACGGGCATCATCACCGACCTCTCTACCGGAACGAGCTGGCAGGCTCAGCCCTTTCCAGACTTCATCCGTGACATCATCGAGAAGGGCGGGCTTGTGGCCGCCGCACGCGAGAAGGTGGGCAAGTGAGCCGGACCTGCCACATCTGTCTGCTGCCGGGTGACGGGATAGGCCCCGAGATAACCGCTGAGGCGGTGAAGGTGCTGGGCGTCATGAGCGAACTCAGTGACGTGACGTTCGAGTTCACCGAAGCCCTGCTCGGCGGAGCAGCGATCGATGCAACGGGGACCGCTCTTCCCGAAGCGACCCTTGCAGCGGCTCGCGAAGCAGATGCGGTACTGCTTGCGGCGATCGGCGGACCCAAGTGGGACACGACCGATCCAGACAAGCCGCGCCCCGAACAGGGGTTGCTCGGCATCCGGAAGGCGCTGGGGCTCTATGCGAACCTGCGTCCTGTGAAGCCCTTGGATGCGCTTTCCGCTGCGAGCACACTCAGGCCCGAAGTGCTGGCCGGGGTCGACATGCTGATCGTGCGGGAGCTCACCGGAGGGCTGTACTTCGGCGCACGCGCTCGCGAGACGGGAGTACCCGGAGCGGCGACTGGCGGCGGCGTGGGGATGCGCGCCTACGACACGATGACATACACGGAGCGCGAGATCGAACGCATCGCCCGGACGGCGTTCGACGCGGCGCGCACGAGGCGCAACCGCGTTCACTCGGTGGACAAGGCCAACGTGCTCGAGTCAAGCCGTCTGTGGCGCGAGGTCGTGCATCGACTTCATGACGCCGAGTACCCTGACGTAGAGCTCATCGATCAGCTGGTGGACAACACGGCCATGCAGCTCATCCGGGATCCGGCGCAGTTCGATGTGATCGTCACTGAGAACATGTTCGGAGACATCCTTTCGGACGAGGCGAGCATGCTCACCGGTTCGCTTGGGATGCTGGCAAGCGCGTCTCTCGGTGACGGGACAGCGCTGTATGAGCCGAGTCATGGTAGCGCACCTGACATCGCGGGTCGTGGCATTGCGAACCCGCTGGCGATGCTGCTCTCGGTGGAACTCATGCTCCGGTATAGCTTTGGGATGCACGACGCCGCTGACGCGCTCGCTTCGTCGATCGAAGGTGTGCTCGCAGACGGGTGGCGGACACGCGACATCGCCGATGAGCACACGCTCCCGCAGCGGACGGTCGGCACCAGTGTCATGGGCGACCTCGTGGCGGCACGGCTTCGCGCCCAGTGAAGGGACGCCGCGGACATGGTGAATGCGTGCGTTACAATACGGTGACCTATCGCTAGGTCGGGATCGGTAAGGGGGCAGTTGATGGCGCTGGAGACGGTCGACTACATCTGGATGGACGGCAAGACGGTTCCTTGGGCGGATGCGACCGTCCACGTTCTCACTCATGCGCTCCACTACGGCTCGGCCGTCTTCGAGGGCATACGTTGCTACGCGACCGCCGAAGGGCCGGCGATCTTCCGGCTGCGCGAGCATATGGAGCGCTTCGAACGCTCAGCCAAGATGCTCTACATGGACTTGGGCTACTCAGTCGACGACCTCATGCAGGCGGTCAAGGAGACGATCCGCGCGAACGAGTTGCCGGCCTGCTACATTCGGCCGCTCGCGTTCCGCGGTTACGGCTCCATGGGCGTCGATCCCATCCCCGCACCCGTGCAAGTGATCATCGCGTGCTGGCCATGGGACACCTATCTCGGGCAGGATGCTCTGCAGGAGGGCGTCGACGTCGGGATCAGCTCGTGGCGCCAGCGCGGCATCAACGCGACCCCACCGGCGATCAAGTCCTCGGCAAGCTACCTGAATTCCGCGTTCGCAAAGATCGAGGCGAACAAGCACGGGTATGCGGAGGCGATCCTCCTGAACGAGGAGGGCAGAGTGTGCGAGGGGACCGGTGAGAACATCTTCGTCGTTCGCGACAGGGCGATCATGACGCCTCCTGTCTCGGACGGAGTGCTCGAAGGCATCACCCGGGATTCGGTCATGGTCATCGCGCGTGACCTCGGTTATGACGTGCTCGAGACATCGCTTGTGCGCACCGACCTGTATATCGCCGACGAGGTCTTCATGACTGGCACTGCTGCCGAGGTCGTGCCGGTGCGCTCCGTCGATCACCATGTGATCGGCAGGAGCGGCCCCGTCACGCTCGAGCTTCAGCAGGCGTTCTTCAGGGCGGCGCGTGGCGAAGACCCTCGGTATGAGGACTGGCTGGACCGCGTCGAGTGACGCTTCGGATAGCGTCGCGGCGGATCTTCTTGAAGGCGAGAGCGGACGTTTCGTGATAACCCTCTACGACACCACGTTGCGTGACGGTACCCAGCGGGAAGGGATGTCCCTCTCGGTGGAGGACAAGCTGCGCATCGCGATGCGCCTCGATGACCTGGGAGTGCACTACATCGAGGGCGGTTACGCGGGCTCGAACCCCAAGGACATCGAGTTCTTCGAGCGCGCTCGTGGACTCTCGCTTGCGCATTCGGTGATCACTGCTTTCGGGTCGACCTGTCGCAAAGAAGTGGCCGCGTGCGACGACGCTGGGCTTGTCGCACTTCTCGACACTGGCTGCGCGGCGCTGTGCATCTTCGGCAAGGCGTGGGACTTGCACGTGACCGAGACGTTACAGACCACACTCGCGGAGAACCTGAGGATGGTGCACGACAGCGTCGCCTTCTTGAAGGCGGCGGGTCGCACCGTGTTCTTCGATGCCGAGCACTTCTTCGACGGCTATCTCCACGATCCTGGGTACGCCCGCGAGGTGTGCCAGGTGGCAGCCGAGGCTGGTGCGGATGCGGTGGTGCTCTGTGATACCAACGGGGGCACTCTGCCGCACGATGTGGCGAAAACGGTGCGTGCGCTCGCGCAGGAGATGAGCGTTCCTCTCGGCATCCACGCTCACAACGACAGTGCGTGTGCGGTCGCGAATACGCTTGTGGCGGTCGATGCGGGGTGTGTCCACGTGCAGGGCACCATCAACGGATACGGCGAGCGGGCAGGCAACGCCGATCTCACCTCGGTGATCCCGGCGCTCGTTCTCAAGATGGGCAAGGAGTGCGTGAGCAGGGACCAGTTGAGGCTGCTCACAGAGGTGTCGCATTTCGTTGCCGAGACCGCGAACATCGCTCCTAACCCTCAGCAGCCCTACGTTGGCGCCAGCGCGTTCGCCCACAAGGGCGGGGTGCACGCGAGCGCCGCGGCCAGACTCGAGGCAGCCTATGAACACGTCGACCCGGCGGCGGTGGGCAACCTTGCTCGCGTGGTGGTGAGCGAGCTCGCTGGCAGGGCGAGCCTCGTGATGAAGGCCGAGGAGATGGGCATCACCCTTGCCGCTGATGATCCCGCTATCACGAGCGTTCTGGAAACGATCAAGGACAAGGAGCACCGCGGCTACACGTTCGAGGCCGCCGATGCGTCCCTAGAGATAATGCTGCGCAAGGCGACCGGTACCTACGCCGCCTTCTTCACCCTGGAGAGCTTCCGCTGCATCATGGAGAAGCGCGAGGATGGCCGCGTCATGACCGAGGCGACTATCAAGATCCACGTGGAGGGACAGCGTTTCATCGCAACAGCGGAGGGTAACGGCCCCGTGAACGCGCTCGACCGCGCACTCCGCATCGCCATCGGCCGTTTCTATCCCTCGCTTTCCGCGATCGAGCTCACGGACTTCAAGGTGAGGGTGCTCGACGAGAAGAAGGGCACGGCGGCGGTGACTCGGGTACTCATCGAGTCCAGTGACGGCGAGAAGAGCTGGGGTACGATCGGTGTTTCCGAGAACATCATAGAGGCCTCGTGGGAAGCACTTGTGGATTCTATCGAGTACGGACTTTCGCACCCCAAGCAGGAGAACGCACACCCTTAGTGGAAGTGAACAGCGATGCCAGACTCCGTTCGCTCGGACACGGGGAGCGTCATGAGGGTAGTGCGAGTCTTTCAAGACGAAGACGTCCGATACGGTCTTGCAGACGAGAGCAGCATCACGCTCATCTCAGATGAGCCCTTCGCGGCGTGGGAGGCTGAGGGCGTCGTGCCGCTCGCACAGGCCCAGCTGCTCGCTCCCGTGATGCCGACCAAGATCGTGTGCGTGGGCATCAACTACCGTGACCACGCCTCTGAGATGGGACACGCGGTCCCGGCAGAGCCGGTGATCTTCTTGAAGCCCCCGACCGCCGTCGTAGGCCCGCGTGGCGAGATCCAGGTCCCCGAGAAGCTCGAGACCGTCGATCATGAAGCCGAGCTCGCCGTGGTCATCGGTCGCCGGACACGCCGGGTCTCACCCGAGTCGGCGCGCTCGCACGTGCTGGGGTTCACCTGTGCGAACGATGTCACATCACGTGAGATCCAAAGGATCGACGGACAGTGGACGCGCGCGAAGGGTTTCGACACGTTCTGCCCCGTGGGCCCCTGGATCGAGACGGACCTCGACCCGTCCGATCTCGTCATCGAGTCGTACGTCAATGGAGAGCTCCGTCAGCAGGCACAGACGTCAGAGATGATCTACGACGTGTTCGAGCTCGTGAGCTTCATCAGCGGCGTGATGACCCTCTTGCCCGGCGATCTGGTGCTGACAGGCACGCCATCAGGGGTGGGGCCGCTTCACCGGGGCGATGTCGTCGAGGTACGCATCGAGGGCATCGGGAGTCTCGTGAACCGCGTGGTGTGATCTGCGCCCTCGCCTGTCCGCCCGTCTGGAACCGGATGCCGCTTGCCGGACGGTACACATCATGTCGTCTCCCGGTGGTAGGATGGACACATCATCTTGCGTATGAACCGTCCACGAGAGAGCAACACACCATGTCGTCAGACCGGCTGCGCACGCCAGAGGTCGAGGCCCTCCTTGAGGCCTTCTTGAGTCTCGAGCACCCGGACGAGGTATGGTCGTTCCTTCAGGATGTCTGTACGATTCGAGAGATCCAGGATCTCGCCCAGCGTCTCGCGGTCGCGCGCATGCTCGCGGCTGGTGAGCACTACTCGGAAGTCCAAGAATCCACAGGTGCTTCATCCACTACTATCAGCCGCGTGAGCAGGTGCCTCAACTATGGCGCCAACGGCTACACGACCGTGATCGAGCGCATCGGTCCGTGGAAGAAGACGGAAACGGGCGAGTAAGTGATGGCGCGTCCGTTCGTGCACTTGCACACGCACTCCGAGTACTCCGTTCTTGACGGCCACGCCAAGATCGGCCACCTGTTGGACCGCGCGCACGCGTTGGGCCAAGACGCGCTGGCATTGACGGACCATGGCGTGATGTTCGGCGCCGTGGAGTTCTACAAGGCGGCTACTCGAGGGGACGAGAAGACGGGGAGGCCGCCGATCAAGCCCATCATCGGGTGCGAGGTCTACTTCACGCCGGAATCTCGCCGCAAACGGGATGGGAAGCCGCACCTGTATCACCTGCTGTTGCTGGCCAAGAACGAGAAGGGCTATCGCAACCTTATGGCGATGGTGTCCGATTCGTGGACGACCGGGTACTACTACAAGCCACAGGTGGACCTCGAGCTCCTCGAGCGCTATGCCGACGGCCTCATCGCGACATCGGCGTGCATGAGCGGCATCATCAGCAAGTCCTTCGAGCGAGGTGAGCCTGCAGAGGCGCGAAGATGGGCCGAGACCTACGCGCGTCTTTTCGGCGATGAGGGCTTCTACCTTGAGGTGCAGGAGCAAGGGATCACGGCTGACAACGGAGTCACGCAAGCGCAGCTCGTGAGAGCCATCGCCGATCTGGGACGCGAGCTGGGCCTTCCGCTGGTGGCGACGAACGACATCCACTATGTCGACCCGCAGGACGCGCGCGCACAGGACATGCTCGTCTGTATCCAGACGGGCAAGACGATCGACGAGACCAAGCGGCTGAGGTTCTCCTCGGATCAGTTCTACATGAAATCCGCCGATGAGATGGCGCTTGTCCTGCCGGAGTACGGGGAAGCGATCGCCAACACGGCCGAGATCGCGCGTGTGTGCGACGTGACGCTCGAGTTCGGCCGGATCATCTTGCCGGTGTTCGATGTGCCCGGGCACAAGTCGGTGGACGAGTACTTGCGCGATGAGTGCATGAGGGGTCTGGCCGAGCGGTATGGCGAACCAGTCCCGCCCGAGGCGCTTGACCGGCTCGAAAGCGAGCTCGACGTCGTCATCGGCAAAGGGCTCTCGGCTTACTTCTTGATCGTCGCGGACTTCGTGAAGTGGGCCAAGGAGAACGGCATCGGCGTGGGACCAGGGCGCGGTAGCGCTGCTGGGTCGATCATCAGCTACGCGCTTGGGATCACCAACCTCGATCCGATCAAACACGGCTTGTTCTTCGAGCGCTTCTTGAATCCCGAGCGTACCGAGATGCCGGATATCGACATCGACTTCGACGATGAGCGGCGCAGCGAGGTCATCGACTACGTGCGCCGCAAGTACGGCGAGGACCGTGTCGCGCAGGTGGTGACCTACTCTACGATGAAGGCGCGCGCGGCGATCCGTGACGCCGGCAGGGTACTCGGCTACCCGTTCGGCGTGCCGGACCGCATCGCCAAACAGATCCAGGAGGGACCTGACGCCACCATCGACGGTTCACTTGCGAGCAACCCGGACCTGAGGCAGGAGTATGAGGCCGGTGGCGACACCAAGGCCATCATCGATGCGGCCAGAGCCCTGGAAGGCGTCGTGCGCGGAGAGAGCGTGCACGCAGCGGCCGTCGTGATCTGCCGCGACCCGTTGCGCGACCATGCTCCCGTGAAACTCGACACCAAGGGCGGTGCGGTGGTGACCCAGTACGAGGGGTCCATCATCGCCGAGCTAGGCCTTCTCAAGATGGACTTCCTTGGCCTACGCACGCTCACGGTCATCGGCAAGGCCGTGAAGGCGATCGAGGAGAACCACGGCGTGGTCATAGATATCGATGACCTGCCGCTGGACGACCCGGAGACTTTCGAGCTGCTGCGCCGCGGGGATGTGGATGGCGTCTTCCAACTCGGTGAGTCGGCGGGCATGAGGCAGCTGGTGAAGGACCTGCAGCCTGAGAGCTTCGCGGAGATAGTCGCGTGTTTGGCGCTGTACCGGCCAGGCCCGCTCCAATCGGGGATGGTCAGGGACTTCGTCAACCGGAAGCACGGGCGCGCCAAGGTCGAGTACTACGACGACCGAGTGAAGCACATCCTGGAAGAGACCTACGGGACCATGGTCTACCAGGAGCAGGTGATGCAGCTCTCCATGGAGATGGCGGGCTTCTCGGCGGCTAAAGCGGACAAGCTGCGTAAAGCGATGGGCAAGAAGATCGCGGCCGAGATGGCCAAGTGGCGGTCCGACTTCGTCGAAGGGTCCGTCCAGCGTGGCTACGATCGTAAGCTCGCCGAGCGCGTTTATGACGACATCGAGAAGTTTGCAGGCTACGGCTTCAACAAGAGCCACTCGGCAGCCTACGGCCTCATCGCGTACCAGACAGCCTACTTGAAGGCGCACTACCCGCTCGAGTTCATGGCCGCCTTACTCACGAGCTATACCGGGAAGTCGGAGTCGATCGTTCGCTACATCGCCGCATGCAACGCGGCGGGCATCAAAGTGCTTCCTCCCGATGTGAACTCATCGGGGCGTGACTTCACTGCGGTAGAGGGCGGCATCCGTTTCGGGCTCGCCGGCATCCGCAATGTCGGTGAGGGGGTCGTGGAGTCGATCGCGGCCGAGCGCAAGGCGCACGGGCCGTATCGTTCGCTGCACGACTTCTTGGCTCGTGTCGACCTCAAGGGGATCAACAAGAAGACGGTCGAGGCGCTCATCAAGGCAGGCGCCTTCGACTCCACGGGGTATACGCGCAAGCAGTTGATGGAGCTCATGGATCAAGCCATGGATGCGGCCCTCAAGCGACAGCGCGACGCCGCCTCGGGGCAAGTGTCGATGTTCGACTTGTTCGAGCCTGCCGAGCACGGGATGGACGATGACGCCCCGCCACGGGACGGTATCGAGTGGGACAAGGGCGTCAAGCTCGCTTTCGAGAAGGAGATGCTCGGCATCTACGTCTCCGACCACCCGCTGTCCGATCTGCGTGACGTGATCATCGCCGCGCGTACGTTCTCTCTCGGCGCCACCGAGGAGCTCAAGGACGGAATGATGGGCTGGTTCGCGGGCATCATCACCAAGTCTGAGAGGATCGCCACCAAGGCTGGCAAGTTGATGGGGACGTTCGTTCTGGAGGATCTTGAAGGATCCATGGACGCCGTCTTGTTCCCACAGGCCTATGAACGCTTGAGAGACGTCGTCGTCGAGGACGCGGTCGTGCGTGTGAAAGCAAAGGTCGAGGACTCGGACCGAGGACGTAAGCTGATCGTCCAGGAGGTCGAGGCGCTAGAAGAGGACGGCCACTTCCAGCGTCCCCCAGGACACCTGACCGTCCAGACCGATGCCGCCATGCTCGAGAACGGCAGGTTCGAACGATTCTGCTCGATCCTGCGTCAACACCCTGGACGGGACTGTGTGCGCGTGGTTCTCGTGTACCCGGGGCGCAGCAAGACACTCAAGTTGGGGGATGAGTATCGCGTGGACGCAGCCTCCGCATCTCTGCATGCAGAGCTCAAGGAAGTCCTCGGCGAGGGGTCGGTCACCGAGTCCTGAAGACTTGACGCTGAGGGGTCCGGCGTGGTACTGCATTACGGTAGTGCTCTACTGTAATAAAGTATCCGGGTGAGGAGTTGACGCATCATGCGGCCGGTCACGCCAAGAGGGTTCAGAGATGTCTTGTTCGCTGAAGCGATGGAGCGGGAGTCGGTCGCGCGTGCGATGTCGGATGTCTTCTCGGCATGGGGATATGCTCCCGTGGAGACGCCGGTGGTCGAGGAGCTAGGGACGCTCGAGCGCGGGGTAGGCGGCGGGGTCGGCGAAGGCATGTTCCGTCTTTTCGACGTCGATGGCTCACTTCTCGCGCTGCGTCCTGAGATGACCGTGCCTATCGCCCGTCTTGCCGCTTCCCGGCTGGCCGATCAGCCAGGCCCGCATCGGGTGAGGTATGTCGCGCCGGTCTTTCGCGAGCACGTATCGCTGCGCGGTCAGGCACGCCAGTTCACGCAGGCGGGGGTGGAGCTCATCGGTCAGCGTGGGCCGGCTGCTGATGCGGAAGTGGTCGCGGTGGCAGCCGATGCGCTCACGGCAGCGGGGCTGGAGGGATTCGTCATCGGGCTGGGCACGGTGAAGCTGCTTCACGACCTTGTGGCCGCGGCCGATGCGCCTGCCGAGTGGGGCGAGGCGGTGCTCGCCGCTGCGCACGAGCACAACATCGTGGAAGTGGACCGGCTCGCCTCGGAGATGTTCGTGCCGCCACAGGTCGGCGAGGCGCTGAAAGCGGCGTTTCGCCTCCGGGGCGGTGCGGAAGCGCTCGCTGAGTGCCGGGCGCTGCTGGAGGCGTGCGGACGGGAAGAGACGCTGTCAGACCTGAGCGAGACCTACCGCATCCTGGAAGCGCTCGGCTACGCCGACGCAGTCGTTCTCGACTTCGGTATCGTGCGCTCGTTCGACTACTACACGGGGCTCGTCCTCGAGGTCTATGCGCGAGGTCTTGGTCTGCCCATCGGTGGTGGGGGACGCTATGACCGGCTACTCGCCGCTTTCGACCACCCGTCGCCAGCGGCTGGTCTGGCCCTCGGCCTTGAGCGGGTGATGATCGCTCTGGCCGAGCAAGGCCGTGTGACTTCGGTCCCAGCACTCGATGCGATCGTCGGGGGCACGGATCCCGTGGCGGCATTTCGAGCTGCCTCGGCGTTACGTGTTGCCGGGTGGCGCGTACGTCTGGCGGTGGGAGAGACGGGTACCGGGCTCGTGCGCGAGGCGGAACACGCCGATGCTGCCGAGGCCGTGCTCGCTGACGGCGAAACGATCTACAGACTGGACCGTGTAGGCGAGCGCGCGCTGCCGCTCGGGCGTCCGCTTCCGGCGCCACCTAGATCGACCTGGGCCGAAGGCGGTGCGAGATGATCGTGCGGACCTCCTCGGCCAAGGAGCGGCCCCTCAGGATCGCGGTGCCCAAGGGCGCGCTTTTCGCCGACAGTGTGCGAGTCCTCGAACGCGCGGGTTTCGACGTGGAGGGGCTGGCTGAGCCGGGCAGACAGCTGATCGTGCGTGGCGGTGACATCGAGTTCGTGATCGCCAAGCCGACGGACGTCCCCATCTATGTGGCTTACGGTGGAGTGGACGCCGCCATCGCGGGCAAAGACGTGCTTGTGGAGTCTGGGCTCGATGTCATCGAGATGGTGGATCTGCACTTCGGCGCGTGCAGGTTCGTGGTCGCTGAGCCCATGGATACCCCGAGGAGTATCGAGGACATCTACCGCCACCTGGGCGTCATCCGTGTGGCGACCAAGTATCCGCGCATCGCCGAAAGGCATTTCGCGGAACGGGGTATGCAAGTCGAGGTCGTGAAGCTCGACGGCAACATCGAGATCGCGCCGCTCATCGGCCTGGCCGATCAGATCGTGGACATCACTGCGACGGGGCGTACGCTTGCGGAGAACCGTCTTCGCGTCATCGAAGAGGTGCTGCGCTCCACCGCGCGGTTCGTGGCCAATCCGGTGAGCATGGCTACTGAAGCGGATCGGATGAAGGATGTGGCAGACAGACTTGCGGCTGCGGTGCCGCTGTCCGAAGAGGAGTGAGACCGGCATGATGCGACGGATCGAACTGGCACGCGGCAGGCGTCTGTCTCGAGATGATGTGCCGAGGTCCGGTGGGATCGACTCGGAGGTGCTCGGCGTCGCCCAGCGGATCATCGACGACGTGCGAGAACGCGGCGACGCTGCGTTGCGGGACTATTCGGAGCAGTTCGACCATGCCGTGCTCGGCGACATCGCCGTCAGTGAGAACGAGATCGCCGAAGCGCTCGCCGCAGTCGGCGAGGACTTCAAGCATGCCATCGCGCAGGCTGCGGTCGCCATCGAGGATTTCCACCGGCGGCAGGTCCCGCAGTCGTGGTTCACCACCGACGAGGGGGGTGTGTTCCTCGGCCAGAAGGTCACGCCTCTGGAGCGCGTGGGGATCTACGTGCCGGGCGGTCGCGCCTGTTACCCGTCGAGCGTGCTCATGAACGCGATACCCGCGGTGGTGGCGGGTGTCGAGGAGATCGCAATGGCGGTTCCGCCAGGGCCGGACGGCCGCGTGAACCCCTACACGCTGGTTGCGGCCGTCGAGGCTGGCGTCGAGGAGATCTACAAGGTCGGCGGGGCGCAGGCGATCGCTGCCTTCGCGTATGGGACTGCTTCGATCAGGCGAGTCGACAAGATCACGGGTCCAGGGAACGCGTACGTCACCGCAGCCAAGAAGCTCGTGATGGGTGATGTGGGCATCGACATGCTCGCAGGACCCAGTGAGGTCCTCGTCCTGGCCGACGAGACGGCGGAGCCACTGCTCGTGGCGATCGACCTCATGGCGCAGGCCGAGCATGACCCGCGCGCCGCGACATATCTCGTGACAACGGACCCGTCCCTGCCGGATGAGGTGGAGTTCGCTATTGGAGAGCTGCTGAAGGATTCTCCACGCGCGGAGGTCATCAGACGCTCGCTCGAGGACAACGGTGTCGTCGTGGTGTGCTCGGACATAGACGTGGCCTTGGACGCAGCTAACGAGATCGCGCCCGAGCATCTTGAGGTGCAGATGGCCGACCCTCTCGAGCTTCTCGGAAGCATCCGCAACGCCGGCGCCATCTTCCTGGGGCCGTGGACACCCGAGAGCGTGGGAGACTACGTGGCTGGCCCGAACCATGTGCTTCCTACCGGAGGTACGGCGCGGTTCTCAAGCCCGCTTTGCGTGGATGACTTCGTCAAGAAGTCCTCAGTGCTCTCTTATTCGCTCGACGGACTCGCCTTTGACGGCTCCACCGTGATGACGATCGCGCTTGCCGAAGGGCTCGAGGCTCATGCCCGGGCCGTGAGCGTACGGCTCGCGATAGCGTACGGCGCCGATGAGGACATCGATGAGAAGGAGGCCGATGAGTGATGGACCATGTGCGACCGCCACGGCCTGAGCTGGAGTCTTTGATCGCTTACGATGCAAGAGACGTGCGCGCTGAGGTCTTGCTCGCGAGCAATGAGAACCCCTCCAATCTTCCTGGAGAGCTCTTGGAGAAGCTTGGGGAACGCATCCGGTCGATGGACTTCAACCGTTACCCCGACCCTCTTGCGAGTGAGCTCCGAGAGCTCATCGCTGAAGCGAACGGCCTCGAGGCGTCCAATGTCCTGGTCGGTAACGGCGGTGATGAGCTCATCAGCGACCTCCTGCTTGCATGGGGCGGCCCGGGTCGTGTCGTGGTGGACCTTCCACCGACCTTCGCCATGTACGGCATCGATGCTGCGGTCACGGGTACGACGCTCGTGAGCATACCTCGTCGAGAGGACTTCTCCATCGATGGAGATGCGCTTCTGAATCGTCTGTCGGGTGATGACATCGATATCGTGATGATCGCGAACCCGAACAACCCCACGGGCACACTGGCGCCCGAGACGCTCCTCATCGACGTGCTGAACGCGACCGACGCGCTTGTGCTTATCGACGAGGCATACTTCGAGTTCTCACGGCACACCATGAGGCCTCACATGTCACGTCACGCGAACCTGGTGATCCTGCGGACGTTCTCCAAGGCCTTCTCGCTCGCCGGCCTGCGAGCGGGTTACTTACTCGGTCACGAAGATGTCATCCGCGAACTCATGAAGGTGAGACAACCCTACTCGGTCAATCGCTTCACACAGATGGCTGCCGCTGCCGTGTTCCGCGAACGGCCGGTCTTCGAGGCAGGCATCAGCCATCTTCTCCGGAACCGCGACATGCTCATCGCAGGTCTCGGGACCATGCCCGAGGTGGAGGTGTTCCCGTCCGAGGCCAACTTCGTGCTCTTTCGCGTGGCCCATGCGTCCGCAGTGTGGCGTGACTTGCTGCGTGAGTTCTCGGTGCTCGTGCGCGACTTCTCCCGCACCCCCGGGCTCGAAGACTGCCTGAGAGTGACTGTCGGCACAGAAGAGGAGATCCAGCGTTTCCTCGCGGCAATGGATGAGATACTCGCACGCCGTCACGCAGCGGCACACTTCGGAGTGCATGCGACAGCGGCCCGCCATGCCGGCGGAAGGGACAGAGGATGACCCGGCGAGCAAGCATCACCCGCACTACCTCCGAGACGGACGTCAGCGTCTCGGTGGACCTCGACGGGAGCGGGCGGGCCGTCGTCGATACGGGCGTGCCGTTCTTCGACCACATGCTGGACGCCTGGGGGAGGCACTCGCTCATCGATCTTGAGGTGCATGCGACCGGAGACCTGGCCGTGGACGCCCACCACACGGTGGAAGACACCGGCATCGTGCTGGGCACCGCGGTGGCGAGCGCTCTTGGGGACAAGGCGGGCATACGTCGCTTCGGTTCGGCAGTGGTGGCGATGGACGAAGCGCTCATGCTCGCCGCGGTCGATGTGTCTGGCCGAGGGCGGCTTTTCTATGACGTGTCGGTCCCCATCGAGTTCATCGGCAGTTTCGACACGACGCTTGCCAAGGAGTTCCTGACCGCGTTCTCGATGACGGCGGGCATCACGGTTCACGTGTATGCGTTCTCCGGGGAGAACGCGCACCATATCATCGAGGCGGTCTTCAAGGCGGTCGCGCGCGCGTTGCGTGAGGCGGTCGAGATCGATCCGCGGGCTGACGGCGTGCCGAGCACCAAGGGGTCGTTGTGATCGCTATCGTCGACTACAAGATGGGCAACCTGCGGAGCGTCCAGAAGGCTTTCGAACACGTTGGCGCACGCGACGTGGTCGTGAGCGACGATCCACTTGTCGTCGGACAAGCGGACGGCATCGTGCTTCCAGGAGTCGGGGCTTTTCGCGATGCGAGCGAGAACCTCAAGACCAGCGGCATGTGGGACGTTCTTGACAAGCGCGTGGCCGAGGGCACACCGCTCCTTGGGATCTGCCTCGGCATGCAACTGCTCGCGACCACGGGCCGAGAAGACGGTGAGTGGGAAGGGCTCGACATCATCCCAGGTACGTGCGATCGGTTGGCGGGAGGACTCAAACTCCCGCACATCGGGTGGAACACTGTCGAGTACACACGATCCAGTCGCTTGTTCGAGGGGATCCCTGATGGCTCGGCGTTCTACTTCGTCCACTCCTACCGGCTCGTTCCGATCGATGAGTCGAGTATCATCGGCCGTACGGAGTACGGCGTACCGTTCGCTTCTGTGGTGCAGAGCGGTTCGACGTACGCGGTGCAGTTCCACCCGGAGAAGTCTTCGGCCGCAGGGCTACGGCTTCTGGCGAACTTCTCGGACATCGTGAACGACAGGGGCGAGCGATGATCATCCTTCCCGCGATAGATATCCTCGATGGCCGCGCAGTGCGGTTGCGTCAGGGCAGACTCGATGCCGTCACGGTCTATAACGAGGACCCCGTCGACCAGGCGAAGCGATGGATAGACCAAGGCGCTGAGTGGCTGCATGTCGTCGACCTGGACGGCGCAGTCCTGGGAGAGCCCAAGAACATCAGCATCGTCGAACGCATTGCTGCGCTTGGGGTACCGGTACAGACAGGTGGCGGATTGCGCTCGATGGAGGTGCTTGAGCGGCTTCATGCGGTAGGAGTCCGGCGCATGGTGGTGGGGACGTCGCTCGTGACACAGCCCACACTCGTCGCCGAGGCGTGCGAAAGGTTCGGTGGCGCGATCGTCGCGGGGATCGATGCACGCGACGGCCGGGTGGCGATCAACGGTTGGCGCGAAGGGACCGAATACGGAGTCCTCGAGCTTGTGCAGGAGCTGGAACTTCTCGGCGTGAAGCGCCTCGCCTACACGGACATCTCAAAAGACGGCATGCAGACCGGTGTGAACTACGGAGCGTACCGGGCTCTTGTGGGCCAGACCAGCATCCCTATCACCGCGTCGGGCGGTGTCTCGACGTTGGACGACATCCGCGACCTCGCCAGCTTGGGATTGCAGCTCGAAGGCGTCATCGTCGGCAGGGCGCTCTACGAGGGTGCTTTCGAGCTTGCCGAGGCCATCCGTGCCGGCCGTGGCGAGGAGTGAGCGGTGCTCACGAAGCGCGTCATCCCGTGTCTGGACGTGCATGAGGGGCGCGTCGTCAAGGGCGTGAACTTCGTGAACCTGCGCGATGCGGGTGACCCGGTGGAGTTGGCGGCCTTCTACGACCGCGAAGGCGCAGACGAGCTGGTCTTCCTCGACATCACCGCGACGCACGAAGGCCGTCCGCTCATGCTCGACGTGGCCCGGAGGGCTGCCGAGGAGGTCTTCGTGCCCTACACGGTCGGGGGCGGCATGCGCAGTGCGGCGGACATCCGCGCGATGCTCGCCGCGGGCAGCGACAAGATCTCGATGAACTCGGCGGCCGTGGCCGACCCCTCCCTCATCACGCAGACAGCGCGGATCTACGGTTCCCAGTGCATCGTGGTGGCGATCGATGCACGGCGCGTCCCAGGTTCACGGCGGTGGGAGGTGTTCGTCTCGGGAGGCAGGACGAACACGGGGCTCGATGCGGTGGCGTGGGCCAAGGAGGCCGAGGCTCGCGGCGCAGGCGAGATCCTGCTGACGAGCATGGACCGCGACGGCACAGAGGACGGCTTCGACATCGACCTGACACGTGCAGTGACGCGCGCGGTGCGCATACCTGTGATCGCAAGCGGCGGGGCAGGAGAGCTCGACCACTTCGCAGAGGTCGTCATTGAAGCGGAGGCCGATGCTGTCCTGGCAGCGAGCGTCTTCCATTTTGGGACGTTCAGCATCCGCCAAGTCAAAGAGGCGATGGCTGCGCACGGTATACCCGTGCGACTGTGAAGGCGGGAAGGGACGATGGATCGCGAGACAGAGGATCTGGAGATATCGCAGCTCGCGTTCGATGAGCGGGGGCTCGTTCCCGTCATCGTACAGCAGTACGACACCCTTGAGGTGCTCATGCTGGCATGGATGGACCAAGAGGCGATACGCCGGACGCTGGAGACGGGCAGGGCGTGGTACTGGAGCAGATCTCGTCAGATGTACTGGATGAAGGGCGAGAGCTCCGGGAACATCCAAGAAGTCATGCAGCTCAGGTACGATTGTGATGGCGACACGCTTCTGTTGTCCGTCGACCAGAAGGGGCCTGCGTGTCATACGAGCCACCGGACGTGCTTCTACCGGACGCTTCTTCCCGGTAAAGTGCCTTCCACCAGTTCTCGCACCGCCGCAACGGGCGACATGCCCCTCTCTTAACAGAAAGGAACGATGGTGGTGACCAGCGATCTTCTCGGCGAGTCGAGTGCTGCGCCGTTTCCGTCTGTCGGCGAAGTGCTTGAGGATGTGTTCGGCGTCCTCGAGTCGCGGAAGGCCGAGCCTCCCGAGGGCAGCTATACTGCCAAGCTCCTTCTCGGGCCCCAGGACAAGCTCTTGAAGAAGGTCGCCGAGGAGGCGGGCGAGGTGATCATCGCCGCGCGGGACCACGACCTTGCGCAGCTCCGGTATGAGATAGCCGACGTGCTCTACCATCTCATGGTGGTGATGGTCCGCGAGGGTCTCACCTGGGATGACATCGCGGCGGAGCTCTCAAGCCGTCGACGGAAGTAGGGTGTGATGCCGCCGCGCCGCTCGGGAATGACCGAACTCACGCTCCCGCCCGGCGTGAGAACGAACCGGATCGAGCCGTTGTGGCGCAGGGTCGAGCGCAACCGTGTGCGTCTTTACGCGCTCATGCTCTCCTATGTGGTCGCGGTGGCGGGAACGCTCACCTTGCTGATCGTGTCGCTCGCGTTCATCGTCCTGTCGTTCTCGCCGGAAGCGCTCGTGGTGCTAGGCGCCACTGCGAAGCCGGGGACGATCGCTGCGTGGTCCTTCACCGTCTGCTCGGTGATCGTCGCTGTGGCGCTCGCGGTGCAGATGTCCCGCTCGGAGGCCTTCCTCCTCAGGAGACTCGAGGCGCGGCCCGTGCCGCCGAAGAAGATGCCCGAGGTGCGCAGCGTCCTGCGTGACATGAGTCTTGCGGCCGGGGTCACCCCCTCTCCCGCGCTCTACGTGATCGAAACCGACCGAGTGAACGCCTTTGTCGTGGGTCGCACGCCGAGACGCGCGGCAGTGGGCGTCACGCGTGGGTTTGCTGAGAAGCTCTCTCGCGACGATCAACGCGCGGTCTTTGCGAACCTCATGGCTCGCGTGATGGCGGCGGACACTCTGTGGGCGACTGCGGTGTCGGCCTTGGCGGGTCCCGTCTGGGCAGTTCGAGACCTTGGCTTGCAGGCCACGGCGAGCATGCCGGCGCCGGACTTGGAGCGGTCCGAGCGCGAAGACGCCACTCAAAGGATGGCCCGGGTCGCTGCGCCTCCTCTCGCGGGGTGGGTCATCTGGTACGGGTTCGTCGTGATCATCACCGAGCTGCTCTCCTACTGGCACCAGGAATCGGTGTGGAGTGCGGCAGAGAAGGCCGACGCCGAGGGGATGCTGCTCCTGAAAGAACCGAACGACATGCTCGCAGGGCTCGAGCACGTCTTGGAGTACAACAATCACGTGCCATCGGCAGGGGACGCGTATTCGCAGCTGTTCTACTGCTGGGCAGGATTCGGGTTCCCTCCGGAGTCGGATCCGGAATACCGCCGCGTCTGCAGATTGCGGGAAGTGCTGGGAGTCGAAGGGCTTGTCATGCGGCCGCAGCCCAACGTTCCCGGCTGGCCCCAGGCCCCGCGCCTCGCAGAGCCGGGGGCCGAGGCTTTGTATGACGCCCCGGTTGCGACGACTGTCATGCGGCGTGTGGATGGACGCGTGTTGCTTGCTCTCACCACGGTGCTCGCGATGGTCGTGTTCCATGTCGCAAGTGCCCTGGCAGGTGACGCGAACGCCGGTGCACCCAGGGCGCTCGCCTTTGTGATGACGGCGCTCACCGTCGTCGTTGGGGTGTGGCCGAGCGCCCGTCTGATCGCCGAGAGAGGCCAAGGAGGTTCCGAGTCCGACATCTTCTCGCTTGTGGCCTTCGGTGTCTTCGTGATCGGGACACTCGGTCGTGGCATCTTGCTCGCACCGGTGTGGGCTCTTGCGACCGTCATCGGCCGTACCCAGGGCGAGGAGGTCTCTCGGGAGCAGTGGCGCGCTGAGTTCGAGCGTGCGTGGACTTCGCAAAGCGCAGTAAGTGCGCCGGCGGAGGTGGCGGCGTCTATACCGCCGACGGCCAAACGAATGGTCCACTGCAAGAGGTGCGGAGCCTCGAACGCCCCGATGAACAGGCGATGCACCGTGTGCGAGGCCCGTCTCAAGCCGTGAGCGATGGGCCTGTGCGCGCAGCACTGACGGCGGCGAACCGAGGGGGCGGAGGGGCGGAGCATGGCGTGTCGAGAGCAAGTGGGGGAGGGGCCGTGAAGACGAGCATCCGCCTGGCCGTGACAGGGGTGGCCGTGATCTCGGTGGCAGCGGCCGCGTTTCTTGGCTGGCGCTTCGCTTGCGAGGTGCTTGCGCCACCGCCCCTCGCGAAACCCAGGATCCCGCTGCCGTCGGTGCTGCCTACCGTGACCGTGGACATCCCGCTGCCTTCGGGAAGCGATCCTGATTCCGACGGCATCAAGATCGCGACGTTTCTGGGTAACGAGACTCGGCGCTTCTACGGCGTAGGGCCCGTCCCTGAGAGACTCGAGCTCATCTGGAAGCACCCCATCGGCGGGGGCCTTACCGGCGGGACGGCACGAAGTGCGGCTGCGACACCTCCGGCCGGGGTGCCGAAGGGGATGGTCAAGTGGTATGGCACGGGCTGGACGGGTCAGCCTGCGCTCGTGCGCGAGAACGGCAAGCTCTATCTGCTCGTCGGAGGGTTCGACCACGACCTCGTCAAGATCGACGCCGAGACGGGCAAGGAGGTCTGGTCCTACGAGTTCGACGACGTCATCAAGGGGTCTCCCACGGTCTTCGAAGACCCCGCCGCGCCGGGTGACCCCTCGCGCTACGTGGTGATGGTGGGATCGAGGAGAGGCTTCCCGCGCAGTATCCAAGCCCCCGACATCGCGCCGTACCGCGCGGTGTCGTACGCGACGGGCAAGGAGCTATGGCGCCTTCCCGTGCCGCGCACCAAGAGCTACAGCAGGGATGCGGACGGGTCGGGATTCGTGATGGATGGCGTCGCTTACATCGGCGTGGAGAGCGGCAACATGTATCGGATCGATCCTTTCCACACCGTCAGCTGGCGGGGGTACCGAGCACCGAAGGTGCTTTCAGAGGCAGTGCTGCTCGGTGACGAGCGCTCGGCCAGCCATGGGGGGAATCTCGTGCTCGAGAGCTCGCCTGCCTTGCTCGGGGATCGCGTATATGTCGCCTCGGGCGCCGGGCACGTCTACGGTCTTGACAAGGACACGCTTGCCGTCGAGTGGGACTGCTACATCGGGTCGGACATGGACGGGACGATCGCGGTCACGCGTGACGGGCATCTGCTCGTGCCGGTCGAGAAGCAGTACATCAAGGGCAAGGGCGGGCTTATGAAGCTCGATCCTGCCAAGGAGCCGGGCAGTGCCCTTGAGTGGTTCCTCCCGACGGGGAACCGCTCATTCGCCGACTGGGAAGGTGGGGTGATCGGCTCGCCGTGCGTGAACGATGAGGCGGACCCGGCTGGAGACAAGCCCGCGCTCGCCGCGTGCAGCGCTATCGACGGCAAGCTCTACGTGGTGTCGCAAGACGCTCTCGCGGACAAGACGGTTACCGGACCCAACCTGGAGAAGGGACTGCCCACGCCCGTCGTGGTCTTCACCGATGACATCGGCGGCGCGATCTCGACCCCGATCATGGTGGACGACCACATCGTCGCCGCGGGGTATGGCGCGACGGTCACCGTCTATCGGATCGCCTACACTCCTGGCGCCGACGGGCCCGGGGTCGCACTCAAGACGCGTAGCGGACAGACGGTGTCGGTGTCGGTCAAGCGCGTCGCCCGCTTCGCGGGCGGAGGCAGCTACGAGTCGACCCCCATCGTGTGGCAGGGGCGCATCTACATCGGGTCGCGCGACGGGTCGTTGTACTGCATCGGCGACCCGGACGGGCAGCCGTCTGGCGCGGAGCCCGCAACGCCCTAGCGAGGGTGGGTACACACACGATTGAAGCGTGTACGCAGTCGTGCGTTATCGGGAAGGTGAGCGTCATGTCCGCGCGCGTGTCCGGGCGGTCGAGAGTCTTGATGGTGTGTGGTGTGCTCGTGGGGCTTCTCGTGGCGCTCGCGGCATGCGCCACGCAGGAGCAGGTGTCTGCGCCAACAGCCGAGCCAGACTATCATGACCCCGCGCCATGGGGCGAAAGATACCCACTGGAGTATTCGTCATGGCATGCGACGAGTGAGGAGCGCCCAGCCGGGAAGAGCGTGTACAAGCGTGGATTCGATGGCGGCGTCATGTACGACAAGCTTTCCGAGTACCCGTTCATGCCGCTTCTCTTCAAGGGCTGGGGATTCGGCATCGACTACAACGAGCCACGCGGTCACTACTACATGCTCGTCGACCAGTCCGAGGTCGATCCCGCGCGCGTGAAGACTGGAGGTGCATGTCTCACGTGCAAGTCACCCTACGCCGAGGACCTGTACGAGAAGGACTCCAAGGCGCTTTTCGACGCGACGTATGACGAAGCTGTGGCGATGCTGCCCAAGGAGCGTCGGTTCCTCGGCGCCACCTGCATAGACTGCCACGATCCTGCGACGACACAGCTTGCCACTCGGCGGTGGACTGTCGGAGCGGCCATGTCCGAAGTCGGACTAGACCCTGAGAAGCTCACGTTGCAGCAACAGCGGCTGCTGGTGTGCGGACAGTGCCACTGTTCGTACTCGGTGATGAAAGACGGGACGACGGTACTCGGTGTCGATCTGCCATGGGAAGGCAGCACGTGGGGTGGGATCACGGTCGAGAACATCGTCGATTCGCTCGAGACACAAGAGGCGCGGATCGAGTGGACGCAGCAGGTGACCGGATTCAAGCTCGGCTTCATCCGTCATCCAGACATCGAGTTCTTCACCTCGGGGTCGGCTCACTTCGTCGCCGGCGCCTCTTGCGTCGACTGTCACATGCCTTCGAGAACCGTCAACCACACCGAGTTTCGCGACCACGACGTCATGAGCCCTCTCAAGAGCGACATGGTCGCGTGCATGCGCTGCCACGATCAGAGCGCGGCCGAGCTCAAGGCCGAGGTGCTCCGGATCCAAGACCGTGACGCGGCCTTGCTGATCGATGCCGGCTACCGGACTGCGACCGTCGCCAAGCTCTTCGAGATCGCCAACAGTCGGCTCGCCACGCAATCCGCGGATATCAAGCCCAGTTACGACGAGGCCGCAGCTCACTACCGTCAGGCCTTCTACCGGGTCGTGTACATGGGTGCGGAGAACTCAATGGGATTCCACAATCCCGACGAGGGGGTGCGCATGTTGCGTGATGCGACCGAACAGGCGGAGCAGGCCGAGAAGATCTTGCGCGACCTTCTCACCCGCAACGGCGTGGCGGTACCGGACGAAGTGCCACTCGAACTCAGGGAGTACACCGACGACCGCGGAGTGAGACGGCTCGACTTCAGGCGAGAGCAGTACATCCCGGACCCCACCGGCGAGGCCGTGAAGAAGTGGCCGCGCAGTCTCGCCGACCTTCTTGAGTAGGACACGCGGGCCGCTGACGTGGCGGGCCCTTGCGCGCCTCGCCCTCGGCTGGTAGAGTGCTCGGCAATCACATACGTCGCCTGTGACGGGGAGTAGTACTCCGGAAGTACGGCAGAAGAGAGCTGGGGACGGTGGGAACCCGGCGCGAACGACCGGAAGGAATGGACCCCTGAGGCTTCGGGACAACGGCTGAGCGCTCATTAGTCCCGACGGATGCCCACCGATACGAGGGACCAGGTATCACCGGCGAGATCGGCCGGAGTACTGCAGGAGCGGCCGGAGCCACGGTTCCGGCAAGTAGGGTGGCACCACGGGAGCATCGGCTCTCGTCCCTTCGGGGACGAGGGCTTTTTGTTTTCCCGGGAGATGCCGGAAAAGGGTGACAGATGATCGTACCGAGCAAAGACGAGTTCGTCCGTCTGGCAAAGGACCACGACGTGGTGCCGGTGGCACGCGAGGTGTACGCGGACCTCGCCACGCCGATCAGCGCGTTCATGGCGCTCTCACAGGGCGCCGAGAACGCGTTCTTGCTGGAGAGTGTCGTCGGCGGGGAACGTCTGGGGCGCTACAGCTTCCTCGGCGTGGGCGACCGCGAGGTCATCACCGCTCGCGGAGGCGAGGTCGTCATCGAGAACGGTGGCGTCACGGGGGAGTCGGTGGGGGACCCGTTGCGGATCGTGCCACGCGAGCTCAAGGCGGGGCGAGTCGCCCGGGTGCCGGGCCTGCCTCTCTTCGTGGGCGGGGCGGTCGGTTTCGCCGGTTATGAGATGGCGAGCACATTCGAGCGCGTCCCGCGTCATCGCAACGACGAGCTCGGGTTGCCCGACATGGTGTTCATGCTTGCCGACATCGTCGTGGCCTTCGACCACGTGCGCCGCGTCATGCAGGTCATCGCTCCCGTGCGTCCCGGCGGAGCACCCGAGCGCGCCTATGATGCGGCTCTCGCGCGCATCGACGCGCACCTCCGTCGGATCGACAAGGGCCCCAAAGGCGCCGAGCTCGGCGCGGTGGGGTCGAGAGAAGAAGTCGCACTCACCGCTCACACCGCTGAAGACGAGTTCATCTCCGCGGTTCAGGTCGCCAAAGAGCATATCGTCAAAGGAGACGTGTTCCAGGTCGTGCTGTCGCAGCGCTTCTCGGCGCCCTATGAAGGAGACGGTCTGGACCTGTACCGCGTGTTGCGTGCCGTGAACCCCAGCCCGTACATGTTCTACGTTCGTACGCGGGAGGTCACCCTCGTGGGGTCGAGCCCTGAGCCGCTCGTGCGTGTGGAGGGCGACTCCGTGCTCACCAGACCCCTTGCCGGGACGCGCCCCCGGGGTGTCGATGCTGCCGAGGATGGCCGCCTGAGGGCCGATCTGCTCGCAGACGAGAAGGAACGTGCCGAGCATGTCATGCTGGTCGACCTGGGACGTAACGATCTTGGACGCGTGAGCGTGCCCGGCTCGGTGAGCGTCGACGAACTCATGGAGGTCGAGTACTACAGTCACGTCATGCACATCGTAAGCAACGTCACCGGCCAGCTTGCGCCGGGAAAGACGGCAGTCGATGTGCTCGAGGCGGCGTTCCCCGCAGGCACGGTATCGGGGGCGCCGAAGATCAGGGCCATGGAGATCATCTCCGAGCTCGAGCCCGCATCGCGTGGTCCGTATGCGGGTACGGTCGGGTACTTCGGACTCGACGGGGCGATGGACATGTGCATCACCATCCGCACTTTCGTGCTTGCCGGAGGTCGAGTCTATCTGCAATCGGGTGCGGGCATCGTGGCTGACTCCGATCCCAAGCACGAGTACGAAGAATGCATGCACAAGGTAAGGGCGCTCCATGAGGCCCTTGAGTTAGCCGCGGGGATGCACGAGGAGGCGCCGCGATGATCCTTGTGATCGACAACTACGACAGCTTCACCTACAACCTCGTGCAGCTCTTGGCGGCGCTGGGAGCGGATGTGGAAGTAGCGCGCAACGACGCCGCGTCGGCCGAGGACCTCATCGGCCGCTCACCCGCGGGGATCGTCATCTCGCCAGGGCCAGGCACTTCGAAGGAGGCGGGCGTCTCGGCTGACGTCGTTCGGACGGCTGCAGATGCGGGCATCCCTGTTCTCGGGGTGTGCCTCGGTCACCAAGTGGTCGCCGAAGTGTACGGGGCGTCCGTCGAGCAGGCGCCCCAGCCGGTTCACGGCAAGACGGACGAGATCATCCATGACGGCACCGGGGTGTTCGCGGGGATACCCAACCCGTTCGTGGCGACCCGATACCACTCCTTGCGTGTCGACCCATCGAGCGTGCCTGACGCGCTGCGCGTCACTGCGCATACCGCGGATGGGACCGTGATGGGGCTCGAGCATCGTCGAGCACCCGTGTTCGGCGTGCAGTTCCACCCCGAAAGCGTTCTTACGCCGGAGGGCGCCAAACTCCTCGCCAACTTCCTCGACGTCTGCGGGGAGGTGCCTGTGACGCGTGCAGCTGCCGAGACTCCCTCCGCGATCGCCGCAGCAGGGGGTGCCGCTCGTTCCTCGGCACGCATGGCGCCCGTGACCACCATCATGGGCGCGATCGCGCGAGTGAGCGACGGTGGGTCGCTCGATGAGGACGAGGCCGAGCGGGTCATGGGCATCGTGATGGACGGCGAAGCGACTCCCTCGCAGATCTCCGCGCTCATCGTCGGCCTTCGCATGAAGGGTGAGACGGTGGACGAGATCGTGGGCTTCGCCCGTGCGATGCGCGACCGTGCGACACCTGTGAGACCGGGCAGGAGCGGGTGTATCGACACATGCGGCACAGGCGGCGATGGACTGCATACCTTCAACATCTCCACCGCTGCCGCGTTCGTGGTAGCAGGTGCGGGGGTCCCGGTCGCCAAACACGGGAATCGAGCCGTGTCGTCAGGGGCCGGTTCCGCGGATGTGCTCGAAGCGCTCGGCGTGGACATCACGCTCCCGCCTGCGGATGTGGCGCGTTGCATCGATGAGTGCGGAGTGGGATTCCTCTTCGCGCAGTCGCTCCACGCCTCCATGAGGCACGCGGGTCCCACGCGGACCGAGATCGGTATCCGTACCGTGTTCAACATCCTTGGGCCTCTCACCAATCCGGCAGGAGCGAAGCGGCAGTTGCTTGGGGTCTATGACACCCGGCTCACGCGGGTGCTCGCGGAGGTCTCTGGCAGGTTGGGCAGCGAACGGACACTCGTGGTGAACGGGCATCCTGGCATGGACGAGGTCTCCGTAAGCGGGCCGACCACGGTCGCCGACTACGATGCCGAGACAGGCGAGGTCCGTCAGTACACGATCGTGCCTGAGGAGGTGGGGATCCCACGCTCTGCACTCGCGGACATCGCCGGCGGGAACGCAGCCGAGAACGCCGCGCTCGTGCGAGCCGTGCTCGCGGGCGAACGCAGCGCGCGTCGTGACGTAGTGGTACTGAACGCCGCGGTCGCGCTCGTGGCGGCCGGCGTCGCCCACGATCTCGCCGAAGGCGTCGTGCAGGCGCGAGAATCGGTTGACTCGGGCCGCGCGGCTGAGGCTCTTGACCGTCTTGTGGCGCTGAGCTCGCGGCTCGGGAAGGAGGCGTAGGTGGGTTTCCTTGCCGAGATGGTGGCTCGTCGCAGCCATCGCATGGCCGAGGAGTACGGCTCTTTGTCCCCGTCGGACCGCGAGCGGCTTGCCTGCTGCGCACGTCCGCCGCGTCCGTTCGCCTCGGCGCTTCGAACACGTGAGGACGTTGGTCTCATCGCGGAGGTGAAGAAATCATCGCCTTCACAGGGAGCCATCGCACCGGAGTGTGAGGCGTCCAAACAAGCGCTGCACTATGAGCGCGGAGGAGCAGCCGCGATCAGCGTGCTTGTCGAACCAGAGGTGTTCGGCGGAGCGTGGTCCGATCTGTCTGACGTGGCGGACGCGGTGTCAGTGCCCGTGCTCGCGAAGGACTTCGTCGTAGACCCCGTGCAGCTCTTCGCTGCGCGCGGCCACGGAGCGGATGCCGTGCTGCTGATGGTGAGTGTCCTGGGCCGCGAGGTGGCGTCGTATCTCGATCTTGCGGCGACGCTCGGACTTGAAGGGCTGGTGGAAGTCCACGACCTGGAAGAGCTCGCCATCGCAGCCGAGGCGGGAGCGGAGCTGGTGGGAGTCAACAGTCGCGACCTGTCCACGCTAGAGATCGATCATGCTCGCGCACACCACGTAGCGCGCGCCGCGCACGACGGTGGGCTTGTGGTCGTCGCGGAAAGCGGCGTCGAGCGGCGCTCGGACATCGAGGCGGTCTCGATGGCAGGCGCCGATGCGGTGCTCGTGGGTACGGCGCTCATGCGCGCGCCGTACCCCGAAGAAGCGGTGGCAGAGTTTATCGGCGTGCCTAAAACGCGGCTTGGCGAGATGTGAAGACACAGGCGCGGTCTTACTGACCGGCCCAACGGTTCTTGGGGCATGTGCCCCGAGGGAAGGAGCGAGAACATGGGTAGCGACAAGACACGGTTCGGCCTTGATGAGACGCGGATTCCCGAAGCCTGGTACAACGTGATGCCGGACCTCAAGAACCCGCCGGCGCCGCCGCTTGCACCCGACGGCGGACCGGTCACGCCCGAGGACCTCAGCGTGATCTTCCCCATGGAGTGCATCAAGCAGGAGATGTCACCAGACCGTTGGATCGACATTCCCGGGGCTGTGATCGACGTGTACAAGACGTATCGGCCATCGCCACTTCTGCGTGCACGGCAGCTCGAGCGTGTGTTGGGCCTTCCGGAAGGCGTGAAGATCTTCTACAAGTATGAGGGTGTGAGTCCGGCGGGTTCGCACAAGCCCAACACCGCCATCCCGCAGGCGTACTACAACAAGGCGGAGGGTATCACCAAGATCTCCACGGAAACCGGAGCGGGTCAGTGGGGAAGCGCGCTTGCCATCGCGGGAGCGCTCTTCGGCATCGATGTCGAGGTCTTCATGGTGAAGGTGAGCTACGAGCAGAAGCCGTACCGCCGCATCCTGATGGAGACGTACGGCGCCGCGGTACATTCCTCGCCGACGAATCTCACGGACGCGGGCCGTCACGTACTGGCGATGGATCCGGACTCCACGGGTGCTCTCGGCATCGCGATATCTGAGGCGGTAGAGGTCGCCGCCAAGGACCCGAAGACGCACTACTCGCTCGGATCGGTACTCAACCACGTCTGTCTGCACCAGACCGTCATCGGTCTTGAGGCGATCGAGCAGATGCAGCTGGCCGATGAGGAACCGGACGTCGTCATCGCGTGCGTCGGCGGCGGGTCGAACTTCGCGGGGCTCGCGTTCCCGTACTACCATCGCAAGCTCGAGGGCAAGAGTCATGCGCGACTCGTCGCAGTCGAGCCCAAGGCATGTCCGTCACTTACGGCGGGAGAGTACCGTTACGACCTCGCAGACGAGGCGGGGATGACCCCCCAGCTCCTCATGTACACGCTGGGGCACGATTTCGTCCCCGCAGGCATTCATGCGGGCGGTCTGCGCTACCATGGTGATTCACCGCTCGTGAGCCAGCTCGTGCGTGAGGGCGAAGTCGAGGCTGTGGCCGTGGACCAGACCGCGTGTTTCGCCGCTGCGGTACAGTTCGCCCGGGCAGAAGGTATCTTGCCTGCGCCTGAATCGAGCCATGCGATCCGAACTGCGATCGATGAGGCGCTTGCCGCACAGGAAGCGGGCGAGGACAAGGTGATCCTTTTCAACCTATCGGGGCACGGCCACTTCGATCTGGCCGCCTACGAGTCGTATCTCTCCGGCAAGCTCAGGGACTTCGACTATGCGGCGGGTACGGTCTTGCACGAGGAGTAGCGACACGTGATGCGGACGCGCGTGAAGATCTGCGGTATCACGAATCCGACGGACGCGGAAGCCGCCGTCGAGGCGGGCGCCGATGCCCTTGGGGTCGTGCTCGCGCCTGGCAGACGGCAGGTCGGCATCGAGCAGGCCTCCTGGGCGCTTCGGGATGTGCCGCCTTTTGTCGCGCGCGTCGGCGTGTTCGTGGACGCCGAGCCCGCCTTCATCGCCGATGCCGTCGCCGAGCTCGGCCTCGCCGCCGTGCAATTCCACGGCCGTGAGAGTGCTTCTGCGTGCGCGAATGCGCCGGCGCCTGTGATAAAGGCTTTCAGGGCAGGTCCGGGTCGTGCGCTCAGCGACCTTGCGCCCTACCGCGATGCGGTCGCCTGCATACTGCTCGACACCTACGCGCCCGACATGCACGGGGGCACTGGCCGCACGTTCGAGTGGTCGGCATACGCCGATGTCGTGCCTACGGAGACACGGCTCGTCTTGGCGGGAGGACTCACCGCAGACAATGTCGGTACGGCGATCAAGGCCCTCCGCCCGTTCGCTGTCGACGTCTCCTCGGGGGTCGAGTCATCCCCCGGAGTGAAGGACCCCGCGCTCATGAGCGCTTTCGTCGCCGCAGTCGCTGCGGCAGATCAGGAGGTAAGAACCCATGGCTGACGTGTTGCTGCCATCCGCTGATGACGCGTATTCGAGCCCGGATGCGCAGGGCTTCTATGGCGCCTACGGGGGTACGTTCGTGCCCGAGACGGTGATGCCGGTCCTCGCTGAGCTCGAGGCTGCGTATCGGGAGGCGCAGGCCGATCCTTCGTTCGCCGAGGAGCTTTCGCTCCTGCTCACCGATTATGTCGGCAGGCCGTCGCCTTTGTATCGTGCGGACAGGCTGGCACAAGCGGCCGGTCTTGGGGCTGTCTATCTCAAACGTGAGGACCTCGACCACACGGGTGCGCACAAGATCAACAACACGCTGGGGCAATGTCTGCTCGCGAAGCGGATGGGTAAGCACCGCGTGATCGCCGAGACCGGTGCGGGCCAACATGGCGTCGCTACTGCGACGACAGCCGCCTTGATGGGCCTCGAGTGCGCGGTCTTCATGGGTACCGAGGACATCCGCAGGCAATCACTCAACGTGTACAAGATGCGGTTGCTCGGCGCCGAGGTCGTGCCCGTGGCGGAGGGTACCGGCACTCTTGCCGACGCGGTCACGGCGGCTTTGCGTCACTGGGTGGAGCGCGTGCGCGACACCTTCTACGTGATCGGTTCGGTAGTGGGTCCGCATCCCTATCCCCAGATCGTACGCGACTTCCAGTCCGTCATCGGCAAAGAGACGATCGCACAGATCGCCGAGAAAGCGATCCCGCAGGTCGACGCGGTCGTGGCGTGCGTCGGAGGCGGGAGCAACGCCGCAGGCATGTTCTACCCGTTCATCCACGACGTTCCCGCTGCCGATCGCCCGCTTCTCATCGGCGCGGAGGCGGCGGGACTCGGGCTGGATACCGGCAAGCACGGAGCTGCTCTCACCAAAGGGACCCCTGGTGTGCTCCACGGGTTCTATAGCTACGTCCTTCAGGATGACGCAGGCAACCCACGCGAGGCGTATTCCATCTCGGCCGGGCTCGACTACCCGGGAGTGGGGCCCGAGCACAGCTTCTTCAAAGACCAAGGTCTTGTGCGCTACGAGGCGGTCACAGATACGGAGGCCCTGGAGGCCTTTGCGCTGCTCACCCGGACAGAAGGCATCATCCCGGCGATCGAATCGTCGCACGCGCTCGCTCTCTTGCCCCGGCTCGCAAAGGAGCTGGGCCCCGAGGCGGTGGTGATCGTGAACGTCTCGGGGAGAGGCGACAAGGACATGGACATCGTACGGGAGGCGGGCCTTGGTATCGACTGACGTCGAGAGAGGGCTCGGCCGTGGCTTCGCGCGCGGCCACGCCGCTCTGGTCGCGTACGTGATGGCGGGCTACCCGGACCGGGCATCCTCGCACGAGGCGCTCTCGGCGCTCGTCAGCGGAGGTGCGGATGTGATCGAACTCGGCGTCCCGTACGCCGATCCGGTCGCCGATGGTCCCGTCATCGCCTCGGCAGGCCGCCACGCGCTCGCCAGCGGTTTCGGGCTGGCGGAGGCCATCGAACTCGCCGCGGAGTTCTCGGCTGCGTGCCCCGAGGCCCCGCCGATAGCGCTCATGACCTACGTGAACCCGCTACTGCGCAGAGGTTTCGAGCGGGCGGCCTCCGAGGCGGCTGAGGCAGGGGTCTCCGGTTTCATCGTGCCCGATTTGCCACCGGATCAGCCCTTCGCGCAGAAGTGGCGGTCTGCGTGCGAGGCGCACGGCCTTGACACCGTCTTCTTGGCCGCGCCGACCTCTACTCCTGCCAGGCTTGAGGCAGTGGGTGCCTGTTCCAGCGGGTTCGTGTACCTGGTCTCGTCGCTGGGCGTGACCGGTGAGAGAGCGACACTCGCGGAAGATCTGCCATCACTTGTCGCCACGATGCGTGAGTACACGACGCTGCCCGTCGCCGTCGGCTTCGGGGTCAGTAAGCCCGAGCAGGCCGCGAAGGTCGCTCGTGTCGCGGAAGGCGTCGTGGTGGGGAGCGCGTTGGTGCGGCGCCAGCACGACGCGGGTTCTCTTGAGCGTCAGGTCCGGCAGATTGCGGAGGCCGTGCACGCGGTACCGATCAGCCCGCGCTGACCCCTCCACCGCCTCCACCGCCTCCACCTCCGCCCGAGAAGCCGCCGCCGCCTCCCGAGGAGCTCGACATCTGGCTGGAGGCCACGTGCGCTGCGGAGGCGAAACCCGACGTGAACGCCGTCGCGGGCGAGACGTTGCCGTGCGTAGGCGTCACCCACCACATCGTGCGAGCCAGGGCGGGGTCGGAGACGATCTCAGGCACCTTGACCCTCATCGCCTTGATGACCTCCTCGGCGATACCGAAGACCACCGCCATCACCAAGAAGTGCTCCCACAAGACGATATGTGTGGGCGGAGCCTCCTCCAGACGGCTGAAGTCACGGAGGTAGTCCCGCAGTCCACGGTACTTCGCATACAGCTCGTTGGCGGCCGGCGCACGTCTGGGCATCTGGGTCCCGAGGACCGCGATACCGATCGCACACGGGATCCCCACCACGAGCGGAAGCGGCGTTTCAGCGATGCGTACCGAGAAGAACGCGGCTACTGCGACGAGGACCGCCACCGCGATGAACACCCACTTGAGGGTACTGCCGGTCTTCTCGAAGAAACCCCTTGCGTCCGCTTCGGCCGCTACGGCGTTCTTCCACTCGGTCATGCCGCTTGTGAACGTCTGCGGCCGCGCTTTGGCGGCAGCCTCGAGTTCGCCGATCGTGAGCGTGTCCCCCCGTGCGATCGTCGTGAACAGAAACGACACGAACTGCTGCTCGAAGGGCTGCAGCGATGGGACCTTCGAGGGGTCGAGTGTCATCTTGTATGTGGTCTCGGTCTTGCGGCCGAGAAGCGTGTTCTTTGTCTCGGTCACCGGCTCTACCGTGATGATCCCGCGGTTGGAGAGGTCCATCAAGGTCGCCACGGTCTCCTCATCGCCGATGGTGCCGAACCGCCAAAGCGCGCCCACGAGCGCAGGCGGCAGATCGCTTGGCAGCTCACGGAAATACCCGCCAGGGTATGAGGAGTCTCGCTCTTTGCCGTGCCTCAGCCACAGGACGAAGGCGCCTGCAAGAGCGAGAAGGGGCAGGCCGATCCCTAGCACGTACCCCAGCGTCACGACGGTGCGCGCCTGGCGGCGCTGCGCGTTCGCCTCTTCGGCCCAGCGAGCCTCCTCGGCGAGCACGTCGGCCGCGCGAGGCGCCGAGATGAGGGGCGCCTGAGGCAGTCCCTCGGCGGGGAACAGCACCCGCGGCTCAACGAAAGTGTAGGGGGGAAGGTCATCCACTTCGACCTCGACCAGTCCGCCGTCTTTCGGGTAGACGGTACCTTGCAGTGGACCGTGCGCCCATGCTTTCACATCGGCGGCGGTGTACTCCTGAGGCAGGTGGATGCGGATCGAGACGTGCCCGACGCCCACTTCTGACTCGTCGCCGACGAACTGCCAGTAGAGCTCGGCCGTATCGGTGTACCGTTTGGCTGCTCCTCTGGCGCGATACTCGATCACGAAAGTCGCCTGGGCGTTGGACGTCGAGTGGAAGAGCTTCACAGATACGGCATCGCCCTCATCGACCACGACATAGGTGCCCGGTCCCTCGCCTTCGGTCTCGGCGCGCCGATACTCCCCGGACGGGCCCATGACCGAGATGATCTCGATGCCATCAGAACCTGCCGTGTTCATCTTCCATTGGACCCACGAGAAGTCTCCGGAGAAGTCGAACGTCCGGGATTCGACCACACGCACATTGCCGTCAGGCTCCACGTACGCATCGATGCTCACCTGAGGCATCGAATACGACTTGGCATCCGCGCTGTTCGCGGGCATCAGCACTGCGAAGAGCGTGACAAGCAGGACACAGCACACCAGGGTGACTCTTACGTACCGTGACACAGCGCCTCCTTGTATACGTGAGCTTGTCTTCGGCATCAGAAGTCGAATCGATCGTGGTCGCGCTCCTGCTCGACGTTGGCCGCCACCGCGTACATCAAGCTCTGCAGGATCGGCTCTTGATCGGGCCGCGCCCACGCGCGCTGCCATATGTCATAGGCCTCCGCATACCAGGCTTCCTCAAGATAGGTGAGCCACTCGGTGTTCCACACGTCACCGTGGCCACCGTAACCGCCCTTGGTGTAGATACCGGCGCGGTCGAACTCCTCGGCCACCTTGTCGAGCAGACCGACCATAGGTGCGTCGCCGTATGGTGCGAGCCGGTTGAAGATGTCCACCAGGTACACATCTTGCCACTGCGTCGCCCTCAGAAAGTCACCCGAGAAGCCTGGTGCGTCCGAGTACAGCGCGCGGACGCCAAGTGACTTCACGTGGCTGAGCCCCATTTTCTTGTCGGCCGGCCATAGCTGGACGTAACCGTTGGAGTCGAGCCACTCGATGGTCACGAGCATGAGGCCCTTGCACCATGACCGACAGTCGACCTTGGTACCCTGCGGCGTCCGCACGCCGAAGTAGAGCCCGCCGCCAGGGGCGATCAGACGGCCTCCACACAGGTAACACTTCGCTGCAGCCGAGAACTCGATGCCGTTGGGTGTCTGGATGTCGGTCATCGTCTTCCCCCCTGCTCGCGACTCACTTGAGCGCGTCGAGCTCCTTACGCAGACGGTCTTCTGGCAGGGCCCCTGCCTCCATGAGTGCGACGCTCCCATCTGCGTTCACGAACACGAACGTCGGGACGTACTTGGCGCCGAGCTTGTTGGCGAGCTCCTGCCCCTCGGTGCTGGTGTCTACGTTGTACAAACGGAACTCCACTTTTCCCTCATACTCTGGCTTGAGCCTGTCGACCACAGGCTTGACTTCCTTGCAGGAGGGTCACCAATCCGTGTAGAGCTCCACCATCACGGGCGTGCCGTTGGTGGGGACCTGCGCCGTGGAACCTCCACCCGAGCTCGAACAGCCCCCAAGGGGTGTGAGCGCCAGTCCTACGAGCAGAGCGATGATCGCTGCGCGCCATGCCATGTGGTCCTCCGTTCGTTGGTCACCGAACTAGTATATGCCCCGCGCGCCTTGGTGGGCGCCCTGAGAGTCTCATACCTGCGCAACGACCTTGCGCTAGACTGACTACCGAGGGGGCCAGCCACCCCAGCCGCGTGTGGAAGGATCCGTGATGCGCGTCGCGCTTGCACAAGTCGATCCCACGGTGGGCGACATCGACGGCAATCTGGTCCTCGCCCTCGAGTCGGCTCGCCATGCCGCGGCCCTTGGCGCGGACATCCTCGTGTTGCCAGAATTGGTGCTGACCGGGTACCCGCCAGAGGACCTTCTCGGCAAGCAGCACTTCGTCGATCGAGCGATGGAAGCCACGCGCATGTTCGCGGCTGAGACCGCGTGCCCTGCTTTGATCGGCACGGTTCACCGTGACGAGGCCGGTCTGCATAACTCGGCGGTGTATGCGCACGACGGGCGGATCGACGCCGTGTACCACAAGCGGATGCTCCCCAACTACGGCGTGTTCGATGAAGAACGCTACTTCGAGCCGGGACGGTGTGACGGGATCATCGAGGTCAACGGCGTCACATGTGGCGTGACGGTCTGCGAGGACGTCTGGTATGCCGAGCCGGTCATGCGGCTGGCGGCTCAGGGTGTCCGCGTCGTCTTCAACCTGTCCGCATCGCCTTTCTTCGCCGGTAAAGGACTCTCGCGTGAGCGGATGCTGGTGCGACGTTCGATCGAGTCCGGTGTGTGGATGGCCTACTGCAACCTCATCGGCGGTCAGGACGAGCTCGTCTTCGATGGCCGGTCGGTGGTGGTCGCGCCCGACGGGACGGTCGCTGGTCGTGCGGAAGGGTTCGTCTCGGAGTTGCTCGTGGTCGAGGTGGATCCGGGGGGCGCTCCCCGTCCCCAGCGTGTAGCGCCGAGAACGGAGCATGAGGCCGAAGTCTATGAGGCTCTCGTCCTGGGACTGCGCGACTACATCCACAAGAACGGATTCACCGGCGTGGTTCTCGGACTTTCCGGGGGGATCGACTCTGCGCTCACGGCGACGATCGCTACCGATGCGCTTGGGTCCGAGAACGTCCGAGGCGTTCTCATGCCCTCGCGGTACTCCTCGCCCGGGAGCCTTGTCGATGCACAAGAGCTCGCCGATGCACTCGGCATCGAGACCTACCGAATCTCCATCGAGAGGCCCTTTGACGCGATGCGTCAGGCCCTCGCGGGCGTCTTCGAGGGGCTTGGCGAGGATGTGACCGAGGAGAACCTGCAGGCCCGTGTGCGTGGCACCATCTTGATGGCGCTATCGAACAAGTTCGGATGGCTTGTGCTTGCGACCGGCAACAAGAGCGAGCTCTCGGTGGGGTACAGTACGCTGTACGGGGACATGGTGGGCGGTTTCGCGCCGATCAAAGACGTCTTCAAGACGCGGGTCTATGACCTCGCGCGCTGGCGGAACGAGAAGAGCCATGTCGTCCCGGAAGCGACTCTCACCAAGCCGCCGAGCGCCGAACTGCGGCCAGGGCAGACCGACCAGGACACACTACCTCCTTATGACGTCTTGGACAGGATCCTCATCGAGTACGTGGAGCAGGACCGGTCAGTGGAGCAGATCGCGCAACTGGGGTATGATGCCGCACTGGCCGAGCGGATCGCGCGCCTGGTGGACGCCGCCGAATACAAGAGGCGTCAAGGTCCCATCGGCATCAAGATCACTCCCAAGGCCTTCGGCAAGGACCGCCGCATGCCTATCACCAACAGGTTCCGGGGGTAGAGTGACGCAGTACCGGTGGGTCGCTCACGACGACCCGATCATGCAGCAGGTTCTCGACCTGCGCTTCGATGTGTTGATGGCACCCTTCGGGGTGACCCGCGATGACGACTGGGACGATGCTGACCCGGCGTCGCTGCACCTTGTCGCAGTCGAGGACGGCAGGGCCGTCGGGTACGCGCGACTCATCATCCACGGCGGCGAGGGCCAGGTCAGGCAGGTGGCGGTGGCCTTCGATCGCCAAAGAAGCGGGATCGGCAGCCGGCTTATGCGGGAAGTGTGCGCCAAAGCCGTCGACTGCGGGCTCGATGTGGTGTATCTGCATGCACGGCACACTGCCGAGTCGTTCTACACGAGGCTCGGCTTCGTCAGGGTGAGTGAGGAGGCGTTCCCGTTCGGCCGCACGGGCATGCCTCACGTTCGGATGGAGTACCGACCGGGTATAGGTGCTACGTCGTAGCGAAAGCGTCCGGCATGCCGTACGCTGTTCGTTGGCTGTGGACGACGACTCGTTCGAGGAGGGACCGCTATGCTCAGCATCACCCGTGAACAGGTCCGCGTACCCGCGGACGTCCCGGCAGACGCACGCGACGCCTACATCGACAACTATCTCAAGGCGACTCGCGGCACCGGCAGGCTCATGCTCTTCGCTTGTGACCAGAAGATCGAGCACCTGAACGATGACTTCTACGGAGAGGGTATCGCCCCGGAAGACGCTGAACCGGAGCATCTGTTCCGGATAGGGAGCCGGGGAGTGTGCGGCGTGCTCGCCGGTCAGCGTGGGCTTATCGCCCGTTACGCGGCTGACTACCCCGACATCAACTACCTTGTGAAGATGAACAGCAAGACGCACTTGGTGAAGACCTCTGCGAAGGATCCCGCCAAGCACCAGGACGACCCGTACTCGCCCCAGCTCTATGACATCCAGACCGTCTTGGATCTGCGTGACAACGGTGTCAACGTGGTCGGGGTCGGATACACGATCTACCTGGGAAGCGAATATGAGTCGAGCATGATGCAAGAGGCGGGTCAGCTCATCGCTGATGCGCACAGCCTCGGTCTGATCGTGGTGTTGTGGATCTACCCGAGAGGTCGGGCCGTACCTGATGAGAAGGACGCCCATCTCATCGCCGGCGCTGCGGGGACCGCGGTGTGTCTCGGCGCCGACTTCGTGAAGGTGAACCCCCCCAAGGGCGACGAGACCGCGTCTTCTGCCGATAAGCTCAAGGAAGCCGTGGCAGCGGCAGGACGCACCGGACTGGTGTGTGCGGGCGGCTCTACTGTCGACGCTCGAACGTTCCTCACGCAGCTTTGGGAGCAGATCCACATCGGCGGAGCGCGCGGGAACGCGACAGGCCGCAACATCCATCAGCGTCCACTGGACGAAGCTGTTCGCTTGACCAAGGCCATAAGCGCCATCACTTTGGGTGACTGGAGCGTGGACGATGCGCTCGCGGTCTTCGAGGGTGCGAAGGACTTCACCCTGTAGCCGAGCCGGTTGTCGGCTTCGATCGATACGCGGCGTCGCCCTAAGAGCGGCGCCGCGGTATCCTATACACCTGTAGCACTACGAGGATCTGAAGCGACACCGGAGTCTCATGCCCATTTCGGACTGGTTCAAGGCGCGCGAGGGCCGACGTTACACGGTCACCTCTACGGGCACGACGGAGCTCCCAGAGGGCGTCTGGGTGAAGTGCCCTTCGTGCAAGCACACCCTGTACCAAGGCGACCTGGTGCGGGGGCTCTTCGTGTGCCACTACTGCGGGCACCATATGGAGGTGACCGCACCCGACCGCGTTCTTTCGCTGGCAGACGAGGGGACTTTTGAGGAGACCGAACCGGGGCTCACTTCCGTAGATCCCCTTGGGTTCAGAGGAGACAAGCCCTACGCGGAGAGCCTACGGCTGGCGCGCGAGAAGACGGGGCTTTCCGAGGCCGTCGTGACCGGTCGCGCGCTTCTGGGTGGCCATCCTGTGGTGTTGGCGGTGATGGACTTCCGGTTCATCGGCGCATCCATGGGGTCCGCGGTAGGCGAGAAGATCGCGCGTGCCTTCGCTCTCGCCTTGTCTGAGCGCAGGGCGATGGTGGCCGTCACCGCTTCTGGTGGAGCGCGCATGCAAGAAGGCATGTTGTCATTGATGCAGATGGCCAAGACCGCGGCCGCGGCTGAGCGCTTCACGCGTGCTGGATTACCGTACGTCACCGTCCTCACCAACCCCACGTACGGAGGTGTGACCGCGAGTTTTCCCGTGCTCGCGGACGTGATCTTTGCGGAGCCGGGAGCAATGGTAGGCTTCGCCGGGCCAGCGCTCGTGGAGCAGACAACGAAACAGGCTCTTCCCAAGGACTTCCAGACCGCAGAGTCGCTGGTACGTCACGGGATGATCGATGCCGTCGTGCCGAGGCAAGAGCTTGCCGAGACGGTCGCGCGGGTGCTGGACTATCTGTCTGAGCCCGGAGTCCCTGAGTCGGCGGCAGGCGCCACATGCTCTGTGGCATCACCTGGCGTGCGGGGCGGTGAATGACGTGGTACGGCATGTGATGGAATTCGAACGTCCGCTCGTGGAGCTCGAAGACCAGCTGGCCGAGCTGAAACGCCTCGATGTGATCGCACAGCCGGAGCTTGCGGCCGAGATCGCCTCGCTCGAAGCCGAGGTCGAGATGCTGCGCGAGGCGCTCTACTCGGCACTCTCACCATGGGAGCGCGTGCAAGTCGCGCGTCATCCGGATCGTCCCAAGACCCAGGACTACGTGGCCGCGCTGTTCACCGATGTGGTGGAGCTGCGAGGCGATCGGACATTCGGAGACGACGAGGCCATCTTCGCAGGCCTGGCGACCCTTGACGGCGTGAAGTGCATGGTGCTCGGGCATCGCAAGGGCAAGAACACGAAGGAGAACATACGGCGCAACTTTGGCAGTCCCCATCCCGAGGGCTTCCGGAAGGCGCGCCGCGCCATGCTGCTCGCCGAGAAGTTCCAGCTTCCAGTGGTGAGCTTCCTCGATACCGCCGGCGCGTATCCTGGGATTGAAGCGGAGGAGCGCGGCCAGTCATGGGCCATCGCCGAGAACCTTGCCACTCTGTCGGCGTTGCGCACGCCGGTCGTCGTCGTGGGGATCGGTGAGGGCGGGAGCGGTGGCGCTCTCGCAATCGGTTTCGGTGACCGGCTCATCATGCTGGAGAATGCGTACTACTCGGTCATCTCACCTGAGATGTGCGCCATGATCTTGTACAAGGACCCCGCGCGCGCGGCGGAGGTGGCATCGAGTCTGAAGCTCACAGCCGAGGACCTCGTGCGGCTCAGGATCGCCGACGAGATGGTGGCCGAACCTCTCGGAGGTGCGCATCGCGATCCTGCGGTCGTGTACCAAGGCGTGGGCGAGGCGGTCCTTCGAGCGCTCGAGGAGTTGCGGGCGCAAGACATCGACGAGGTCGTCTCGGCGCGCAGCGAACGTTTGTCGAGAACAGGTATGTTCGTCGAGGGGGAGTGATCGCGTGGCAGTCGAGTCCATCAAACGCGTGGGGATGCTGTTCAGCGGAGGTCCCGCTCCAGCGGCCAATGCAGTGATCTCCGCGGCGGCTCTCTCGTTCATCAACAGCGGGATCGAGGTCATCGGGTTCTACGACGGCTATGAGGACCTGGAGCTCTTCAGCGATGACCATCCTTTGGTCGAGGGGAGAGACTACACGCGTCTTACACGTGACGATGTGTCGGCCATCCGGAACCGCAAGGACATCATCTTGCGCACGTCGCGGGCCAACCCTGGCAAGCCGGTGGGCACGGTGAGTGACCTGGCCGATGCTGCGCGCAACGCCAGACTGCGCAACGTTTACGCGGCTTTCGAGGCGCACGAGATCGATGCTTTGGTGTCGATCGGCGGCGATGACACTCTGAAGACGGCGAACTACCTTCTGCAGATGCAGAAGGTAGTCCCGGGCCTGCGTCCTGTGCGGATCGTCCACTTGCCCAAGACCATCGACAACGACTACTACGGCATCGACTGGACATTCGGATTCTTCTCGGCGGCGCACTTCGCGGCGGCCGAGATCCGCAACCTTGGGGCGGACGCACGCTCCACGCAGGTGTGGTACGTGCTCGAAATGATGGGCAGGAAGGCGGGCTGGCTCACCTACGCATCGGGGATCGCCGGCGAGGCCACCAAGATGATCTCAGTGGAGGATTGCGAAGGCATCTTCGATGCGCGCGAGGAGGCGGAAGGTCTCGTCGACCTCATTCTCGCGCGTGAGGCGGATGGCAGACGCTACGGCATCATCTGTGTCGCCGAAGGTCTTGCCGACAAGCTTCCCGATGACATGCGCCCCACGACCACCGACGAGCACGGCAACGTCAAGCTCGGCGACGCGCAGATAGGACGTGTCCTGGCCGATGAGATGGAGCGCGTGTACCACGAGCGCACCGGCGTGAAGATCAAGGTTCGCAGCAAGCAGATAGGTTACGAGGCTCGTTGCGCCGAGCCGAGCGCGTTCGACGTGCTTCTCGGTACGCAGCTCGGTGTGGGAGCGTATCGCGCGCTGGTCGAGAAGGGCTTGAGTGGTGTGATGGTGAGTGTCAAAGACCAGCTGTCACTCACGTATGTGCCTTTCGACGAACTGATCGACCCTGAAACCCTCAAGACGCGCGTCCGCTTCATCGATCGAGAGAGCGACTTCTTCAAGCTTGCGCGGGCGCTCGAGTACCAAAGGAGCCTGCCGGAGCGTGAACGCGGGGATAGGGCATGAGCCGGCCGGAGCTCCTCGGCAGCTTCTGTGATGTGGGCCGTGACATGTTCGTGGCAGGGCTCGTGACGAGCCACGGGGGGAACCTCTCGGTGTGCTCGGAGGGCCGCATCATGATCACACGGCGTGGGTCGATGCTCGGGCGGCTTAGGGCGGACGACCTCATCGAGACAGGCATCGACGTGGGCCAAGATGACGACCTGTGCAGCCGTGAACTCGTCGTCCATCGATCGATCTACGCAGCCACGGGAGCCCGCGCGATCGCGCACGCGCACCCTGTGCACACGATCGCCCGCTCGCTTGTGAGCGACTGGATCGTGCCCGAGGACTCGGAGGGTCGCTTCGTGCTCGGCAACGTGCCGGTCGTCAGTGCCGCCGAGACGATCGCGTCGCCGGAGGCGGGCCGCCTGCTCGCGGAGGCGCTGGTGGACCATCCTGTCGCCGTGCTGAAGAGCCACGGCCCGTTCGCCATCGGCGCGACTCTTGAAGAGGCCTTCTACCACGTGAGCGCGCTCGAGGCGAGCGCGCAGGTGCTGGACCTGCTCGGCAAATGAGTGCATGCCGGCCGTACAGGGCGGACGGACTCTAGGCGCCCACTGCGCCCATGAACGCTCCGCTGATGATCGTGGGTAGTGCCTGCAGTATCATCGTGATCGCGACGAACGCGATCATCGCCGTCGCGGCATGCTTCTTCGTGAACCCGAGGGTCTTGGAGCCTAGCGCCCCGAACATGATGGCGAGTCCCCACAGCACCCAGATGTCGATTTGTGAGAGGAACGCGTAGGCGACGCTGGGAGCGGCGCTGGGATCTTGTGGGGCGACAAGTGCTCCTAGCCCGGGGTGAGCGAGGAAGACCCCGGTTGCTCCCATGTAGATCGCCTGGATGACGTTGCGGATCGCGTGCGGTATGAACATGAGTGCGGCGGCCGAGAGCATCGACGTGTACGACACGCCCCCCGCCCATGTCTTGGCGGCGATGAAGAAGAAGGTCGCCACGTAGAAGATGGCGACAAGAGCGCCGACGACGCCGAACACTATCGCCGCGGTGTTGGCGATGCCGACTGCGGTGTCGAACTCCCCCGAGGACAAGTCCTGCTCAAGCCGTGCCCGGTCCGCTTCAGGCATCTTCTCCATCTCCTGCTCCATCGCCGCTCGTGCCGCCGCTTGTTGGGCTTCGGCCTGAAGCGGAGCGGCCACCACGGCCTTGCAGACCACGGAGGCGATCAGGACGACCGCAAGCGGGATCCACAGCCACCTGATCGCCGGGCCGACCTGGTCGAGTCCTCTCGTAGGCCGGAACAACGCGGTGAGAATGCTCGCAAGGGTGTGCATGGCGCCTCCATCATTCATGTCGAAGAGCGATCAACGGGTCAAGGTTCGACGCACGCACCGCAGGCAGGAGGCCCGAGAGCAGACCCACTCCCGCAGCGAACGCGATGGCGAACAGCCCGAGCGACGCAGGGATGACGAAGAACGTGGTGTTCTGGGGCATGGCGCCGCCACTCATGGACTGTGACGCCACGAGCGACTGCACGAAAAGATTCGCAAGAGCGGCGCCCGACACGGACAGAGCCAAGCCCCCCAGTCCGCCCAGTACGCCTATCACGGCCGCTTCGCCGAGGAAGACGCGCTTGATCTGCCGGTTGGAAGCGCCCACCGCTTTCATGATGCCGATCTCACGGGTGCGCTCGTAGATGGACATGGTCATCGTGTTGGTGATGCCCAGTGCCGCGACGATCATCGCGATGCCGCCAAGAGCGCCCAATACGCCTTGGATGACCATGAAGACCGCCTGAAGGCTCTTGCGCACTGACACCGCGGAGAAGGTGAGGTAACCCCTACTCGTGAGCGTCTTCTCGACTCCGGCCACCGCATCCGGAGAATCGACTTTCACTACAGCGGTGTCGTACACAGGCCGCGACGAGCGGACCCCGTTGAGGTCGAGCGCCGCCTTCAGAGTCACGAACGCCGTCGAGTCCGTCTGCATATCGAGCTTGTCGAGTACGCCGACCACAGTAAGACGGCGCTTCGTCTCTGCCGCCTCCATCTGCGATTCTGGTCCCTCTGCGACCATCACTTCCTTGCCGGACGCCTCCATGTCCGGCATCTTCATGACGGTGACGGCGACGCGTTTGCCGATCAGGTCGAGGCGCGGGCCTGCTGGCCCGCCCGAGAAGGGATCGCCCCCGGCGAACATCTCGGGGACCGAGGCGCCGAGCACGATCTCGTCATCATCTCGTGGCCAGCGGCCTTCGGCGAGGGCGTAGCCGAACGTGGGGAGGTCGTCCATCGGCACTCCTGTGACGCTTGCGAACGTCGACTGCCGCTTGTACGTGATGTCCTGCGCCTGCACCATCACCTGCGGGAGGACCGCCTGTACGTGGTCGAGATCGCTGATGTCGCCGATCGCGCGGTCATCGAGCCTCTCGGGTCCCCCGATGCCTGGTTCGCCGCCCGCCATGACCTGGATGTGCGTGGCTGCCCCCAACTCACCGAGCGACTGCGTGACGTTCTCCTGTAACCCGATGCCCAAAGACACCATGAGCACGATCGCCGAGGTGCCGATGACGACTCCGAGAGCCGTGAGCACGAGCCGGAGCTTCATCCGCCTCAGGTTGGAAAAGACGATGAAGATGAGGTCGCGAGCCCGCATGCTATGTGCCTAGTCCGAGAAACGCCATGATCAGGCCGAGCAGACCGGTGGGACCTTCCTTGGGCGCGTCCTTGTCTGGTGTGGCGCCGGATGTGCCCTCATCCGGTTGTTGCGAGGCCTTCACCTGGACCCGGTAGGGCGCGTTGAACGACCGCGCACGCCCGAAGTCGTCGCGATAGCGCACCGTGAGGACGACGTCCAGCGTCCCGGGCTCCTTGGGTGTGATCGAGACATCGATCGCCTCACTTCCGGCGGGGTCGAAAGTCCCGAGGTAGATGCTTCCTTCGCTGACAACGGCGGTGCTCGCCTCGACGCTGAGCGTCACGCCGCTCACCGCGAAACCGCCGGTGTTGGCGACCTCGAAGCTCGCGTCGAACGCCTCTCCTACGACGGCCGAGGCGGGTAGCTCGGCGGTCACGACCGCGAACGCGGGTTCGCGTTCGATGATCACGCCGACGGTGTAAGAGACGTCTAGGCGTTGCTTTTCGTACTCGAAGGCGACGGTCACGGGGATGGCGTAGGTGCCTGGAGTGGTGCCAGGACCCGCCATCATCTCGAAGCTCACGGACGCCGACTTCGATCCTTTGAGAGTCCCGATGTACTTCGCGTTTCCGGTGCCGAGCACGATAAGGCCCCCCGAGCCTGTCTGTGCGGCCGCATCGATGCTCCCGGGACCGCTCCCCACTGAGACGACGACGTTTTCCGCTCTGCGTGACGTCGCGTTGAAGACGTCGAGGGAAAGCGTGAACCCCGAACCGACGAGCACGCTCTTCGGGGAGGTACGGTACGAGCGCACCACCAGGACGGGAGCGGGGTTCTGCGGGGTCACGTCGACAGGCAGGAGCGCTTCAGGGGTGGCGGGTGTGGACAGGGCGGTGACGGAGGACGGCGCGGCGGATGCCGTTGCGGGACATACAAACAGGATGGCCACGGCAATCGCCACCCCGCGACTCGCCCATGATGCTCTTGTGCGTCTCACAGGTTCCCTCCCTGCTCTATCTCGGTCACTGATCCGTCGAGGAGATGGACGATCCGGTGGGCGACCGATTCGGCGACCGCCCTGTCGTGTGTGGTGATCAGAAGCGTGCGGCCCTCCGCGTTCATCTCGCGCATGAGCAGGAGGATCTCATGGCCGGTGGCGGTGTCGAGGTTCCCTGTAGGCTCGTCGGCGAGAACTATCGCAGGAGAGTTGACGATCGCTCGGGCGATGGCCACGCGCTGCTGCTCTCCTCCCGAGAGCTCCGTGGGTTTGTGATCAAGGCGTTGCGAGAGCCCGACTTTGTCCAAGGCGGCGGCCGCCCTGTGCCGTCGAGTGTCCTTGTCGATCCCTGCGAACACGAGGGGAAGCTCGACGTTGTCTTGTGCCGTCATGGTGGGGATCAGGTTGAAAGACTGGAACACGAAGCCCACACGTTCCCTGCGATAGACGGCGAGCTGTTCGTCATCCATGGAGTCCAAGCTGACGCCATCGACGAATACCGCTCCACTCGTCGGCCGGTCGAGTCCTCCTACTATGTTGAGCAGTGTGGACTTGCCCGATCCTGACGGCCCCATGACGCACACGACTTCTCCTGGGCGCATCGCCAGGTCGATGCCACGCAGCACAAGAAGCGGTTCGCCACCCATCGTGTAGCTCTTGGTGAGCCCGGTGACCTCGACTGTGCTTGACACGCGACCCCCTCGACAAGTGCGGAGACTGCATTGTCTCGCAACTCATCGGAGGGTGCTACCCGCTCCTGCCGCGGCGCTGACCGTCACTCCCACATCGCGCGCATACTCGCGCGGATGCTCGTGGCGGCACTGCTCATCGCGAAGGGCGCGGGCCCGGCGGCCTCGCGCGCGCCTGTCTGCACCTCAGCGAAAAGCGGGCGGACCTCTTCGGGGATGAAGCGCGTGCGAAGTGCATAGCCGTACCTGTCGCTCGTCCCGTGCCCGCTCACGTAGTACCGCAGAGGGTGTGTCACGTACAGGTACTCCTTGGCTCGCGTGCACGCGACGTAGAACAGTCGGCGCTCTTCTTCGATCTCCTCGGTGGAGCCGGTCGCCATGTCGGAAGGGATGTTGCCATCCGCGGCATGGATGATGTAGACGCAGTCGAACTCCAGGCCCTTGGCTGAGTGCATCGT